>JAYWCR010000001.1:0-4476 GCA_043780395.1 Sphingobacteriales bacterium
GATTTTGAACAAAAATAAATATCAGGAAAGAATTTTGGGGTTTGTGAACAAAATCTGTTTTACTATTGTTCAAGTATGCAAGATACATACGAATGGAAAACAGCAAGGAAAGAATTATGAAAAGCGAAGAGGAATATAAAAAAGAATTAAGCAAGGACCAGTATTATGTACTCCGTGAAAAAGGAACAGAGCGCCCTTTTACCGGTCATTTACTGCATAATAAAGAGAAAGGTGTTTATACCTGTGCAGCCTGTGGAAATGAACTCTTCACAGACAGCCAGAAATTTGACTCTCATTGCGGATGGCCAAGTTTCGACAATGAAATAGGAGAAGGCTCAAATATTATCAAGCAGAAAGACTCCAGTCATGGCATGGTACGCACAGAAATTCTATGCGCACGCTGCGGAAGCCATTTAGGTCATCTTTTTGACGATGGCCCAGGTGAGAATGGATTAAGGTATTGCGTAAATTCCCTGTCGCTGGATTTTAAGAAAGAAGCCTAAGACCAGTCAACTTCAGGAGTGATATTTTCAGGCTTGTTAAGAATCTTCCACAGATCATCTTTAAGCTCTGTAATACCTGCCCCTGAAACAGCAGAGATGAAAGTGGTCTTCACTCCTTCAGGAAGTTCCGCTTTCATCTCTTCTATCATCTGCTCATCAAGCATATCTGTTTTTGTAAGGGCCACCATCCGGGGCTTTTCAAGCAGACTTGGATTGTATTTACGGATCTCATTCAGCAAGATCTCATACTCCTTGCGGATATCTGAAGAATCTGCAGGGATCATAAAGAGCAGCATGGAATTGCGTTCGATATGACGCAGAAACCTGATTCCCAGGCCACGGCCTTCTGCTGCTCCTTCAATTATACCTGGAATATCAGCCATGACAAACGACTTGTTATCACGGTAAGAAACGATTCCAAGATTTGGTACAAGCGTGGTAAAAGGGTAATTGGCAATTTCAGGTTTTGCTGCAGACACCACTGAAAGCAGTGTTGATTTCCCTGCGTTGGGAAAGCCTACAAGCCCTACATCAGCAAGCAGTTTAAGTTCCAGAATATTCCAGATTTCCTTGCCTTCCTCACCCGGCTGTGCATACCTGGGTGACTGGTGTGTGGCAGATTTAAAGTTCCAGTTACCAAGGCCCCCTCTTCCTCCTGAAGTAAGCGTTTTTTCTTCACCATCCTTAAGGATTTCAAAAAGTACTTCGCCTGTCTCAAAGTCACGGGCAATTGTTCCCAGAGGAACTTCCAGTATTTCATCCTTGCCACTGGCTCCGGTCTGCAGGGATACACTTCCCGGTTGTCCACCCGAAGCAATAATGTGTTTACGGTATTTCAGGTGTAGCAATGTCCAGAAATGGGTACTTCCGCGGACAATAATATGACCGCCTCTTCCACCATCACCTCCGTCAGGGCCTCCTTTAGCATTAATCTTATCCCTGTGAAAATGGGCTGAACCCGCCCCACCCGCACCTGAACGGCAGCATATTTTTACGTAATCAACAAAATTAGAATCTGCCATGATATGATAGCTGGAATGTAGGCCCTGCCCTTTATTGGGTATTAAACAGAAATGCGTTCAAGCACTTCAGAAATAGATTGAAATATGACATCAATAGAACCGATGCCATTCACCTGATGGAATTTTTGGTGTTCTTTATAGTAACCAGCAACTGCTGCAGTCTTGGAAGTATATTCCTGAATGCGGCGGCCAATGATCTCCGGATTTGCATCATCTGCACGACCTGAATCTTTACCCCTGAGCAGAAGTCTTTTTTCCAGTTCTACAGACTCTACCTTAAGTTCTATCATTGCTGATATAGAAGAACCCTTTGTTTGGAGCAGGGTGTCAAGAGCTTCTGCCTGAGCGATTGTACGGGGGAACCCATCAAAAATAAAACCGGCTGCTTCCTGATTTACATCAAGTTTATTGCTGATCATGCCGATCACCACTTCATCGGGGACAAGTAAACCCTCATCCATTAACTTCTTTGCTTCCACACCCAGTGTAGTACCGGCGCCGATCTCTGCACGCAGCAGATCGCCTGTAGATAAATGAACCAGGTGGTAGTTCTCAATCAGCTTTTGAGACTGTGTTCCCTTTCCTGCCCCTGGAGGGCCGAATAGTACAATGTTCAGCATAGTGTTATCCCCAAAAATTTAAAGTTTTTCTGTAAGTAAATAAAAAAAGCCCTGAAAGTATACAGTAAATATACAGCAGGGCTTTTTAATTCTTTTATGGCAGGTAATGCCTTTGTAAATGTGGACTTGAAGGGAGTCGAACCCCCAACCTTCTGATCCGTAGTCAAATGCTCTATCCAATTAAGCTACAAGTCCATTTATCGGATTGCAAAAGTAGAATATCTTTTGACTAATCCGATACTATTTTTAAATATTTATTCAATACCCAGCTCTTTAAGCTGAGCATCAAGCAGATTCATGCCTTCTTCAAAAGAATGGGGGCGGTATTCAAGTTCCGCATAGGCCTTATCCAGAATAAAACCGGTTCTTGGCGGGCGTTTGGCTGCCTGATTCAGGGTATCAGATTTTATTGGACGAATGAGCTCTTTCTTAAGCCCGTAATGGTCGGCAACACGCTCAACGAGTTCAAGAATACTCATGAAATCTTTCCCTGATACATTGAAGATCCCTGTTTTCTGCCTGATAGCAGCTGTAATGCAGGCATCTGCCAGGTCTTCGGCCAGCGTGGGGCTGCGGAACTGATCATCTACTACATTAATTTCTTTATTTTCAGATAGCGCCTTTTTTGCCCACAGCACAATATTTGTGCGGCTCATATCCTTTACTATCCCATATACAATAATGGTACGGATGATGGTCCAGGCATGGGAGTATTGCTGCAGATGCTGTTCAGAGGCCTCCTTGCTCAGCCCATAATAGCTCAGGGGAGCCGGAAGGTCATCCTCCTTATAGGGACCGGCAGTGCCATCAAAAATAAAATCAGTAGACAGGTGGATCAGGTGCGTACCTGTATGTCTTGCCGCATCCATGATAAAATCAAGCGCATCTACATTCAGTTTCCAGCAACCTTCTTTATCTGTTTCGCAGGCATCTACATTAGTCATGGCAGCTGTATGGATCAGACAGTCAGGGCTGAATTTTGCTATAACCTGCCTGATCTCTTCAGGGTTTGTAATATCCAGGTCTGTATAAGTATAGCCCTGGGCATCGGGATACCTGTCGACTCCCTTGGAGGTGGCAAGGAGGTCAATATCCGGGCGGTCTCTGAGCTTATCCAGTAATTTCTGACCCAGAAGTCCATTACTGCCGGTAACCATTATCTTCTTTTTAACCATAAGGCAAAGGCGGAAAGTATTCTTTATTAAAGTTGACAAAACTATTATTTTAATTGATTCTGCCTGTGGAGATTGCTTTATTGATACAAAGCAGGTAAAAAAACAGGGTTCCCGTTGAGACTATTTCATATTTAATGGCGTTTTTTAATCCTTTTTGGTTAGTTTTGCCATCTAATTTTTTTCAGCAGATGCCAAATAATATCGGTAAAATAGTTCAGATTATCGGTCCGGTAATAGATGTGAGTTTCGCAGAAAACTCCCGGTTGCCAAAGATCCTCGATGCACTGGAAGTAACCAGGGAAAATGGACAGAAAGTAATTCTGGAATGTCAGCAGCATTTAGGTGACGACAGAGTACGTACCATTGCCATGGATTCAACCGACGGCTTAATGCGCGGAATGGATGTTGTCGATACCAGCTCCCCTATTATGATGCCAACCGGTGACCAGATCAAGGGTCGCCTTTTCAATGTGATCGGTGAGGCCATTGATGGTATCGGAGCAGTGAATAAAGAAAATGGTTCTGCCATTCACCGCAAGCCACCACGTTTTGAAGACCTGAGCACTGATACTGAAGTACTTTTTACAGGTATTAAAGTTATCGACCTGCTTGAGCCTTATGCAAAAGGTGGAAAAATCGGTCTGTTCGGTGGGGCAGGTGTTGGTAAAACCGTTCTGATTATGGAACTGGTAAACAACATTGCTAAAGCCTATTCAGGTCTATCTGTATTTGCAGGTGTTGGTGAGCGTACCCGTGAGGGAAATGACCTTTTAAGGGAATTTATCGAATCAGGTGTTATCAACTACGGAGATGCATTCCGTCATTCAATGGAAGAAGGCGGATGGGATCTTTCAAAGGTTGACCATGAAAAATTAAGAGAATCTAAAGCAACACTTGTTTTCGGACAGATGAATGAGCCACCAGGTGCACGTGCACGGGTTGCCCTGTCAGGATTAACAGTTGCGGAATATTTCCGTGATGGAAGTGAAGACGGTGGTGGAAGAGATATCCTTTTCTTCATTGATAATATTTTCCGCTTTACCCAAGCCGGATCAGAAGTTTCTGCCCTGCTTGGACGTATGCCATCAGCCGTAGGTTACCAGCCAACGCTGGCCACTGAGATGGGTCTGATGCAGGAGCGTATCACTTCAACCAA
>JAYWCR010000002.1:0-10413 GCA_043780395.1 Sphingobacteriales bacterium
AGGTATTTGTCGTTATAAGAATAAATAAGCCGCGTGAAATAAGAATTCAGCTGCCATTCATAAGATCCGGAAGCAGGAGCGGAGGGTACCGTACCTGCACCCAGGTTATTGTAGAGGTAAAAATCACCATCGAAATTTGAGGTTGTGGCTCCAAAGCTTTCGTCTGCAGTTTTTGCCCATTCTGCTCCCAGAATGGCATTTATATTATGCTTCCCGAATTTCTTGGTGTACGTAAAGTAATTTGAGCTCTGCCAGTAAACAGAATTATCTGTATTCTCACCGGCTGTTATATTTCCGTATAAGCCCCGCTGAACAGCTGATCCACTGTTCGAGAAATCATTCTTTATATTATTTACAGAACCTGAAAAGCTGGTTTTAAATTCCAGTGCATTTGAGAACTTCAGTGTAAAATACGCATTGGCCAGGCCCTGAACACGTTTAAAGAGGTTGTAATGATTGGTCACCAGGTTTACCGGATTGTCAGAACCCTCTGAACCCAGGTGCATAAAGTCACCACCCCAGGAGCCATCAGGTAACCTGACCGGTATAACCGGCAATTCTTCCAATGCTTCACGGGTTGCAGTCAGCCCTCCCACACCATCGTCCTGGATGCGTTCAAGTCCATAAACACCTGACAAGCTCAAGCCCGCTGTAAGCCATTTATGTATTCTTGCATCCAGATTAATACGCACTGTATTCTTTTTATTATATGTGAGGAGCATTAAAGCCTGCTCATCCTGGTACCCATAATTAATATTGAACTTCAGGTCTGGATTTCCCCCTGAAATGGACAGGTTATGGTTCTGGGAAAATGATGGCCGGTAGAGCTCTTTCTGCCAGTCGGTATTGTAACGAGGGGTTCCATCGGGCTTATAGAGCAGTGGTTCCAGGGTTCCGAAAGCAGGATATGCCCTGCCATGTATATAGGAAAAAGCTGCTTTTTCAAGCGCAGTATACTGGCTTGAGTTCAAAACAGGTATTTCCCGGGGCAAAACATTTATACCAGCTGAAAAATCATAGCTTATGGAGGTTTTTCCATTCAAGCCTCTTTTGGTAGTAAGAATAATAACGCCTCCCGAGCCTCTTGCCCCATAGATTGCTGTAGCAGATGCATCTTTCAATACGTCTATTGTTTCGATATCATTGGGATTAATCGTTGAATAATCAGCTCCTATAACCCCATCAATAACAAAGAGCGGGCTGTTGGAAGCATTTATAGAATTAAAACCCCTGATATTTATCCGGTAGTCTCCAGGTCTGCCAGAATTAGAGGTGATGTTCACACCTGCTACCTGACCTGCCAGGGCCCCCAGGGCATTAATGGAGGGTCGTTCTCTGATCGTGTTCTTATTGACTGAGGCTACAGATCCGGTCACATCCACTTTTCTTTGTGAACCATATCCGATAACTACTACCGTATTCAGGGAAAGAGTGGCAGGTTCTATAGAAATAGCCAGGCTTGTACGCTCACCTGGATTGACCTCCAGGGTTTTATACCCGATAAATTTCAGGATTAGCGTTGCCTGCGGGCTCACCTGCAGGTTAAAGGCTCCGGTAGATGAAGAGCTGGTGGCATTTGTACTGCCTTTCTCCGTAATGCTAACCCCGGCAACCGGTAGTTTATTCTCATCCCTGATAATACCTGAGATAGTTTTTTTATCCTGGGCATATAGGCCGGAGCAGGTGAGAAGAAATAGAATTGCAGAGAAAAGCAAACGGTCCGGTTTTCTGCCAGCGCGTAAATATTCTTTCATACAGAATTTGATTGGAACAGGTTTCTATGTAAGGTCTGCCACTTATCAGGCAGTATAGTTCCCTAAATTTAACCTTGTGAGAAAGGGGATTTTAATGGTATCTTAACAGATAGTTAAAGTATTTTACTGTTTTTATTAATTAGGGCTTAAATACCTCAGGATTTTATGAAGGCCAGCTTAATTAAAGTAGGAACGGATGCGTTCAGTGCTGTAGTTATAAAAAAGATAGAGGCACATCATTATACTTCTCCCTTTCATTTTCATGAACTATGTGAATTGAACTATGTCATCCATAGCTGCGGAAAGCGGATGGTTGGCGATAGCATTCATAATTTTTCATATGGTGACCTTGTTTTGATGAGTCCTGACCTGCCCCATATCTGGAACAATGATCCTTCAGTACTGAATTCACCTCCGGAAATTAAAATTGCTCAGGCAGTAGTTGTTTATTTCCCGTTTCAGTTTCTGTCAGGCCTTTCCGCAGATGTGAGGTTCAACCTGAAAACTCAGAAATTACTCGAGAGGGCAAGGCGGGGTCTTCGGTTTTATGGTCTTACCCAGCAGTATGTATCCTCAATTATGGATACAATGAATGAAAAAAAAGGTCTGGATCAGGTAATTGAATTTTTGAAAATAATCAATGTGCTGGTCGATTCTGATGAATTTGAACAGCTGGCCTCATTTGGCTATACCCATAGCTATAATGAGAAAGATACGGAGCGTATGAACCATGTATTTAAATACCTGGTCCAGCATTTTACCAGGCATGTGACCCTTGAAGAAATTTCGGCCGTAGCCCATATGACACCCACTGCATTTTCTTCTTTCTTTAAAAAAAGAACTCAAAAGTGTTTCACCACTTTTTTAAATGAAATTCGCGTAGGGCATGCATGTAAGTTATTGCAAAATCTGGAAATACCTGTTTCTGAAATCTGTTATTCATCAGGTTTCCAAAATTCTGCAAATTTTAACCGGTTCTTCAAGCAGTTTACAGGAAAGATACCGCGTGAATACCGAAAAGATTGTGTTTCTATGACCCGGTGAGGAATGATTCTATTGGCATTCCTTGGGGTTGTTTATTCTTTTGTTTTAGAAGGTGCAGAATTCCCCAGCTCATGCTCTTTAATGAAGATGCAAAGCTCTTCGAGTTCTGCAGCCAGGGTAGCGTCTTTTTGTGAATCGTTCTGAATTAAGGTAAAAACACGTGCCAATGCCTGTTCGTATTCTTTTTCTGTTTTGATAGGTTCTGCCATAGTTATACCTATAAGATTCTACCCCTGCTAAAGTGTTATTGTAACAAGAAATTAGCTTTGAAAATCAAGTGTTTAATTTTCAGGAAACTCTTCAGCAACCCTGTAAACTCTAAAGGCAGGTTCAAAATCAATGCTGATCGAAAACTCCTTAAACCTCTTTTCCGTAAAATACCTTTTCCAGAATTTCCCTGGCTTTATGATCCGGGTCTGTCATAAGTTTTGAGGCAGTGTTAAAGACCATCGTTGCACCAGGCTGTTGCTGGAAACTGGGCCATTCGGGCAGCCCCGCATGATTGGGATTGCCGGTGCGGGCAAAATTTATCCATGCCCGGGCCATTGTAGCGGCAAGGGTCGATGCAGCTTTTGTTCCACCTGTATAATTCTCACACCTGGCAGTGTTGGCAAATACAAAAGGTATCTCACTGCAATGAAATGACCTTGGCCTGCCGTCAAGCACGGGCGTATGCCAAGAGAACATATATAGGTATACCGGAGCTCCCTGCTGGTCGGCCTTGCGCCGGGCCTGTAGAAAAGCCATAGCGTTTTGTGGGCTTATATAGGAAATGATCTCGGCAGGTTTTACTGCCGGAAAGGTGTTTCTGAGAACTTTATAAACTTCAGCTCCCTTTCCCGGCAGCCGCTGGATGATCATCTCTTGCAGGCCAGATTCGGTAAGTTCTTCCAGCGCTGCGTTATCGATACTGGCCAGGCCTTCATTGCGCGTGGTTCCAACCATAAAAGGGATATGCGCAGACATTTCAGGTGCTACCGGATCAAAGGGGTGCTGGGGTAAAAGTTGGCCATCTACCACAGGCTGAAGGCCTGCCCGGCCTACGTCATGAGGAACGGTACTCCCCATTTTTTTCTCAGCATTAGCTGAAGCTTCCAGGATCCGGTAAGCCGGCAATTCCTGGATAAGATCAATATTGGTTTTGTCAAGTTTTAGCTCCTGCAGAAAGTGTACGGTCCATTCCGCAGCATAAGCCTTGCTTGACATCTGCACAATTGAATTACTCTGGGAGATGGCCTTGTGAAAAAGGCCTTTTGCTGCAGGCATGGCCATCAGGGTAATTACTTTCGTACCGCCACCCGACTGTCCGAATATGGTCACATTATTCCTGTCACCTCCAAAGCGGCTGATATTGTCACGTACCCATTCCAAAGATGCTACCAGGTCGAGCATACCAAGGTTCCCTGACGCCGCATATTTTTCACCATAGGGTGAAAGGTCCATATACCCGAAAGCATTCAGGCGGTGATTTACAGAGACCACGACCACGTCACCCAGCTGACATAAATTCTCTCCATCGTATGAAGGGTGGTTCTGGCTTGAGCCGGTGGAAAAGGCGCCTCCGTGGATCCAGCACATCACAGGTCTTTTTTTCTGATCATTGATAGAAGGGGTCCAGACGTTCAGGCGCAGGCAGTCTTCGTGCTGAAGGCCATCATTCCACTGGTACAAAAAAGCGAGTTCCTCCCTGAACCAGTCAGTATTTTGTTTTTGAGGGCATACCGGCCCGTAAACCAGGGTATTCCTTACTTCTTTCCAGGGAGAAGGCTTCACTGGGGGCATATAGCGGTTCTTGCCATCTGTAGGTGCACCATAGGGAATGCCTTTATAGGTATACACTTTATTATGCACATAGCCACGTACTTTTCCTGCAGTGGTTTCAACAATTGCCTGATCTGCAGCAACAAGAATGGAACTTTCTTTTTCTGCCGGCGCACTGGTTTCAGCAAAAGTTGAAGCAGGCAATGCCGATTCAAGACCGGTAATAGTGGCCACAAGGCCTATTTTTTTAAGAAAATTCCTGCGGTTATCGTTAATCATACTCCTGAACCCTGAATGGTATTTAAATCTATCCTATTTTTCTGATCTGCGGCTCAAAAATGATACATTAGTCATTTACCCATGCTTATGAAAAGACTTTTCCTTCTGTTACTCTGTTTACCTCTGTTTGTTCAGGCCCAGACACTCCCTTCGATTGAAGAGTTAACAAAATCTATGGAGAAGCATGTTGGTTATCTTACATATTACCTTGATAAAAATAACGGACAGCTCTGGCTTGAAATTAATAACCTGGATTATGAACTTTTATACCAGACCTCTCTGCCGGCAGGTCTCGGTTCTAATGATATTGGTCTTGACAGGGGCCTGATGGGCTCTACACGCATTGTGAAATTTGAACGCGTCGGCAAAAAAATTCTGATGGTTGAGCCTAACTATATGTACCGGGCTTTAAGTACAGATAAAAATGAACAAAATGCTGTGGAACAGTCCTTTGCACAGTCAGTGCTTTGGGGCTTTGTAGCACAGGCAGAAACAGGCAGCAGGGTACTGGTCAATGCAACGGATTTTTTTCTGAGTGATGCTATGAAAGTAGTCAATACGCTGAAGGCTAAGAAGGAAGGCAATTTTACTGCTGATAATTCAAGGTCGGCCCTGTACTATCCGCGTACCAAGAACTTTCCGTTGAATACTGAAGTGGAAGCAACCATTACGCTTGTCAGTTCAGATGGAAGTGCTGGTGCACAGGTAACCTCTGTCACGCCAGCACACGATGCCATAACCCTGCGCATGCACCATTCATTTGTTGAGTTGCCTGATCATAACTACGTACCACGCGTATTTGACCCGAGATCAAGTTTTTCAAGTATCGCCTATTACGATTACAGTACCCCTGTATCTGAGCCTGTCATAAAATATCTTGCTGTACGTCACCGTCTTCAGAAAAAGGATCCTGCAGCTGCCATCAGTGAGGCTGTAAAGCCTATTGTCTATTATGTAGACAATGCGGTGCCTGAGCCCATCCGCAGTGCACTGGTCGACGGAGCCAGCTGGTGGAACCAGGCCTATGAAGCGGCAGGGTATAAGAATGCTTTTCAGGTAAAGATCCTGCCTGTTGATGCAGACCCTATGGACCTGCGGTATAATGTCATAAACTGGGTACACCGTTCAACACGTGGATGGAGCTATGGAAATTCCATTGTAGATCCCCGTACCGGTGAGATCATAAAGGGTATTGTTTCCCTGGGCTCCCTGCGCGTACGTCAGGATTACCTGATTGCCTCAGGCTTGCTGGCACCTTTTAAAGATGGCCAGCCATCTGATGACAAGATGCTGAAAATGTCACTGGCAAGGATCAGGCAACTGGCAGCACATGAGACCGGGCATACCCTGGGACTGATGCATAATTATTCGTCGTCTACAGTTGGCCGTTCGAGTGTCATGGATTATCCGCATCCGCTGGTAAGCCTGGATTCATCTGGTGAGGTAGATATGCATACAGCGTATGACGACAAGATAGGGGCCTGGGATAAAGTTTCAATAAACTGGGGTTACCGCGATTTCAATAAAGACAGCAGGGAGCCTGATGCGCTGAATGAACTGCTGAATACTGCTTTTAAAAGCGGGCTGCGCTTTCTCACGGACCAGGATGCAAGACCTGCCGGCAGCCTGAGCCCTTATGCCCATCTCTGGGATAATGGGTCTGATGCGGTAAGTGGCCTGACCCAGGTTATGGACGTAAGAGCTAAAGCACTGGCTCAATTTGGTGAAAATAATATACGTCCAGGAATGCCTATGGCCATGCTGGAAGACGTGCTGGTACCTGTGTATTTCTATCACCGCTACCAGCTTGAAGCCGTTACAAAGCTGATTGGGGGCATGGACTATACCTATACATTGCGTGGAGATGGTCAGGTTGCTACCCGGCCCATCTTAAAAGAAGAGCAGTTGAAAGCCCTGAACGCCATAGCCGGCTGTATTGATCCGTCTTTTCTGATGCTTCCCGAAAGAATTGTTGCCATCATTCCACCCCGACCTACGGGTTATCTTGCATCAAGGGAACTTTTTAATAAACGTACAGGACTGGCTTTCGATGCTCTGTCACCTGCTGAAACTGCTGCCGACTTCCCCTTTTCTTTTTTGTTCAACAGCGAACGGGTAAGCCGTATGGAGCAGTATGCTCCTTATGGAGGCTTGAGTCTTGATGAAATGCTCAGGTACTTTGTGAATAAAACCTGGAAAGCTCCAAGAAGAACAGGTATGCAAAAGATCATCCAGCGACAGACCGAGCAAATCTACCTTACCTATCTGCTGGCTTTAAGTATAGATCATAAAGCTTCTTATCAGGCACGAGCCGATGCCAGGAAAGTTCTTTACGAACTTCTGGAATATATAACTGAACAAAGAAAGATTGTTCTTGAAGCCTCGTATGGGGCACATCTGATGCTTGCCCTTGACAGAATGAAATCACCACAAGATGCCAGACCTGCTATTCATGAGGAGATCCCTCCGGGAGCCCCTATTGGAAGTGATGACGATTTTTAAAAAAAACCCCGCTTAGAGGCGGGGATTTTTTTTTGATTATTTCTCAGGTCATTCTTGTGGGCATGGCAGTTGTTCCGGTTTTAGGGTTGTAATAAGGGCATACGCCATTACATGATCCTTTTCCGCTTTTTCCTGAATGTGCTTTTGCTTTTATGCCTTTTCCAACAGGCGTACCGGCAAATACCTGAGTGGCCATGGTTAAAACCAGGGCTGTGATGAGTAGATTCTTCATAGTGTCGGTTTTGAACTGCCTTAATGCAAGCCGCTTCCATTTATATAACCCCTGATTTACTTAATAGTTATACCTGTTTGTAAAAAATGATTTGCGGTAAGATTGGAACGGCTATTGTGCGTATGAAAACTTTTTATCCCTTATAAAAAGAACTATGGGCATTGAGACAAGTGAAAATACCTTCAGTATCGGAGGTGATATGAACGTAAACCGCATTGGTTTTGGGGCCATGCGCATCACAGGTTCAGGAATATGGGGACCTCCCGATGATAGAAACAAGGCGATATCTGTATTGAGAAGGGCTGTGGAACTTGGGGTGAATCTCATTGATACTGCCGACAGCTATGGCCCCAATGTCTCAGAAGAGCTTATTGCAGAAGCTTTATTTCCCTATCCCAAAAACCTGATCATTGGTACCAAAGGCGGTTTCCTGAGGTCAGGCCCCAATCAATGGCATATTGATGCAAGCCCTGAACATTTAAAGGAAGCACTCGAGGGAAGTCTGCAACGGTTAAAGGTAAATACTATAGATCTCTATCAACTTCACCGCATTGACCCTGAAGTACCAATAGAAGTAACCTTTGACTTTCTCAGGAAAGCGCAAAAAGAGGGCAAGATCAGGCATATTGGCCTGTCAGAGGTGAGTATAGAAGAAATTAAAGAAGCCAGTAAATATTTTAAGGTAGTCTCAGTACAGAATAAATACAGTTATGAATACAGAAAATGGGAAAAGGAACTTGCGTATTGCCGCGAGCAGCATATTGCTTTCATTCCCTGGAACCCATTAAACGCAGGGAACATTAAAGAGCTTGAGGTTTTAAAGAAAATTGCCTCAAGGCTTCAATGCACTACCCAGCAGGTGGCTCTTCACTGGCTTTTGCAGCATTCACCTAATATTCTGCTGATCCCCGGTACATCGAGTGTCATACATCTCGAAGAAAATATGAAGGCAGGCCTTCTTACACTATTGGAATCAGACCTTCAGGAAATGGAATCAGCCAGGTAAGGGATATAGCGGAGAGCACTCTTAATGAAAAATTTCTATTTCAAAATTCCTGTCTCTGCTTCTGATAGCGTGGAAGTTTATGTAGGCCAGAGCAGCGGAAAACAGATCCATACAGATATTGTCAATGCTTCCCATGAGGTGCTGATCATTTCACCCTATATTGACCGTACACGGCTTGACGATCTTATAGACCTGAATAACAGGGGTATTAAGGTCAGGCTAGCCTTTAGCGATCTTAGAAAAGAGCAGGAGAAGGATGTACTTAAAAAACTTATCTCACAATTTGAATTTGTCGATATTGAAAGAGGAGCAGAGCTCAAAAAGAAAGCCGAATCTTACCAGTATATACTTTTGCTGCTTATTGGCCTGATGGCCGCATTGCTGGTCTTCTCTGTGGTAAAGACATTGGATTCAAATGCAGTGAACTATACTTTTTTGCTTGGACTTCCCCTCCTTTTAGGTTTCTTCTTTGTACGCAGAAAGAAAGAGGAGGTAGAAAATACCGACCTTAGCTATTTCGAATACAAACGCAACATTGACTTCAAGTACCTGAGAAATTCATCATGGGAAAATGATTCAATGTTCATTCATTCAAAGATCTATATTATAGACAGAAAGATTGCCTACCTCGGCTCTGTAAATTTTACAAGTAACGGATTCAGTTCAAATTTTGAAACAAGGATCAGGATTGTTCACCGGCAAAAAGTAGATGAGCTGGTAAGCTTTGTAAATTCCATTTTTGATGATGATCATAGTTTCAGGGCACATGATGTATCCTATCTGGGGAGGAAGGTATATGGAGAAAGACAAGCGCATTAACCGTATTACAAATCTGTAGAAAGTCATAGATCATTGGGTAAAAGACCTATATTCATAAGGCCAAAAAACCACAATGAATTATGACAAGGTTTAACACCTGCTTTTTACTTATACTGATAATTTGTTCCTGTAAAAAGAATTCCGTACCTGATCCGACTGTAGCTCCTGTTATTCCTGTGACCGTTTCCATTATTCCGCAAACAGATCCGGTCATTTCCAAGTCAGCCGGTTTTTTTCTCGACGACTGGGTACCCAGAAATTTTACTGTTCCGGCTTTTACTGAAGTAGCTCCACCAGCCGTAGATGCTACCGTACATGTAGCCATTGATAATAGTCAGGTAATTACCAAGGTTTCCAAATACCTGTTTGGTGCAAATGCCAACCCGTATATGACCCAGATGGTCACTGAACCCGTGTTGCTTGCGAATATTAAAAATCTGTCTCCTCACATTATACGCTTTCCGGGTGGTAACCTGAGCAGTGTTTATTTCTGGAATGCAAGCCCCGGGCAAGCTCCTGCAGATGCACCCGCCAAGCTCCTTGACTCAAAAGGCGTTGTCATAGATCCAAACTACTGGTTTGGAAATAATACAGCCAACTGGACCCTTTCCCTTGACAATTACTACAGTATGCTGCAGCAAACAGGGAGCACCGGTATTATTACGATCAACTATAGTTATGCCCGTTATGGGCTGGGTAAACATCCAGACCAGGTAGCGGCCCATCTTGCTGCCGACTGGGTACGGTATGACAAAGGAAAAACAAAATACTGGGAGATAGGAAATGAAAGCGATGGCCCCTGGCAGGCAGGCTGGCTGATCGATACGGCTGCCAATAAAGACAAACAGCCCCAGATCATTACCGGCACCCTGTATGGAAAACATTTCAAGGTTTTCGCTGACTCCATGCGCAAGGCGGCACTGGAAATAGGATCTTCCATAAAAATAGGGGCCCAGCTCATCCAGTCCGATGCTTCAAACTCATGGAATTCAGTAGACAAAGCATGGAACTCAGGT
>JAYWCR010000003.1:0-7233 GCA_043780395.1 Sphingobacteriales bacterium
GAAACAGCACAGATTTTTTCATAAAAGCCGGTTAGATGTTGAATTAAATATACACCTAACCGACTGATAATCAGTTAACCTTTATCTGACCAGGATCGGTCACGATGATTTCAGGTTTTCCATTATACTGAATAATTTTGCCTGTGATACAGACTGTTTTACCGTCCAGTATGGTTTCTGGTGCTCCCTTAAATTTAGCCCTGTCTGCTCCTTTAATCACCACAGTCATTTTATGGTCAGGGAATGCCGCACCAAGGTTTAACAAGGTGGTTCCAGTTTTAGCAAAGTACTTGCCCCCATAAACTTTTTCACAGTACGTAGAGATTGAATCTTTGGCTAAAGCTGAAACAGAGCTATCCAGAGCTGGCATAAGATTCAGGTTAACGGGCTTACCTTCAAATAAAGCATTCAATACGCCGGCAAGGCGAATTCCACCTTTCTGAATCCTGTCTTCAATAATTGGAAGATGAGCGGTATAATAGGCATCCTCAATAGAACGCCCCTTCATGGCATCAACTTCAGCATACAGGGTGGAACTTGCCTGGTAACTCTCAAACAACCATTTTATGATCGGGTCAGCCTGTAAAGCCTTGATCGCTGAGGGGCTTGCCTTGTCATACTGAACAGCCATCTGCTCAAAGGTCAGTCCCTTTCTTTCGATCAGGCCACTGTCCCAGAGGCGGTGAAGGTTTGTTCCCTGACCGTTGAAGCTGAGCTGGATGGAATTTCCTCCTTTATCTTCCGTACGGCTCACATGCATAGGCTGGTGCAGGTCACCTACCAGATGCACAATGAACTTAAGGTCAAAGATCTTCTGCTCTCTGGAAGTTGCAGGATTTATAAGTTCATGCTCACATTTCACTAAAGCCTTATATACATTGTCATCGGCCATGCCGGTGACTTTTTTACTGAACTCTGCTTCACTCAGGCCCAGGGGCATATTGACATAATGCCAGGCACCTGTATACTTATATTCAGGCTTGGAACGCACTTCATCAGCATAAGTACTTACATCTGCCAGGCTCTGGTCGCCAAGAAGATCTTTTACAGCCAATGCGGCTTTGGGTGATAAATGGTTTTCAGCGATTTTTCCAATGGCGCGATGACCAATGACTCCCCATGAGACCAGGGCGAATGAAAACAGGGCAATAAAGGCAACGATTGATAGCTTTTTCATTTTGTAGGATGTACCCAAAGGTAGGTTCCTGATGTTAAGGAATCGTTAAAGATTGGCATCCTGTAGAAACAGTTTAAGTCTTTATTCCTTATTCTCCATGAAGGCAAAACCGACCCATGGAAAATCAAGAAATAGAAGAGCTGAAGTCTACGGTAAACAGGCTTGAAGGCGAACTGGTTGCCAAGAGCAAAAAATTAAACCTCTATGAGGTCTATCTGATCATTACGCTGCTGCTGATCATTATGAATCTTTTTCTGGTCATTTACTTTTTTAAAAAGCGGCCTACCGGTCGGCCTATTCTTCAGGCGTCAGGCCAGGCAAGCCAGTCAGCTAAGTTGCAGGCTTCCAGGTCCGTGAGTTATACAATTTTATCTCATTATCAAATCAGGTAACTGTATTCAGGCAGGAGTTGATCTGGAATACTAAATTCTCTGGTTTAATAATTCTATCTTTCAGTACAAATACCCCTGTATTGAAGATATCCCCTACTCCTGGCCATTTCATTCTTCGCCGAATAGTTTTTATTCTGATCCTGCTATCCCTGGCATTTGCTGATGCCCAGGCACAGAAACAAAATGCTGCCTTTAAATATTTCATTCACAAAGCAAGTTCGCCTGTCCATGTAGATGGGGTGATGGATGAGCAGGCATGGCTCCAGGCCGATTCAGCAGATCATTTTCGTATGGTCATGCCCATGGATACCAGTGATGCAAATGTTCGTACTCAGGTTCGCATGACCTATGATGAGCAAAACCTGTACATCATAGCCATATGTTTCAAAAAATATCCCGGCCCTAATATGGTGGAATCGCTTAAACGTGATTTCAATTTTCAGAAGAATGATAATTTTCTGCTGTTCATGGATCCCTTTGATGCCCGCACTGATGGGTTCAGTTTCGGAGCCAATGCTGCCGGAGCTCAATGGGACGGAAGTATGTATGAAGGGGGGAAGGTTGACCTGAGCTGGGACAATAAATGGGTCTCTGTCGTTAAAAACTACCCCGATAAATGGATCTGGGAGGCTGCAATTCCTTTTAAAAGCATCCGCTATAAGAAAGAACTAAAGGAATGGGGCGTCAATTTCAGCCGAAATGACCTCAAGACTACAGAAAAATCAAGCTGGGCACCCGTACCACGACAGTTTCCAACTGCTTCCCTGGCCTATACAGGAACTATTGTCTGGGATCAGCCACCACCCGCTGCAGGAACAAATATCTCTGTTATTCCTTATTTACTGGCCGGTATTGGTAAAGATTACCAGAATAAAACACCCGTAAGTTCCCTGCATTCTATTGGAGGGGATGTCAAAGTATCCCTTACTTCCTCGCTGAACCTTGACTTAACGGTACATCCCGACTTCTCACAGGTAGATGCTGACCAGCAGGTGATCAATTTAAACCGCTATGAACTTTTCTATCCAGAAAAAAGGCAGTTCTTTCTGGAGAACGGAGACCTCTTCTCCAATTTCGGCTATTCAGACATCCGGCCTTTCTTTTCCAGAAGAATCGGACTGGATGCACCTATGCAGTTTGGGGCACGCCTGACAGGAAAGCTGAATAAAGACTGGAGAATTGGGCTTATGGATATCCAGACAGGGCATTCATCCCTGAACAAGGTGGCAGCCCAGAATTTTGGTATCGTCACCCTGCAACGAAGGGTATTTGGCCGCTCCAATATCGGCCTGATATTCATAAATAAAGATGCGACAAGCAGCCTGCCGGCAGGGGGATCCGGAAGTTTATATAACCGTAACCTGGGTATAGAGTATAATCTGGCGTCGTCCAACAATCTATGGACAGGAAAGCTTCTGGGAATGAAATCATTCACTCCTGAAAACAAATCCGATGCTCAGGTACTTGCCGGCCATCTTCAATACCTGAGTAAATTATGGACCTTTTATATGCAGCAGGAGTATGTAGGAAAAAATTATATGGCAGCCGCCGGCTATGTACCCAGAACTGGCTTTAATAAGTTAAATCCATTGATCGGGCATAATTTCCTGCCTAAAAACGGATCCATTCTGAGCCATGGCATTCAATTGTCTTCCACCTACTATTTTGATGAAGCCTGGAGGCATACCGACCATGAAAGTATCCTTTCCTATATCATTACCTTCCGCAATAAGAGCCTGATCTCTGTGTCTGGCCTTGATGAGTATGTTAAACTATTACGACCTTTTGACCCTACTCATACGGGCAAAGGATTGCTTGCTACCGGAACTGAAAGTCATTGGAAAACCCTGGACATGCAATTCACCTCTGTTCCCCAAAGTGTATTTACCTATCTCCTGGATGCAACTTACGGCGGTTATTATGACGGTGGCACCCATTATAGTGCCACAGGCCAGATCGGATACCGCTTCCAGCCATATGTAAATCTAAGCCTGAACGGTTCCTATAATGACCTGAGGCTACCTGCCCCTTTTAACCGAACAAAATTCTGGCTTATCGGGCCAAGGGCAGATATAACCTTTACCAATACCCTTTATTTTACCACTTATATTCAATATAATGAGCAGTTGAAGAATGTGAATGTCAACTCTCGCCTTCAATGGAGGTATAAACCTGCTTCTGACCTGTTCATTGTTTATGGGGATAACTCCCAGACAACACCTTTTACGACTAAAAACAGACAGCTGGTGGTGAAATGGACTTACTGGTGGAATTTATAAACAGAACTTTTCATCTGTATTCCTGTTACCCCACTGAAGCCAAATTCGGCTTCAGTTAAAACAGTACATGAGAAAATTTTTACTTGCAATCTTTTTACTCCTTCCCTCCTACCTCATTGCGCAGACCGGAACAATAAAGGGCACGCTGACTTCTGCCATCAGCAATAACCCGCTTTCAGGTGTTTCCATCAGTCTTCAGGGTACCCGCTTTGGTACATCTACCGATTCTGCAGGTCATTATACTATTAATAACCTGGATCCTGGTTTTTATACGCTTACTTATAAACTAGTCAACTACCGGACTAAAACTGTTTTCGAACTACAGGTGACCAATGCAAAGCCTGCAGTAGCAGATTTTGCCCTTGAAGAGGATTCTAAAGCCCTGAACGAAGTAACAGTGGTCGCCTCCCGGTTTAATAAAACCCTGGAAAGCCCTGTTTCACTCCGCAGTATCGGTGCGACAGAAATAAAAAGAAACCCCGGGGGTAATCGCGACATTTCAAAAGTGATCCAGTCATTGCCTGGCGTTTCCTCTTCGGTAAGTTTCCGCAATGATATCATCATCCGTGGAGGTTCACCTACAGAGAACAGGTTTTATATTGATGCGGTCGAAATACCTACAATCAACCATTTTTCAACCCAGGGTGCCTCAGGAGGGCCAGTGGGCCTGATCAATGTAGACCTAATTAAATCGGTGGATTTCTATTCCGGGGCTTTTCCGGCAAACCGTGGTAATGCACTGAGTTCAGTGTTTGAATTCAACCAGAAAGACGGGTCAGCAGATAAAAAACATGCTACCTTATCACTGGGTTCCAGCGATGTTTCAGCTACTGTAGAAGGTCCTCTGGGGAAGAGAACAACCTTTCTGGCTTCCTACAGATATTCATACCTGCAGGAACTTTTCAAATTATTGAAACTTCCTTTTCTGCCCACCTATCAGGATTTTCAGTTTAAGTTTAAAACAAAATTTAACCAGAAAACAGAGCTTACCATACTGGGTCTTGGGGCCATTGACAAGTTTACCATCAACCTGAACGCACCAAAAACAGACCGGAACATCTATGATCTTGCCAATATACCCTATAACAGCCAGAATAGTTATACTGTAGGTGCTACCCTTAAAAGATTCCGTACACGGGGATATTCTTTATTGGTCTTAAGCCGTAATTACCTGTACAATACTGCCGATAAGTTTCAAAACAATGACCCCACAAAGGCCAATACCCTTAACTACCGGTCTACGGAACAGGAAAATAAATTTCGTTTTGAGAATACAAGCCGTGAAAATAATTACAGGATCAGCTTTGGGACGGGTGTGGAAGCTATTAACTATTCCACCCGTACACTGATTGTTCTGCCTTACGGTTCAAGTATCTATAATTCCAATATAAGCTTCATTAAATACAATGTATTCGGACAGCTGAGCAGGGCTTATTTTGATGATAAGCTGAACCTGTCGGCAGGGATCAGAGCCGATGCAAATACATATACGGTGCAAAGAGAAAACCCGCTGAAAACAGCATCTCCACGGTTCTCGGCATCCTATAATTTCACAGACAAATTAAGCCTGAACTTCAATACCGGTATCTATTACCAGTTACCTTCCTATACCCTGCTTGGATTTAAAGACAGTACAGGGAAATACATCAACAAGAATGTGAACTATATATCGAACCGCCAGCTGGTATTGGGCCTGGAATATAATACCCAGAAAAATACCCGTTTTACGATAGAAGGTTTCTATAAGGCCTATCAGAACTACCCCCTGGTGAAGGTACTGGGAGATTCTATTTCCCTGGCAAACCTGGGTACGAACTTTATCGTTGTTGGCAATGACCCTGCTGTGGGCACACGGAAAGGTAAAAGCTATGGAGTTGAATTCCTCGCCCAGCAGAAACTTAATAACGGTATCTATGGAATTGCAGCTTTGACCCTCTTTCAGAGTAAGTTTCAGGACAAACATGGAGTTTACACCCCCTCGTCATGGAATTCGAGGTATATTCTGAGTATGACAGGCGGCAAGATCTTTAAACATAACTGGGAGATCGGTGCCAAAGTGCGTATTTCAGGAGGAAGCCCCTATACCCCTTTTGACCTGAATGCTTCTTCGCGGACCAGTACCCATGCTACCTACCCCCAGGGAATTCCGGATTATACACGCATCAATACCCAGTACCTGGGTAGCTTTTATCAGGTAGATGCACGGGTTGACAAGAAATTCCCCTTCAAAAAGTTTACCCTGAACTTCTACCTGGATTTTCAGAATATTTCCAACTATCAGTATGCGAATGCACCGATCCTGATTCCTGACAGAGATGCTTCTGGCAATATGCAGGACCAGCCAGGCAACCCTGGTCATTTTAAAACAAAGTTGCTGGATGATAAGACCGGAAATGTGACTCCGACCCTTGGGATTATTCTGGAACTTTAGATTGCGTGTAAAAATTAATTTTCTAATAAAAGAAAGGTAGTAGCTTCGGATACTACCTTTTTTTATTTAGTGACATTTGAAGAATCAATTAAAGAACCTGATACGCATGAAAAAAAAACAAATACTCCTTCTTATCCCCTGTATACTGACTGCAATTTCTGCATTCAGCCAGCAAGGTCCGGTAAATACGATAGGCACCGTAAGCGCTGTTTTAAAAATAGAACAAGGAGTATCTCTGCAAGCAGGAAATGCTCATATAGATATTACTGCCTATAGTCCTTCGGTGATTAGGGTACGCATGGATAATAAGCCGGCCCTTGGCCGCGACTTCTCCTATGCTGTGGTAGGCACCAAAACAGCTACCGCAGTTAAAATTGAAGAAAATTCATCCCAGATCCAGATAAGTACCGATTCGTTAAAGGTCATTATTCAGAAAGCCCCCTTTTCGATTGCCTTTTTCACTCTTGATGGAACACTGATCAATGAAGATGAGAAAGGGCTGACCACCTCCTGGGCCGGTCAGTCGGTGACCACCTATAAGAAGATGCAGTCTGATGAGCATTTTATTGGTTTAGGTGAAAAAACCGGAAACCTCGACCGTACAGGAAACGGCTATACAAACTGGAATTCCGATGTATATGGATATAGTACGGGTCAGGATCCTTTATATTCTACGATCCCCTTCTATATCGGCATCCACCATGGCCTGAACTACGGGATTTTCATGGATAATACCTACCAGAGTGATTTTAATTTCGGAGCAAGCAATAACCGCTTTTCTTCCTTTGGTGCCAGAGGCGGAGAAATGAACTATTATTTTATCTACCATAAGCACCTGTCTGATATTCTAAAGTCATATACCTACCTGACAGGAAGAATGCCCCTCCCACCCATGTGGTCATTGGGCTATCAACAAAACAGGTATAGCTATTACCCAGAGGCAGAGGTCATGCG
>JAYWCR010000004.1:0-9482 GCA_043780395.1 Sphingobacteriales bacterium
TTCAGCCTCCCCTCGATCATTACCTTGGTTCCCTTCTTTAAGAACCGTTCTGAGAAATCGGCAAGTTTTCTCCAGGCTACCACCTCATGCCAGTCGGTCAGTTCGTTTTTCTCGCCGTTACGAAGGTATACTTCATTGGTGGCAATTGAAAAGTCTGCAACTTTTACCTGCTTTTCAGTGGTTTTAATGGTAGGCTCATTTCCTAAATGACCTACAAGGATCACTTTGTTAAATGTTGACATAATTTTTTTATTTAAATTTAATTATAAAGAATTAAATAATCCAACTAAATATTAAATTATTTCACAGGCTTGGTGCATTCATCAGATTTACTAATTTCTTGTAATTTTACCCCCTTACAAACACCATTAAAATTGAGCGTCAATAAACCAAGCCTGCCACAGGGTACCAGAGACTACGGTCCTGAAGACACCGCTTGCAGAAATTATCTATTTAATACCCTTAAGCTGGTTTTCCGGGAATTCGGCTTCATGCAACTTGAAACCCCTGCCATGGAGCAGCTCAGCACATTGACCGGAAAATATGGTGATGAAGGCGACCAGTTACTTTTCAAGATCCTGAACTCCGGCGATTATATCTCTAAAGTACCAAGGGCTGAGCTTGCCGAACTAAGTTCAAAGCAGCTGCTTCCAAAAATTTCAGAACGCGCGCTGCGCTATGACCTCACCGTACCATTTGCAAGGTATGTAGCGATGAACCAGCATGCCATTACCTTTCCGTTCAAACGTTTCCAGATCCAGCCGGTCTGGAGGGCCGACAGGCCACAGAAAGGCCGGTACAGGGAATTTTATCAATGTGATGCAGATTGCGTGGGTTCAGCCTCCCTTATCAATGAAGCAGAGCTGATCTCTATATATGATAAGGCCTTGTTTCTGCTGGGTATAAAGAATACCACCTTACGCCTTAACAACCGCAAGATCCTGGCAGCCATTGCTGAAACGATCGGGCGCCCGGCTGATATGACGACTCTGGTGACTGCCATCGATAAGCTTGATAAGATCGGTGCTGAAGGTGTAGAGAAAGAACTGACAGAAAAGGGCTTCAGCCCTGCGGAAATAGCCAAAGCCAATTTATTCTGGGCTTTGAAAGGCAGTGCGGCTGAACAGCTGAGCCAGTTAAAGGGGCTGTTCACCGACTCTGAAACCGGCCTGAAAGGGGTTGAAGAACTGGAAACAGTACTTATGCTCCACGCTGCCGGCCCCTCATATGGGATGAAGACCGAACTGAACCTGAGCCTTGCCAGGGGCCTGAATTATTATACAGGTACTATTATGGAAGTGATCGCTGAACATGCTTCCGGAAGTATCGGGGGCGGTGGCCGTTATGACGACCTTACAGGCATCTTCGGGCTGAAAGGCGTTACAGGGGTAGGCATCTCATTCGGGGCAGACCGGATCTTTGACCTGATGAAAGAACTAAATCTGTTCCCCCCGGCAAGTGAGCTTGCTGTACCAGTGCTGATCTGTAATTTTTACCCCCCGGCAGAAGTACCTCTTTATACCCTTACCCAGCAACTAAGAAGCATGGGCATTGCAGTTGAATTTTATCCTGACCAGGCAAAACTACCAAAACAGCTTAAATATGCACATCAGAAGCATATTCCCCATGTAGTTCTTGTAGGTGAGGAAGAATTTAAGGCAGGTAAATTTTTACTTAAAACGATGACCAGCGGCGAGCAGATTCTGGTAAATGAGACTGAACTGCTTGCGGCTATAAAGCAAATAAATGAATCCTAAGCAAATTACCCAGGACTGGAATACCCTTACAGATGAACTTGCTATCAGGTTTGATTCTGAGAAGCCCGATCTGAATGTTGTACTTTTTCTGATCGGCGTTCAGGAACTTGGAAAGGGAAGACAGGTTTTTAGCAAAAGGCAAAAGGAAGAACTGATGCATATTGCGGTATGCCGGCTGTTCAGTGAACTCGGCTATTATGAACTGGAAGGCCATGACCAGGAAGGCTGGCCTATCTGGACCCTGGTAAAGAAGATCGATAATTATAGTGTCATGGAACAGGAATACCTGCTTAAATCCCTAGTCGTTCATTATTTTAAAGAAGAAGAACAATGAAGATCATTACCTATAATGTAAACGGGATACGCTCAGCTATTTCCAAAGACCTGCTTGGCTGGATCGGACTTGAGAAGCCTGATGTCATCTGCCTGCAGGAGATCAAGGCCGACCCTTCACAGATCCTCGAGCTGCCTTTGTTTGAGGAAATGGGATATCATGCCTATTGGTTCCCCGCCCAGAAAAAAGGCTACTCAGGGGTAGCCATTCTCAGCAAAATAAAACCAGTCCATGTAGAATATGGATCCGGGATTGCTCACCACGATTTTGAAGGCCGCATGATCAGGGCTGATTTCGAAGCTTTTTCCATCATAAGTCTTTACCTGCCATCCGGTTCCAGCGGTGAAGAAAGGCAGGGCTTCAAGTATAAGTTCATGGATGAGTTCTTTGCCTATATCAATGAATTAAAGCTCAGCCATCCCAACCTGATCATTTCCGGTGATTATAATATCTGCCATCAGCCCATTGATATTCACAATCCGAAATCAAATGCAAAGTCTTCAGGTTTTCTGCCTGAAGAGCGTGAATGGCTCGACAGATTTATGAAAAGCGGTTTTATAGATACCTACAGGCATTTTAATACAGAACCAGGCCGTTATTCATGGTGGAGTTTCCGCTTTGGGGCAAGGGGGAAAAACCTTGGCTGGCGAATTGATTATAATATGGCCACCGAACCTATGCTCAAACACCTTAAAAGCAGTACCATGCTGGATGATGTTATTCATTCAGACCATTGTCCGGTATTGCTGGAGCTTGAATTTTAACAGCCTGAGAGCTAAACCAACTGACCATGATTGACCTGAGGCGAAATTACCCTGTACTGGAAAGCCAGCATCCGGTACTGACCCGATACCTGGGCTCAGACCCGGGAATTCTGAACACTGCATTTTCACTGGCCCTGGCCGAAGGCTCGCCCGAAGACCGGAAAATTGCGGCCGGCTGGCTCTCCACAAATGAATACGCGATAGATCCTGAACAGGTCCTGATTGGCATCGGAGGCCATCATGGATGCCTTGTAGCCATTCTGGCAGCAGGTCTGCAGGGTACGACCATCGCAGTGGAAGAATATACCTATGCAAGCTTTAAACAGATTGCCGCCATGATGGGCATTACCCTGGTCTCAGTAAAGATGGATGCAGAAGGGATCATGCCTGAATCACTTACCAGCAGATGTCGGCAATCAGGCATCAGCGCGCTCTATTTTATGCCCACCGTACACAATCCCTGTGGTACTGTGATGAAGCCGGCACGCAGGCATGAGATCGTTCGTATTGCACGCCAGTACAACCTGCTGCTCATCGAAGATGATGCATATGGTTTTCTGGATGAAAATGCGTATCCCAATTTTGCCATGCTTGCTCCGGAGCGTAGTTTCTATATCCAGAGTGTTTCCAAACCATTTTCACCAGGTCTGAAGGTCGCGTATTTTATTGTACCCCCTCATCTGGCAGAAAGTGCAAAAGCGGCGATAAGTGCCACCTCCAGCAATTCAGTTCCGCTGTTCACAGGCTTTTGCAGCCAGATGATCAGAGACGGCAGTCTGCTGCGTACCATCCGGGAAAAGAGAATTGAAGGTGCCCGGCGCCAGCAGATTGCCAGGGTGCTGCTTAGCGGGTTGAGCTTCAGTGCACATCCGAACAGCTGGCATCTCTGGGCTGAGCTGCCTGAAGGTATGAATGCTGAGGAATTTGCAGCGCATGCCCTGGAGGCAGGTGTAGAGATCAATGCCTCTTCCAACTTTTTTGCACCCGGAACCCAGGGGATCCAGGCCATCCGCATAGGACTGGGAGGCCCCGCCGATGAACAGGAAATGATCAGAGGCCTGGAGATTCTAAAGACCCTGCTTGATTCTTACCTGAAGTAATGATGACCTGAAGGAAAGAGACATGAGCCCAGGGGAATATCATAGGGTTCAGTATCTGAAATTTCACTGACAGGCTCGAAGATACTGATGCCCACTGTTTGCAAATCCGGGCGGCAGGCAGCCAGAAAACGATCATAATAACCACCCCCATACCCTACCCGCTGACCTTTCGGATCAATCGCAAGCAGCGGTATAAGGCAGAGATCTATCTGCCTTGCATCCATATATTCTCCATCAGCAGGTTCGGGAATACCCCATTTATTGAGAACGATCACTGAGGAAGGCAGCATCAATACATGCTCAAGTGTAGCGGAAGCCCCCCCAAGGCGGGGTACTACAAGCCTGATGGCCGGCCTGTATTGCTGAAGCCAGTGAACTATTGGCCATGTATTAAACTCATAGTTCTTTTCAATAGGAAGAAAAAGATGCAGGGTTAAGACCTGTGAAAGATCCAGTCTGCAGAAGTGCTGGATGATGGCTGCCTCATACCTCGCCCTTTCTGAAGGAGGCAGATCTCTCCGCCTCTTCAGGTATTCTTTTCTGATGGCTGACTTTAACACCCCTACTTTTCTGACTCAGTGTCTCTGTCTTTTTTAAAGGTACTGCCCTGGGTTACCGACATCAGCTCCCGCAGGGTACGTTCAAATCCCTGGGTAGACCCATCAAGGAAGATGGTATTGCCTTTTCCCAGTTCTGCAAAGTTGCGGATCCCTTCTGTCCACATGGAGAAAAGAATAAAAGATGCATCCAGGTGTGCATTTTCCATCTCACGGGCAGCCTCACTCATACCCTTTGCCACTTCCTGACGGAATAAGGCCACACCCATACCACGGAGCTGTGCCGCCTGACGCTCTGCCTCTGCAGAGATCTTGATGGCATTTCCCTCAGCTTCGGCAGCCTTTGTTTTGGTGATCAGCAGGGCCTGACCTTCATTCTCTGCAGCAGCCTTCAGGTTATTGGAGGCAACTACCTGAGCCATTGATTTCATAATGGCCTCATCAAAGGTAATATCATTCAGCTGCAGGTCCATCAGGTGATAGCCCCAGCTTTCAAGCTGTTTGTCGATCTGCTCTTTTACATGGAAAACGATCTCTCCACGCAGGATCAGGATCTCTGCCTGTTTCTTGGTCGCTACAAAGCTCCGGATCGAACCTTCAATGGTCCGGATCAGCGCCTGCATCATATTGCGGTCGTCAATGAACTTATAGGCCACATTTTTGATTGTCTCTTCCTGCTGGTCCAGTACAGAATAGAGTAACATGGCTGTAAAGTTGACGTTCGCCTGGTCAATGGTAATGGCCTGGAACTGGAGTTCTACAGAACGGTTCTGAATGGAGATTCTTTTATAGACCACTTCAATAAAGGGAATTAAAAAATTCAGCCCCGGCCGCAGAATGCGCTGATATTTGCCGAAAACCGTGACCACGGCGATGGTCCCCTGGTTTACCGTTTTGACAAAGGCAAAAAGCAGTACCAGTACAACAACAAGGAGTATAAGCAGTATATACATAGCTATAGGGTTATGGTTGTCAAGTTACTTCAAGCGTTTTGTATACCCGCCAGTAAGTGTATCTTTTTTATCTATTTGAACTCTTCAATCTGCACCTGCCTGGTACAGAATTCATATTCGGAAAGATTATTTGATGCGACCACGACACATCTGTTCTTGCTGAAGTCATGGATCATCTGCTGGTACCAGTTTAAACCCTGCTGGTCAAGATTGGTCAGGGGTTCATCCAGCAATAAAAGGGGCGTATCAGATGAACAGGCAAGTAATAATTTTACCCGCTGTTTCATGCCTGAAGAAAACTGCCTGATCGGCTTATTTCCAGTGGACAGTCCTGAGCGGTCAAGCAGATATTCCAGTGAATGGCCATCATAACTTCCTTTCAGGCCCATATTAAAACTAAGCTGTTCCTTAAGGCTGAATTCTTCAAGTAGCTCCAGATAGGGAGCAGAAAGGCTTACATACTTATACACACAGGAAATGTCGATCTCTTTTCCATCGACCAGCATCCTCATGCTCCCTTCACTCGGACTAAGAAAGCCCGACAGAACCTGCAGCAGAGTTGACTTCCCGGATCCGTTAGGGCCCAAAATTGCAACCGAAGACGGGCTGCTTATCTCAAGATTCATATGCCTGAATATCCAGGCCCGGTTATACCGGCGCCCGGTATCGAGCAACTCTATTGTAATCACCCTATTGCAGGAAGCCTTTCATAATACCACGGTTTGAATTGCGGATAAAATTAATGATCTCATCCCGTTCTTCAGTAGGTTTAACCTCCGCTTCAATAATATCAATGGCCTGGGAAATATTATATTTCTTCAGAAAAATGGTCCGGTAAATATCCTGGATCTCATTGATCTTCTCATCAGAGAATCCCCTGCGGCGCAAACCTACAGAATTGATACCCACATAGGAAAGTGGTTCCCGACCGGCTTTTACATACGGCGGTACATCCTTTCTGACAAGCGAGCCTCCTGAGATCATGGCATGGGCTCCGATAGAAACGAACTGGTTTACGGCTACTGTTCCGGCTATATAAACAAAATCATCGATGGTGATATGACCTGCCAGCTGAACGCTGTTGGCCAGAATACAGTTATTGCCTACCACACAGTCGTGGGCAACATGTACATAGGCCATGATCAGGCAGTTATCCCCAATTCTGGTTTCATTCTTGTCAAGTGCCGTACCTCTGTTCAGGGTTACACATTCCCTGATGGTCGTATTGTCACCAATGGTGCAGGTGGTATCTTCTCCTTTATATTTAAGATCCTGAGGATTTGCAGAGATAACAGCTCCCGGAAAGATCTTACAGTTCTTTCCGATTCTTGCACCTTCCATAATCGTAACATTTGATCCTATCCATGTGCCTTCCCCGATGACAACATTTTTATAAATCGTAACAAAGGGCTCTATGACCACATTATCAGCGATTTTGGCCTCGGGATGAATGTAGGCTAATGATTGAATCATAATTCTTTTTTCTTTACTATCTGGGCCATCATTTCTGATTCCATAACGACTCTTTCTCCAACAAATATAGTTGCTTTCATTTGGGCAATGCCGCGTCTGATCGGCGCAGTAAGTTCACATAATAATAATAACGTATCCCCGGGCACAACTGCCTGGCGGAAACGGGTATTATCGATCTTCATGAACAGGGTTAAATAATTTTCAGGATCAGGCACTGTATTAAGTACGAGAATTCCTCCTGTCTGGGCGCAGGCTTCTACCTGCAAAACACCAGGAAATAGAGGGCTCCCAGGAAAATGCCCCCTGAAGAACTCTTCGTTCATGGTTACGTTCTTCAGACCCAGCACATGTTTCGGAGAAAGTTCAAGGATTTTGTCTACCAGCAGAAAAGGAGCTCTATGAGGCAGAATACGCTGAATCTGATTGATATCATAGACCGGTTTCTGATTTGCATGATAAACGGGGATCTGCTTTCTGCTCCGTTCCTTTTTTATGAATGATTTTATCTTACGTGCAAAAGCAACATTGGCCGCATGCCCGGGCCGGGCTGCCATAATATGGCCCTTGAGAGGCATACCGATCAGGGCAAGGTCCCCAATGACATCCAGCAGTTTATGCCTGGCTGGTTCATTCTGGTGACGGAGCTGGATATTATTTAAAATACCTTCCCGGGCAACTGAAATGGTATCGCGATTGAAAAGTTTGGCAAGATGTCTGAGTTCTTCCTCATCCACTTCTTTATCTACCACCACAATGGCATTATTCAGGTCTCCACCCTTGATCAGGTTGTTTTTTAACAACATTTCAAGTTCGTGAAGAAAGCAGAAGGTGCGTGAGGACGAGATCTCTTTCTTAAAATCAGAGATGCTGCTGATCGTAGCATGCTGGGTTCCCAGAACCGGAGAATTATAGTCTACCATGACAGTAAGCCTGTAATCATCAAGGGGCATGGCAACCATATCTACTTTACGGTCTGGTTCTGAATAATGAATATTGTAAGGAATGGAAAAGTATTCCCTGTCAGTATTCTGTTCTTCAAATCCAACTTTTTCAAGTGCTTCTACAAACTGAATGGAACTTCCATCCATAATAGGGGTTTCCGGACCGTCAAGTTCAATGAGCACATTGTCCAGTTCAAGACCTACAAGTGAGGCCATTACGTGTTCAATGGTACTGACAGATGCACCGTTCTGCTCAATGGTCGTTCCCCTGGAGGTATCTGAAACATTGTCAACATCCACATCAATCAGCGGACTGCCAGGCATGTCAATACGTTTAAACTTGAACCCATGGTTTTCAGGGGCCGGTTTAAAGGTCATGCTGACTTTCTGCCCGGTATGCAAACCGGTCCCGGAAACAGTAATCGGTAATTTAATTGTCCTTTGCCTTACATTCATTTAATCACAGCATTTTTAAGCAACCTGAGGGTTACGCTGGTAAAAGTAGCAATTTTTATAAATTCAACTCTTCTGACGCAACGTTTCATTTTTTTTCGCTGATCAGGTTTTCGAGTTCTCTGATCCTTTTCTCAAGCGCAGGAAAGTTTTTATAAAGAACTTCTGATTTCATACAGTCTTTCAGGGCCATGCTCGGAGATCCCCGATGTTGCTTTCCTGCTTCTTTTATTGATTTCATGACACCCGACTGAGCGCTTACCTGCGTGCCGCTTGCAATGGATAAATGCCCTACAAAACCTACCTGCCCCCCAACAAAGCAGTATTCACCAAGTTTCGTACTTCCGGCAATGCCAGCCTGGGCGGCAATGACCGTATGAGCTCCGATCTCCACGTTGTGGGCTATCTGAACAAGGTTGTCAAGTTTAACGCCTTTGCGGATGATAGTGGAGCCCACTGTTGCCCTGTCGATACAGGTATTTGCCCCTATCTCCACATTATCTTCAATAAGAACATTTCCTATCTGTGAAATTTTATTAAAACTGCCGTCAGCCTGGGGAGCAAAGCCGAACCCGTCACTTCCAATTACAGCGCCGGCATGTATGGTCACATGGTTGCCAAGCACGCATCCGTTATAAATTTTAACCCCTGGATAAAGAGTGCAATTTTCACCAATCGTCACATGATCACCAAGATAAACCTGCGGATAGACCTGGGTACCGGCGCCAATTTTGCAGCCCGTTGAAATATAGGAGAACGCCCCTGCATAAACTGTGTCATGCAAACTTGCACCCGCATGAATGAAGGCCTGCGGATCAACGCCCGACTGCTGGTTCTCTCTCAGGGGATTAAAGAGGTCAAGCAATACAGAAAATGCATTGTATGCATCTTTTACATAGAGCAGCACTGCCTGAACAGGCCCTTCAAGTACCTGACCTTCATTAAGCACCACAAGCGTGGCCCTTGTAGTATATATAAATGGTTCGTATTTCGGGTTTGCCAGAAAAGTAATAGATCCTTTTTCCGCTTCTTCAATTTTAGAAAGCTGGAAAAGGATCTCATCAGAATGGCCAGTTAAACGACCCTTTAAAATTTCAGCTATCTCTTTTGCGGTAAATTCCATCGGGCAAATTTAAATTTAATATATATA
>JAYWCR010000005.1:0-2534 GCA_043780395.1 Sphingobacteriales bacterium
CTTGGTGGCCGTGATGATGAGCAGATGATCGATGGTGCCATGTTCTTTGGTGACAACCGTTTCCTTCTTCATTATAATTTCCCTGGTTTCAGTACAGGAGAAGTTCGCCCAAACCGTGGTGCCGGACGTCGTGAGATCGGCCATGGAAACCTTGCCCTGCGTGCATTGAAGAATGTATTGCCTGAAGGTGAGAAAAACCCATATACCATCCGTATCGTATCGGACATTCTTGAATCCAATGGATCTTCATCCATGGCAACAGTCTGTGCAGCAACCCTTGCCCTTATGGACAGCGGTATTCAGATCACAGCTCCTGTTTCAGGTATTGCCATGGGACTTATCTCAGATGGAAAAACAGGTAAATGGGCCGTACTTTCTGATATTTTAGGGGATGAAGATCACCTCGGAGATATGGACTTCAAGGTAACAGGTACCGTGAAGGGTATTACTGCCTGCCAGATGGACATTAAAGTAGATGGTCTGTCATATGATGTACTTGCAGCAGCCCTTGACCAGGCCCGCGAAGGTCGTCTGCATATCCTGAATATTATCAATGATACCCTGGCCTTGCCAAGGGTTGATTACAAGCCTCATGCTCCGCGGATCGTTGAATTCCGTATTGCCAAAGAATTTATCGGAGCCATTATCGGGCCTGGTGGAAAGGTAATTCAGGAATTACAACGTGAAACAGGTACCAATATCAATATCGAAGAAAAGGACAATCAGGGTATTGTTCAGATCTTCAGTACGGATAAAGCAGGTCTTGATATCGCCCATGCGCGTATCCGTGCCATTACTACCCAGCCAGATATTGGTGAGACCTATGAAGGAACAGTGAAGAGTATCATGCCCTTTGGTGCTTTCGTAGAATTCATGCCAGGCAAGGATGGTCTGCTTCATATTTCCGAAATTGATCATAAGCGTTTTGAATCAATGGATGGTGTACTTGAAGTAGGTGAGAAGATCAAGGTTAAATTACTTGAGGTAGATAAGAAAACCGGAAAGTTCAAGCTTTCAAGAAAAGCCCTGCTTCCAAGACCAGAAAGAGCTGGTTCTGATAGTAATGCCGGAAATGAATAATCTATATTAAATTAGTTTTAAATCCGTATTGCGAAAGCAGTACGGATTTTTTTTTATATTTTGATCGCTTATGGAAAACCCGCTTATTGCTCCTTCCATTCTTGCCGGTAATTTCGGGCAGATAGACAGGGAGATAGAGATGCTGAATTCCAGTTCCTGCGACTGGATACATATCGATATCATGGACGGTGTCTTTGTTCCGAATATCTCTTTTGGCTTTCCTGTGCTGGACGCTGTCAGAAAGAAGGCTGAAAAGCCACTGGATGTACACCTGATGATTGTAAACCCGGATGCCTGGCTTGAGCGGCTCCGTGATTCAGGAGCTGAAAGGGTCACCGTGCATTATGAAGTATGCCCTCATCTGAACCGCACCCTTGATGAGATCCGTAAACTGGGAATGAAGGCTGGGGTAGCGATTAATCCACATACCCCTGTTAGCCTTTTACATGACATAATCAATTATACCGACCTCGTGCTGGTGATGTCTGTAAATCCGGGTTTCGGCGCGCAGAAGTTTATAGGAAACACCTATTCAAAGATCAGCAGTCTTAAAGCTCTATGCATTGAAAGGGGCGCAGATGTACTCATTGAAGTAGACGGTGGGGTAGACCTGGAAAATGCTACTGCGCTTTGCCTGGCAGGTGCGCAGGTACTGGTGGCAGGCTCGAGTGTTTTCAATGCTCCCGACCCCCTGCAGATGATCAGGCAGCTGAAAACATCGTCCATTCAAAACAGGCTCGCCTGAAAGCATAAATAAAATGAGGCGCTTATTCCTCCTTGGTTTCTGTCTTCTTTTTTCAGGCCTGTGTTTTTCACAGAACAAACCCCTGCTCCATAAACAGGTAAAAAGCCATGCAGACAGCCTTCATGAGGGTCTAAAAGAACGTCATAGAATACTTCCAAACCTGAACATCCTTGATCAGGGCTCCAGAATGCAGAATTATACATTCATCGATGCGGAGAATTCCCGGGATCTCCCTTCTGCTTCTTCCAGCTTTGAATCCGTCCTTAAAACGTTTCCAGGCGTAGCATCCAACAATGAACTGAGCGCCCAGTATAATGTAAGGGGCGGGAATTATGATGAAAACCTGATCTATGTCAATGATGTGGAGATCTTCAGGCCGTTCTTAAGCCAGCAGGGACAGCAGGAGGGCCTGAGTTTTATAAATCCTGATCTGACGGGAGGCGTGCGCTTCTCAACCGGCGGTTACGGAGCTGAATATGGTGATAAAATGTCGTCGGTACTTGATGTCACCTATAGAAAACCCATTGGGTTCTCAGCAACTGCAGGTATCAGTGTTTTTGGTGCATCCCTTTCAGTCTCAGGTACCAGCATGGCCCATCGCCTCAGCTGGCTTATCGGACTCAGGCAGCATTCAAACCAGTTTCTGCTGAACAGGCTTGATGTAAAAGGAAAATACCATCCTTCATTTACCGATGTTCAGGGAGATTTT
>JAYWCR010000006.1:0-17968 GCA_043780395.1 Sphingobacteriales bacterium
GTTGTTGCCCGTGGAGCAGGGACAGGCCTGAGCGGAGGCGCACTTCCTGTATATAAAGGAATTGTGGTCTCGTTCGAAAGAATGAATGCATTGCTTGAACTGGATGAGCGCAACCAGCAGGCGACCGTTCAGCCTGGCATGATCACGGAGGTATTTATGAAGGCTGTTGAAGAAAAACAGCTTTACTATCCCGTAGACCCTTCCAGCAAGGGGTCGTGCTTTATGGGAGGGAATGTGGCGACATGTTCTGGTGGGCCCAGGGTCGTTAAATATGGGACGATCAGGGAATATGTCTTGAATCTTCAAGTCGTTCTGGCCGATGGTACGGTGATCTGGACAGGGGCAAATACGATCAAATATGCGTCTGGATATAATCTGACCCAGCTGATGATAGGCAGTGAGGGTACGCTGGGTATGATTACGGCCATTGTGGTAAAGCTGATCCCCCGGCCGGTCACCACGGTGCTGCTTCTTGCAGCCTTTGCTGCTGCCGAAGATGCCTGTCTTGCTGTATCGGCTATTTTCAGAAACGGGCATACCCCGTCGGCCCTTGAATTTATGGAACGAGAAGCTGTAGACTGGGTGGTCAGCCATGAAAATTTGAAATTTACTGCAGATGAAAAGACTGCAGCCTATCTTCTCATTGAACTTGATGGAAGCTCCCATGAAAGTCTGCTTTCTGAATCTGAAGTGCTGGCCGAAGTAATCTATTCCTGTGGAAGTCATGATATTTTGCTTGCCGGTACGGCTGCTGAAAAAGAAGTCTGGTGGAATATGCGCAGAAAAATGGCCTTATCGGTAAAGGCACATTCAGTATATAAAGAGGAGGATACGGTTGTACCGCGGGGTGAACTGGCGCGGCTGCTTTCAGGGATCAAGGATATAGGGGAGGAATACCATTTCAAATCTGTTTGTTATGGCCATGCAGGCGATGGAAATCTGCATGTGAATATTATAAAGGCCGAAATGAGCGATGCTGACTGGAAGAACAAGCTTCCGGAAGGTATCAAAAAGATCTTTGAACTTACTGTACTCCTTGGAGGTACGATCTCAGGAGAGCATGGTATAGGCTGGGTGCAGAAAAGCTATATGCCTGTGAAATTTGCTGCTATAAACCTGGAACTGATGAGGGGTATCAAGGCCGTATTTGATCCTTCAGGTATACTTAATCCAGGGAAGATCTTTTAGTTGCACGACAAACTGTCTGTACGGTTTGGTTTTAAATGCCAGTTTGTCGTATTTTTCTGCCAATTTGTTCATTGATAGCTTGTTAAAGTAGTTGTTTTTGGTATGGCATATATTGTGATAAAGAGGTAATAACTAAAAAACCTATTATGACACTTGTAAAATTTAATCGCGGAGGCCGGAATCAAGGATTTCCCTACGCAGGTACTCCATATTTTGGGGATGTTTTAAATACCTTATTTGAAAATTCTGTCGCTCCGGAACTGCGCACAGGTACTATGCCTCCGGTCAATATTTCAGACAACGATGCAGCCTATACGATAGAGTTCGTATCTCCCGGCAGAACGAAGGAAGATTTTCAGTTAAACCTTGAAGATGGCAGGCTGACAGTTTCCAGTGAGAAGAATAAGGAGGTTACGGAAGAAAAAAAACAGTTCAGCTTAAAGGAATTTTCTCTTACACCATTTACCAGAAGTTTTACACTTCCTGAAGAAGCAGATCAGAATGCAATAAATGCCGGATATGAGAATGGGATCCTGACCATCACGATCAGCAAGCGTGAGGATGTGAAGCTTAGAAAAGTTGCCCGTAAAATTGATATTAAATAAGCAGATTTGGCAAAAAAGAGAAAACCGGTTTCAGACCGGTTTTTTTATGCCTTAAATTTCAGTCTCTTCCTGGGTATCGGCCCTTAGAATGCTTACAAAAAAATAAAGGATACCTGCAATTCCAAGAGTACCCAGGGTAAGGTGAAATACAGAAGGGAAAAATGTTTCAATGCCCATAAGATGAATGTAACGAAATTAACCGGTGTTTAGACCAGAAATCAGATTACACATTTTTACAATTCTTATGCCATTTTAATGGACCGTGAAAACTTTTCAAATGTTCTTCTTTGTTCCTTGTACTCGTTTGAAGCACCTGATTTCAGGTCATTCAGTGAATTAAGGATTTTGATAGCCATATGATCTCTTGGAGAAAGCTCTGTTTCGGGAAGGTTTAAAATATCGGCAGCTTCATTCCCAAGCAGGAAACGCATCAGTGGAAGTACCCTCGACTTGAAATCATAGGCAGTGCCCGGATTTACAGACTGGTAATAATCAATTAAAGAGCGGGTAAGTTCAATACCCTGGATCGAGCTTTTGAACTGGCGCCTGCGGATGGTTTGTTCAAGAAGGGAAACCTGCCGCCCCTGGGCAGGTAGGAGTGCTTCCTGGATTCCTGACAGGAAGCCTGTTACGTTCCAGAGGTGGATAAATGCCTGCTGCTCTTTATAGGCGATGGTAAGCCCCATTTTACGCATTCCCCGGATTGTGATCAATGAGAGCGCAAGGTTTGTGCCAGCCATATCTTCCTGATTTATGGGTTTTCCCCAGTCATAATTCCATTCTTTTTTTACTGTATAATACCTTATGGCAGCATGGATCATTCTAATTTTCAGAATGCTGGCAAAACCTTTACCTAAGGGTTCGAAAGCATCCGGTGCCATGATATCCCATACATAGGCAGCTGTATCCTGAAGGCGCTTGCCGGGATTATTTCTAATGCGTTCGGAAAGATGAAGTACTCTTGCGCCATCTGCTGCTGCATAACAGAATGGAAGTGAAAGAAGGCCCAGGAGCTGGGTAATAAGCTGCGCATGACGGGAAAAGAAGGCAGCCCCAGCAGCCATTTCTTTTTTGTCAGCCCATTCGGGCAGTCTGGATGCGGTATCAACGAGGGATGAGATCCAGGCAGGCCCCTTTAGGGTGAGCAGGTCATGATTCGAATGAAGGGAATCAAGGTAGCTCTGCAGCTCTTCACGGAACCCACTTTCAGAAAAACTCAGGGCAATGGCATCATCAGCAAGAGGGTCTGTTTGCAATCTCATTGAATCCAGGTATTCATTGCTGTATTCTGTTGTCATGGTAGTATTTTCTAATAACCTTCTTTCATAACATTTCTGCAGGGCAGGGGTTTCTCTCTTGCATTTATATTTAACACTTATTTTATATATTTAGATAAGATTCTTTGTATATGTATCCAAAACTTAAACTATCAAGGCGCCGTTTTTTACTGAATACGACCATCGGACTAGGAGCAATAGCCTTAAAACCATTTCTTTCCACAGCAATACCAGGTATACCTGAAAGAGGGCTGGGTGTTGCCCTGGTTGGCCTTGGAAGTTATAGTGCCGGGCAGCTTGCTCCGGCCCTTACCCATACAAAAGGATGTTACCTGGCTGGAATTGTCACAGGAACGCCTTCAAAAGCAAAAAGCTGGTCTGAGAAGTATGGAATTCCTGCAGCAAATGTCTATAACTATGAAAACTTTGATTCTATCGCATCTAATAAGGCTATAGATATAGTTTATATCGTGCTCCCGGTGTCCATGCATAAAGAATACACGATACGTGCGGCAAGGGCAGGAAAGCATGTTATCTGCGAAAAGCCGATGGCCCTGAATGCTGCCGACTGCCAGGAGATGATCACGGCCTGTAAACAGGCAGGCCGCCTGCTTTCTATAGGTTACCGGCTGCATTTTGAACCCCATTCTCTTGAACTTATGCGCCTTGGCCAGCAGCATGTGCTTGGAAAAATTACGCATATTGATACAGGAAATGGCTTTACCTATGGCGGTGACCCGAATGCCTGGCGGCTTAAAAAAGCAATGGCAGGCGGTGGGGGGCTGATGGATATGGGAATCTATTCTATTCAGGGTACGCGCTATACCCTGGGTATGGAACCCATTTCAGTAATGGCTACCCAGGAAAAAAAACGACCTGAATTCTTTACTGAAGTAGATGAGACTGTGTTCTGGGAATTTGAATTTCCCGGAGGCCTGAAAACAACCGGTAAGTCAAGTTATAACAATGACTGGAGCTATATAAATGTAGAGGCTGAGCATGGTAAATTTGGTTTAGGCCCGGCATATGGCTATGGCAGTATTCATGGAACGGTCAATGGAAAAGACATGGACCTTCCCAATATAATCCAGCAGGCAGTACAGATGGATGACTTTGCTTTATGCGTCCGCAAGGGCAAACAAAGCAGGGTGCCTGGTGAAGAGGGTTTAAAGGATATGAAAATTGTAGATGCTATTTACCGGAGTCTGGCCTCAGGCAACAAGGAAGCTATAGGATAATGTGCTAAAAACACAGAAAATCATTCTAATCCTGTGAAATGCGTACAATTTGTTAACATGCATATATTCATACATAAGTATTTAACTATCATTTGATTAACAGTATACTTATAACCTTGTAACAAGGATTTAGTAAAACTATATAGTTGGTTTATGAATTTTTTGTTAAATATTTGTAAAGAAATAAAGAATAATGAAATATGAAAGACGCTAATAGTAAACAGGTGGATGCAAAATCGTTAAAGAACGAACTAAGAGATAAGATCACTGCTGCCATCAATTCAGCAGGCGGAACATCTGCAAAACTAATAGAAAAGAAAATTGAAAAGGCCAGCAAAAAACTTGCTGCAAAGGTGATTAAGGCTTCTCTCAAACTTCAGGAAAAAGCATCTTTAAAAGCAAAAAAATCCGAAAAGTCATCTGCAAAAGGGCTTAAAGTTGCTGCCCGCAAACAAGCCGGCGACATGAAAGCACCCCTGGCTAAAGGACGGAAAAAAAATATAAAACTCTTGCAGGATCAGACAGTGAAGAGCCAGAAAAGCGGAAAGTCCGTTCCTTCAGCCTTGTCTACCTCTTTTGACATTAAATCAACCGGCATTCCCGCAAAGCCTGTCCGGATTCGCAGAACAGCCGCCCAGATCTCAGAGGCCGCTGCCACTAATACACCTGCAAAACGTATCCGCTCTGCAAAGCCTGCCCCGGCAGCAGCATCTTCTGCTCCTGTGCCAAAAAGAACCCGTACCCGTAAAGTTCCTGCTGAAGGTACCAGCACCAGTCATAGCTCAAACGGACAGCAGCATGGATCTACAAAAAATGAAATTTCCCCGGCAACAGATACAGAACCTAATTCCTGAATTAAGTTGCTTCATACAGAATTAATATAATGATCATATAAAAAGATAGTCCCTGTAATTTACAGGGACTATTTTTATTTTTTATCGGCCGGTATTTAATGATATCATAATTGACCAGGCCTGACATGGAAGCGCAGTATGAAAACAAAGATTCCCCTTACAAACAGAGAGATAAGCTGGTTGACTTTTAATGAGCGGGTACTGCAGGAAGCGCAGGACCCTACGGTACCATTGATTGAACGAATCCGGTTTCTGGCCATTTTTTCATCAAACCTGGATGAATTTTTCAGAGTCAGGGTTGCCGCATTAAACAGGCTTACCCTGATTCCCAAACATGAGCGTAAGATACTTGGCTATTCTCCCGTGCGGATCCTGAATCAGATCCAGGAGATCGTGATCAAACAGCAGGTACGCTTCAATGAACTTTATGAAACAATAATTGTACCTGAGCTGGCCGAAGAGAAGATCTTTCTGCTAAACGAGAAGCAGCTCAATGTATCAAGAGGTGAATTTGTAAAAAAGTATTTTCAGGAAAAGGTCATGCCCACCCTTGTTCCTATTATGCTTGACGGCCTGAAGGTATTTCCTTTCCTGAAAGATAAATCAGTTTACCTGATCGTAAAATTATCGCGGCAGGATCATTCGCTGAAACCCAGGATGGCCCTGATTGAAATACCAACAGAAGTTAATTCACGTTTTCTGGTTTTGCCTGAAAGTGGAAACCTTCGCTTTATCATCATGCTTGACGATGTGATCAGGTATTCTCTTGCCGAACTTTTTTCAATTTTTAATTTTGATACTTATGATGCCTATACGGTAAAGCTTACCCGTGATGCAGAGCTTGACCTTGACAATGATCTTGGTGAAAAGTTTATCGATATCATTTCTAAAAGCCTTAAACAACGGGTAAAAGGAAAGCCTGTAAGGTTTGTTTTTGACAAGGATATTCTGCCAGATATGCTTCATTACCTGGTGCGTAAGATTGACCTTAAGAAACAAAGTCTGATACCCGGAGCACGTTATCATAATTTTAAAGACTATATTAAATTTCCAAATGTAGGTGGCCCGAAGCTTGAATATAAACCGATCACACCCATTCCCCTGGATGAGTTTCCCCTTGGCTCAAGCTTCTTTTCCGTACTTAAAAAGAAAGATGTGCTGCTGCATCTGCCTTACCAGTCTTTTGACTATGTAGTTCATTTTTTACGTGAGGCGGCCATCGACCTGCATGTAAAAACGATCCGCATCACACTCTACCGTCTCGCCGGTAATTCAAGGATCATTAATGTACTGATCAATGCGGCAAGGAACGGCAAGAATGTGTATGTAATGGTCGAACTTAAGGCGCGCTTTGATGAAGAGGCAAATATTTTCTGGACTAACCGCCTGGAAGATGAAGGAGTAAAAGTACTTACTGAGATTGCTGAATTAAAAGTGCATTCAAAAATCTGCCTGATTACCCGCAGAGAGGGGAGCAAAGATGTTTACTATGCGCATCTGGCTACAGGGAATTATAATGAGAAAACTGCCAAAGTATATGCTGATCAAAGTTTCTTTACTGCCGACAAGCGGATCACCCATGAACTGCACCGCCTTTTCAAGGAGATAAATGATGGGGTACTTGTCAATTCATATGAACATCTGATGGTTGCCCCTGTAGATCTGCGTAACCGGATCATGCAGCTGATCGATGCGGAGATAGGCTTTGCAAAAGCTAAAAAACAAGCTTCAATTCTTCTGAAACTCAATAGCCTTGTAGATGAACAGGTAATCGCTAAACTTTATGAGGCAAGCAGGGCAGGTGTAAAGATCCAGCTCATCATCAGGGGTGTCTGCTGCCTGATACCGGGTCTTAAAAAATTTAGTGAGAACATTAAAGCTGTAAGTATCATCGATAAATTTCTGGAACATAGCCGGGTATATATATTTCATAACGGCGGCAAAGATTTATGTTATCTTTCATCCGCCGATATGATGACCCGAAATCTAAACCGACGGCTTGAGGTGGCTTTTCCTGTCTATGATAAAAAACTTGTGAAGGAAATGAAGAACATTCTTGATATCCAGTTTCAGGACAATACCAAGGCAAGGGTCATTGACGGCACAAACAGTAATAAATACAAGGTGACAGAACATGGGCATCCAGTACGTTCTCAGATTGAGATCTACAATTACCTGAAGCGCCGCAACGCGGTCAGTATTGCTGTTAAACCTGCAGTTGCACAAGTCTGAGGATTCAATAAGCCCATCAATTAACCTATAAACCCCTAAAATTAGTATGAGATTTGCTGCCATTGACATTGGGTCTAACGCCATCAGGCTTCTTATTTCAGATATAGTTGAAAATGCTCCATTAGAATATACCCCTAAAAAAAATACTCTCATCAGAGTTCCTTTGCGCCTGGGTGATGATGCTTTTCTGGATAAAAGACTTTCTGAACGTAAAACGGCTGACCTTGTGAAGACCATGTCTGCCTTTAAAAATCTGCTCGATGTGTATAAGGTTTCTGATTATATGGCCTGCGCGACATCAGCCCTACGCGAAACCAGTAACGGAGCAGAAATAGTAAAACTTATCCAGCAGAATGCAGGCCTCGAGATTTCCATTATCGAGGGTAAAACAGAGGCTTCTATGATCTATGCCACCCATGCAGAACAGCTTCTTGACAAACGGAAAAATTATCTTTATATAGATGTAGGTGGAGGAAGCACTGAACTTTCACTCTTTACCGAGGGAAATATGGTGGCTTCAAATTCATTTAATATAGGTACGATCAGAATGCTCGACAACCAGGATACAGATGAAACCTGGGCTGAGATGAAAACCTGGGTAAAGAATGAGACCAGTCATCTGCAGAACCTCCAGGCCATTGGTACGGGGGGGAATATAAATAAACTTTACAGGCTCTCAGAGGAAAAGGGAAACGAGCCCCTTACGGTGGCAAAGCTTAAAATTCTGTATACCTACCTGAATGGGTTTTCGCTGAAAGAGCGCATCTCCCTGCTGGGCCTTAAACAAGACCGTGCTGATGTTATTATTCCTGCGGCAGAAATATTTCTATGTCTGGCACGCTGGGCTAATTTCAAGCAGATTTATGTTCCAAGCACCGGCCTGGTTGATGGCATTATTCAGTTGCTCATTGACAAACATCTGGGACAGGTTCGTGCACAGGTAGTTTCTGGTTAAGACATTTTACTGTACAGGTACTGTTTCAGTTTTAGGAATTTCCGGTTTTATGATCAGGCGCAGCGACGGGTTATAAGTGACATAGTTCCAGAACCAGCTGATAAAAATAAAGACCTTGTTTTTAACTCCCAGGGAAAGGATCAGGTGTACAAACATCCAGGTAAGCCAGGCAAAAAATCCCTGATAGCGGATAAAAGGAAGTTCTACAACCGCCTTGTTCCTTCCGACTGTGGCCATGGTGCCTCTGTTAAAATAAGAGAACTTCTGCAGGGGTTTGCCCTTTGATGCAAGCATAAAGTTCCTGGCAAGAAAATCACCTTGCTGGGAAGCTACGGCTGCAAGTTGCGGATACCCTTTAGGGTATTTTTCATCGGCCAGATAAGCAATATCACCTATGACAAACATGTTCTCAGAACCCTGCACTTTCAGGTATTCATCGACTTTTATGCGGTTTCCTCTTTCCATCAACTCAGGTTTCAACCCTTTCAGTGTATTACCAGTAACGCCTGCGGCCCAGATCAGGTTATTTGTTCTGATTGTCGTTCCGTCGCCCAGGGTGGCAACAGTTCCGTCATAATCTTTCACCTGAGTACCAAGGCGCATCTGAACGCCCATGCCTTCGAGGTATTCCTGGGCCTTGCGCTGTGAAACTTCAGCCATGCCGTTCAGTACCCCTGGCATACCTTCGACCATGAAAATTTTCATATCCTGAAAATTCATTTCCGGGTAGTCCTTAGGAAGAATAAACTCTTTCATTTCTGACAGGGTTCCCGCAATTTCAGTTCCTGTGGGGCCGCCACCTACAACAACAAGGTTCAGCAGGGCCTCACGTTCTTCAGCTGTCTCTGCCAATACCGACTTTTCGAAATTCTCCAAAATCGTATTGCGCATACGAATGGCCTCAGCAACAGATTTCATGGGAATGGCATGCTCCTGGATATGCTTATTACCAAAGAAATTATTGGTTGTACCCATGGCAAGCACCAGGAAATTATAAGTGAGTTCGCCAATGCTTGTTTTTACTGTATTTGCTGTTGCATTCAGTTCAAGCACCTCTGCCACACGGATCAGGATCTCTTTATCTGTATCAAAGACTTTTCTGAGTGGAAAAGATACGGCACTCGGTTCCAGTGAAGAAGTGGCCACCTGATAAAGCAGGGGCTGGAACTGGTGATAATTATTTTTATCAATCAAGACAACCTGGTAATCGGCATGGTGGAGCTTTCTTGCCATGGCAAGCCCCGCAGCACCCGCGCCTATGATCACAATTCGTTTTTTATCTGAGTCAGGAATATTAAGGGTCATATACTAAGCTTTACATTAAAACAGTTTAGAAGTGAAAAGTTTTTTATATCCCGTATCAATAATTAACAGATCAAGTTTTATACCTTTATGTTTTTTGTAACAAAAGTAGGATGAGTATTTTAGAATCGAACAAACTAACACGTTTTGTTGATTCGTTTGAAGGGGTTACCGATGGGCGGAAAGGCTCGTGTAACCCACAAAAATGTGAATCATTGGATGGTAAAACAGGAGCAGCATGCTGTAAGCTTGGCTATACCTGTCCATTTCTTGGTGAAAGCAAATGCAATGTTTATGCCCTGAGGCCCAGAAACTGCAGCACTTTTCCCCGTACCCCCGAGGAACTGCTTCTTGTAAAGGGCTGTGGCTATTTCTGGGACGACGAAGATTAAGCCATGGGCTGGCTTTATCTATTCATCTTTTTCTGATCTCTATTATTTTCCGGCCGGGCTTTTTCTGGTAAGCCTGGTATCCATGACAGCACCATCATGCATCTCATCATTGGCATGCAGCACAAGAGTGTCATGATCAGCCAGCTTACCAAAAATTTCTGTAAGTCCTGAATTCTCATTTCCCCTGGTAACAGCAACTCTGGTCAATTTTGACTGGTAGATACGCATCACATAAATTCCTTCTGTAGAAATAACAAGTGAAGAGGCTGGAACGATAAAGGTTGGCTGGGTATGGGAAATAGGAATATTTACTTCTGCATACATACCTGGCAATAAGGTCTTGTCGGTATTATATACATCCATTTCAATACGTTCTGAACGTAATTTACGATCAAGGCTGCCCGCCATGCGAATGATCCTTGCTTTGAATAGTTTTCCGGGAATTGACTTTACCGTAAAACTTACTGAATCTTTTTCTGAAAGCTGGCCTGTATATTCTTCAGGAATGGAAATGACCAGCCTCAGCCTGTTCTGCTGCTCCAGACTGAACAAGGGCAACTCCGAACTCTTTCCTCCAGGCCCTACAAAAGCACCCGGATTTATATTGCGGCTGCTGATCACCCCAGTAAAAGGAGCCCTGATGTCAAGGTAGCTTTTCTGGTCAGCGATTTCGCGGTAAGCCGAGCGGATGGCCATGAGCTGTGCACTGTCTGAATTCTTTCGCGCAAGGGCCTGTTCAAGATCATTCTTGGAAATTGTACCGGGGGTTCTGCTCGTTTCAAGCAGACGCCTATAAGACGATCTGCTCGCTGTAAAGATGGCCTCCTGCGCTTTCAACCTTGATTCTGCCCCTGAAAGCTGTGAGCTGATCTCCGGAGCTTCCAAACTTACCAGCAGCTGCCCGGTTTTCACTTCAGAACCCACATCTACCAGTACTTTTTTGACAAAGGAATTGATCTTGGCATAGATATCTACCTGCTGGTAGGCGATCAGTTCACCGGGGATCTGAAGGTTTGCAGAGAGCTTTGCTTTTTCAAGCAGGAATGTTTCAGTAACAGGCTTTACCTTTAGCGATTTTTCATTATTTGTTTCCCGCGTGGCAGAACTGCTGCATGAAAAAAGGGAAAGAAATAACAGGCTCATGCAGACCAGGCTACAAGACAAATATTTAATGTGCATAAATTTACTTATCAATAACATTAATTAGCAGGAATATAAAATTTGCTTTCTTCGTCTTCCGGATCCAGGGAAACAGATTCTGTACCTGCATTTCCCTGAATCCAGGCAAATACAAGGGGAAGAATTAACAAGGCGGCAAAGGTAGAGGCAAAAAGACCTCCGATCACGGCCCTGCCAAGGGCTGAGGTCTGATCCCCACCTTCGCCCAGGCCCATGGCCATGGGGATCATTCCCACGATCATGGCAAGGCTGGTCATGAGTACAGGCCGGAGTCTGAGGGCCGCAGATTCCATGGCCGCCTGCAGGGCGTTTCCCTTATGGCTGCGGATCTGCTCGGCATTGGTGATCAGCAGTACTGAATTTGATATAGAGACTCCCACAGACATGATTATACCCATATAGGATTGCAGGTTCAGGCTTGAGCCTGTAAGGATCAATAAGAGCAGGCTTCCGGCAAGTACAGCCGGAACCGTGGCAAGAACAACCATAGAGACCCTGAACGACTGGAAATTCGCTGCCAGCATTAAAAAAATCACTATAATGGCGATCAGCAGCCCGTTCTGCAGGCTGTCAAGGGTTTCAGTCAGCGTCTGGCTCTGACCCTTAGCCTCCATATTCAGGCCGCGGGGTAGCTTGCCCAGGGAACTTATAGATTTACGTACATCATCAGATGCCCTGCCCAGATCCATATGATGGAGGTTTGCAGTAACAGAAAGCACAGGAATGGCTCCGATATTATCATTCTCGCCATTTGTGATTCCAGGTTTCACCGTAGCCAGGTCTCCAAGAACCGGGCGGTCGCGGTCGCTGCTTACCGGAATTTCCTTAATGGTGTTTATATCTGACATATTAAACTCAGGGATCTCTACCTGCACATTATAGCTCAGGCCTGTCTTCTGATCAAGCCAGAGGATTTTATCGGTATACCTGGACGAGGAGGTGGAGGTAGACAGGGAATGAGAAATATCTGTCACACTCACGCCAAGCCTTGCAGCCTGGGCACGATCGATATTGATATTGATAGCGGGATAATTATATGACTGGCCTATCTGGATATCCCGCAGGTAGGGTATTTTCTGCATCTCAGCAATCAATTTTTTGGCATAGACTACATTCCTCTTTTTATCTTTTCCTGAGATCTTCACCTCGATAGGCGTAGGGGAGCCCTGGCTCAGGATCTTGCTTGTAAGCTCTATGGGTTCAAAAGAAAGCTTAAGTTCAGGGATATCATGATGTATGCGGTTGCGGATCTTTTCCTGAAGGTCGTCAAGAATCACATGGTAATCTTCCTTCAGGTTCACCTGGAGCACTGCTTCCTGAGGGCCTGCCATAAACAGGTACAGCGGGCTGGTTGAAAACTGTGGTGGGTGAATACCCGCCATGGCCGAGGTGATCTCAATATTATCCTTTCCGACAATAGAATCCAGAATTCCTTCTACCTGTAAAAGAAGCTGCTCGGTACGCTCGAACCTTGTGCCATCGGGGGCTCTGAGCCGCAGCTGAAACTGTCCGCTGTTTACCTTGGGTAAAATATCTCTGCCAATTACCTTTAAAAGAATGCCTGTAAGGCCTAGAAATACAATGATATACCCTGCGGTGATGATCTTGCGGTAGGGCATCATATGCTCAAGAAATGCCAGGAAGCCTTTTCTGAAACGGTCGAAAAAAGTAATCTTATGATTTTTGTCAGGGTGAATGATCTGATCCAGAAGATGTTCTTTCTGTTCCCAGGTCGATTCATGCCCATGCTGATTTACAGGGCCCTGATGCGTTGACTGGTAAGTTTCGGAAAGCTGGAGCTCTTGCTTTTGTTCTGCATGGTTTTCAGCCTCTTCTTCTTTCTTACCATGCTTTGAACGCATGAGCCAGTTGGCCATCACAGGTACAAAGGTCTGGGAGAGTAAAAAGGAAGTAATCATGGAGAAACCAATGGCCATCGCAAGCGGAAGGAAAAGGGCGCCTGGTATCCCGTTCATTGTAAAGGCAGGAGCAAAGACCGCAAGAATACAGAACAGGATCAATAACTTGGGGAAGGCTATTTCACGACAGCCGTCCCAGATAGCCAGGGCCTTGGGTTTACCCATATCCAGGTGCTGGTGAATATTCTCTATGGTCACTGTCGATTCATCGACCAGAATACCAATGGCCAGGGCAAGACCACTCAGGGTCATGATATTCAAAGTTTGCCCGAAAAGTGAAAGAAAGAATACTCCGGAGATGATCGAGGTCGGAATGGTCATGATCACGATCAGTGCGCCGCGCACATCACCCAGAAAGATAAGCACCATAATACCCGTAAGAATGGCTCCTATGGCACCTTCCGAAATAAGACTCTTTACGGAGTTTATGACATATACAGACTGATCAAAGGCATAGGTGAGTTTTACATCATCAGGTAAAAGTGCCTGGAAGCGGGGGATCGCTTTTTTGAGGTTCTGTACTACCTCCCAGGTAGAAGCATCTGCTGATTTGGTAATAGGCAGGTAAACTGATCTTTTGCCATTCACAAGTACGTAATCGGTCGTAATATCCGCACCGTCCTCGACAGTGGCCACATCCTTTAAAAATAAGGTCTGTACGCCTCCGCCAAACAGCGGAATATTACCAAAGTCTTTAATCTCTCCAATGGTTGTATTTGAAGGAGTGAAATAGTTAAGGTTGCCAATGCGCACGTTTCCTGCAGGGCTGGCCTGGTTATTCTGGCTTACAGCATTAACGATCTGCTGGGCTGTCAGGTGATGGGAACGCAGCAGATCAGGATTTACCCTGATGACCACCGCCCTTACATTTCCCCCGAAAGGGGCTGGTGCAACAAGGCCCGGGATCTGGGTAAAGGAAGATCGTACATAGACATTGGCAAGGTCAAGGAGCTGATTGTTATTCCGCGTGGCACTGCTCAGGATCAGCTGACCTACCGGAAGGGTAGAGGCATCGAACCTGATAATAAAGGGTGGGTTTGATCCGGGAGGAAAATTAGCCTGTGCCCTGTTCGTGTAGGCGGTGACCTCGGCTGCAGCCTGTGCCATGTTCGTACCCGGGTAGAAGGTAAGCTTGATCAGGGTCAGGCCCTGGATATTCTGGGTCTCAATGGTTTTAACCCCTGATACATAAAGCAGCAGATTTATATAGGGCTTTGCAAAATAACCCTCCATCTGGTCAGGCGTAAAACCTCCGTAAGGATGCGATATATAGATGACCGGCAGGTTCAGGTTAGGGAAGATGTCGATCTTGATCGTGCGAACGGCGTTAATTCCAAAGAAGAACAGTCCGGCAACAAGTACCAGAATAGTAATAGGCTTGCGTAAAGCTGTTTTAATTAATCCCATGCTTATAATAGATTATAAAAGGCTCGAAAGTCACCTCTTGCGGCAGCTCTATAAAGTAAAGCCTGCCAGATATTGTTATAGGCTATTTCCTGATCTGTTTCAGCCCTGTTCAGTGCATATAAAGCTGTACTCAGATCTACGATCGTGGCAAGTCCATTCGTATACAGCACAGATTTCTGCAGGTAGGCATCCTGTGCGGCTTTTAGCTCAACAGGTGCCTCTTTATAGTTGCGCCATGCATTTTTGATGCGCTGGGCAGAAAGGATCAGCTGGTTGTTCAGTTGATTCTGAACCTGATCATAGGAGTTTTGCAGGGCTGCACCTGCTGCTTTCTGTGCATCGACCTGATGACCGGTTCTGAAAATATTGGTAATGTTCCAGATAACGCCAACGCCGATCAGGTAATTTCCAACCATAGGGTCAACACCTTTAAAATAATTTGACGTATAGGCATTCAGGTTCTGGTTCGTATAAGAAGAACTAAAACCCGAGGCTTTTTCCTGAAAGACAGAGAAGAGAGACAGGGTAGGGTATTGAAGTGAACGCAGGTATTTTACCTGTACATCATTGATACGGATTCCCTTCTGGTAATACAAAAGTACAGGATGGTCTGGTGAGAGGGTAGCTGCAGTAGCGCTATCGACCTGGGCCGGAATTTTCTTTATAAAGATCGTATCCAGGTCATAGTTGCGGGTATCACTTCCCATGGCCGTGGCCAGATTTCCTGATTGTTCGGCCTGGTTTTCAAGGGCATTGGTCAGATCGATCCGTGCACTGGAAACCTGTGCGCCTGCAAGGGCTGAATCAACGCCTGGGTTTAAACCCGCCAGTACCCGGCTTCTGACTACATTCTGAATGGCTGTAGCCCTGCGCAGGTTCGATTCCTGCGCCTTGGCAAGCTGAACGGATGCAAGCAGATTCAGATAACCCGATGCTACCTTAATCTCATCCTGGAACTCTTCCTGATCAAGGTCGGCCTGGGCCTGTTCAAGCTGCCTGCCTGAAATTCTAACCAGGTTCCTTACCCTGCCAAAGGCAAAAATATCCCAGTTGATATTCGCCAGGTACAAGGCACCGAAGCCTGCATTCCAGTTTTGCTTTGCTGAATAGGGGCCGGACGAGGAAACGTTCAGACCCCGGTATGCGTAGGAGGGGCCGCTCTGGCTGTTCACTGTTCCATAATCCTGCTGGGCCGAAAAGCTCAGATCAGGAAGCTGATAGGATCTTTGAGTTTTTACATTGTTTTTATAATAATTAACGAGGTTCTTTTTTGCAAGAATGCCCCCGTACCCTGATAAAGCGGTCTGAATTGCAGCTTTTAGACTCAGCGTCTTTTGCTGGGCGCAGACAGGCTGAAGAAGGGTCGTAAAAACCAGTACAATGGCAACTTGTTTAAAATATTTAACTAAAATGCTGGCTTGCATAGGTAGATTAAGGGGACAGACGAAGCCAAAAATAAAAAAAGGGATCATTAAATGATCCCTTTTTTTCCAGCCAGCCCTCAAATTGAGACAGAAAGCCCTTTTATATGTTTAAACATGCACTTAAATATCGACGTCCGCCGGTTTGATGCAGATATTTGTCATACTGGTTATATCAAGGTTTTAAAACTACTTTGATACAGTCATCTTCCTTGTTCTTAAAAATATCGTATGCATGGGTTACATCTGATAATGGCATGGTATGGGAGATGATATCGTCCAGCACTACTTTTTCTTCCTTTACCAGATCGATCAGGTGATCAATATAGTTCAGAACCTGGGCCTGACCAATGGTAATACCCTTGTCAAACATGCGGTATACCGGAAAATTATCATAAGGAGAACCATAAACGCCGACTATGGTGACCGTCCCTGCACGGCGTACTGCCTGAAAGCATGCCTCCAGTACGGAGATCGTTCCTATCTCTCCGTGTACGGTAGCTTTGACTTTGGCCATGAAACTACGCTCGGCCTCAAAACCTACGGCATCCACGCAAACGTCTGCTCCCCGGCCCTGGGTCATATCACGAAGGGGCCGCATATGGCCGTAGAAGTTACTCTGAGGATCACATCCCCTTGTTTTTCAATAATAGGATCGGCGACTGTATCGATATGGATATCTCCGGGTTTGTGAAATACTGCTGCCTTCACATTACTTATGTTTAGTTACTTGTATAAAAATCAGGTAACTATAAGTATGCCAGACCTGCTTATGGCCGGAGATTTGCAAAATCCGTGGAGGTCGAATTCATTTCAATATATAGACATGTCAGTTATAAAAACAAAAGGATACGGAGCCAAAGGTTCCTTGTTCAGTCATCTTTCATTAATGGATTTTGAGCGTGAACAACCTAAAGAAGATGAGGTACTTATAGAAGTATTGTATTGCGGTGTTTGCCATTCAGACCTGCATCAGGTAAAGAATGACTGGCATAATACCATTTACCCCTGTGTACCCGGCCATGAGATCATTGGCAGAATTACAGGTATAGGTGCTGCCGTCACCCAGCATAAAGAAGGGGATATTGTAGGTGTCGGCTGCATGATCGATTCATGCGGTGCATGCCCTTCATGCAAGGAAAAAATTGAAAATTATTGTGAGGGTCCGGTAAGCTGGACAGCCACCTATAATGGGTATATGAAACCAGACGGGAGCAAGTTCAATACGTTTGGCGGTTATTCCAGTAACCTGGTTGTGAAAGAATCTTTTGTACTTAAAATTCCTCAGTCCCTGGATATAAAAGCTGCTGCTCCGATCCTTTGTGCAGGGGTCACCACTTATTCACCCTTAAAACACTGGGGCGTTAAGGAGGGCAAGAAAGTTGCCATCGTTGGTCTTGGAGGCCTGGGTCATATGGCCGTAAAAATTGCTGTAGCCATGGGAGCCAGCGTGGCCGTCATTACTTCTAAAGAGGCCAAGCGGGCCGATGCCCAGCGATTTGGTGCCCATGAGGTGATCGTCTTTAATGAAGAGTCAGATCTTACCCTTCATGAGGCTGAATTTGATTTTATCCTGAATACCATCCCTGATGAATATGATATCAATCTGTATGCAAACCTGCTGAAAAGAGATGGTGCCATCGTGGCTGTAGGTCTTCTGAACCCTTATAAAAAACCTTTGAATAATATGCAGATAGCCTCAAAAAGGCGCTCTGTGGCCGGTTCTCTTATTGGCAGTATTGCCGAGACCCAGGAAGTACTGGACTTCTGCGCTAAGCATTCAATTTTGCCCGAGGTAGAGATCATTCCAATTCAGGAAATTAACAGGGCCTTTGAGACCATGATGAAGGAACAAGTACGGTATCGGTTTGTCATTGATATGAAATCTCTGGAAGCTTAAAATTAAGCCAGACGGCCCCTCTGTCAGTATTGACCGGGGGCCTTTGTTTTATCTCATCTCCGCTAAGGGCCTTTATATGCAGGGAGATGGGAAGGGAGG
>JAYWCR010000007.1:0-6891 GCA_043780395.1 Sphingobacteriales bacterium
CCTACTATTGAAGGGGTAAAGCTCAACTCAAAAGGCAAGATGTATAGCCGGGTAAATACATCCATGGCATCGCAGCTCCTTGCTGAATTTTACCTGCGCACGAATGACAATGCGAATGCCCAGGCCGAAGCAGATGCCGTGATCAAAAGTGGTTTTTTCAGCCTTACAGCTTCGCGCTATGGGGTGAAATCATCCGCCCCCGGCGATCCTTTTTCAGATATGTTCCAGTACGGGAACCAGCGCAGAAACCAGGGAAATAAAGAGGCCATCTGGGTTTTCGAGATTGAAAATCCAAAGACCGTGATTGGCGGAACGGGCCTGACCAGTTCACCCTTTTTCCAGGGCTATGCCTTTGGAGTGCCGCAATACAGGCGTGTCTGGGGCAGCCGCTACCATCAGCAGGCGGGTATGTTGCTTTGCGATTCTTTAGGAGGAAGGGGTATCAGCAGAATGGCCCTTACTTACTTTGTACTGAACGGCCTTTATGGACCGGGTGATATGCGCAACTCACGCTTCAACCTGCGCCGGTCTTATTATTATAACAATCCTACTTCTCCCAAATACGGGCAGCTCGTTGTACCAGGTCCGGGGGTTGATACGAACAGGCTAATTGTACCCAAGACCAATAAATGGGATCAGTACGACCCTAATGATGTGTTTGGCTTTGCGACCATTAAGGATGTGATTGTCATGCGCCTAGGTGAAACCTATCTGCTCAAGGCTGAAGCCCAGTTTAAGCAAGGTGACCTGGGTGGTGCTGCAAGTACTATCAATATTATCAGGGCAAGGGCGAAAGCTCCGCTGGTCGGGCCAGGTGACATTACCATGGACTTTATTCTGGACGAAAGGGCCCGTGAACTTATTGCTGAAGAGAACCGGCGCATGACCTTAATGCGTACCGGAACCCTTTTGAGCAGGGTAGTGGGCAGAGGGGTCAATATTACCGGACTCTCAGCAACGAATACCCTGTTACCGATTCCGCTCACAGAGATCCAGCTGAATAAGGATGCTGTGCTTGAACAAAACCCGGGCTATTGATAGATGCCGGGGCTTCGAAATTAAAATATAAACTATGAGTGGCCGAAATTATAAGTGCCGGAGGTTCTGCCTTCGGCACCGGCCACCAATGTGCTGGCAGCGGGGTATAATTGTTTACTTATTGAAAGCTTTCAAATCCCATTTTTCCATCCAGTCTATCTGAATATCTGTACCCTTAAAATGAATGGGCAGCCACAGGTAGCGGCCGTCAATGGCATTGTCAGGTACCCACTTATCTGCCATGAAGATAAAGGCATCCTTTTTTCCGGCAACAGGAAGAACATAAGTGCTTTGGCCTCCGAAAGTAAGTTCAGACCCGGGACCTACACATGGATTGCCGTGATAAGTCCAGGGACCATAAATTGATTTTGTGCTGAACCAACGTGCAGGGTTAGGTTTCCAGCCTGTTGTGCCGGAACCAATCAGGTAATAGATTCCGTTTCTTTTGAAAATGGCAGGAGCTTCAGTCTGATGGCCTGCATATACCCGTGAAAACTTTCCTGTATGGCCGGTATAGTCGTCAGTAAGCTCAGCGATGTCGAGTGTAAAATTTTCTTCTGCAGAAAAAATATGATAAGCTTTACCGTCGTCATCGACAAACACATTCATATCGCGCGCCATTTGGCCACCCGGTACATCCCGGCAAAAGAATCCCTCGCTTTTATTTTTGGGGTTTGTACAATCCACTTTATCCGTTTCTGATGTTCCTTCCGGAAGGTATGGCATAAAGCGGGCATTTGGGCGGTAGCTTTTAATGAACGTATAAGGTCCGTTTACTTTATTAGCAGTGGCAATACCTGCGCGTGCTGCTTCATAGCCTTTTCCCCGCAACTCGAGGTGGAACCACATCACGTACTTCCGGGTCTTTTTGTTGAATACCACTTTCGGTCTTTCAAGGATACAACCCCTGGCAATATCGCTTGTCGTATCTTCTGATACGTTGAGAGCAATGCCCTCATCTCTCCAGTTGTAAAGATCATGGGATGCATAACAATGAACTCCAACCATGGCACGGTTCCCCGCGCTGCCCGCTATTTTGTGCTCGCCGAACCAATAATAAGTCCCCTTGTCATAAATGAAACCTCCGCCATGCGCGTTAATATGCCTGCCGTTATTGTCAGGCCAGAGGGCGCCAGGTGTGAACTGCGACAGCTTAACTGGTTTTACATTTTCTGGATTTTGGGCTTTCAGGGTTGCCGTAACCAACGCCAGTGCTGATGCGAGGAAGATGATGCACTGTATATTTTTTAAATTCATATATAGCCGGTTATGATTTGGGATTTAAATCTGGTACCCTCCTGGTGAAAAAAAGTAAAAGTTTTACTGATAACGCTGAATGTTATGCCTGAGCATGAAGTATGTAATTTCTATTCCTCATAAATAATTCATATCTTCTTTTCGCAATAGTATTCGCTGGTAAATGGAATAAATTTTTTTTCTACGGTATGCCTACTGTATTATTTATAGACTCTCAGCCTGATGAACTTCTTAAGGTACAGTATTTATCTCCTTTTCTTATGTATTTCAATATAAAGTAATGCATAGGATCTTCCGTTAAAAAATTATGATAATGATTCCACTGCTACTGATTCTATTGATCATAACAAGGTTAAATTAACCTCCGACTCTCAGAGCACATATAGCTTCATAAATATCAGGTATGTAATTCAAAGGTATAATGCTGCTAATAGATAAACAAAGACCTGAATCTTGCCTGATTTGCATTAAAGGCGTATAGATTCGGGCTATTAATACCTGGCCGTGGATGTATATAAGGCGAATAAGTTGTTAGCTTTAGTTACACATGCAGTTAAAATTAACAGGAAAAAAATGAGTGGATTATTTTCTCTTACCGGGAAGGTCATAATTATTACGGGCGGAACAGGAGTGCTGGGAAACAGCTTTGTAAATGCTGTAGTCGAAGCTGGCGGAACGGCCATTATAACAGGCCGGGACGAGCAGAAATGTACAGCCCGGGCCGCTGAAGTTACCAATGCCGGAGGTTATGCCTTTGGGATGGCTGCCAATGTGCTGGAAGAAGCTGACCTTGTCAGGCTAAGAGAAACCGTGCTTCAAAAATATGGCCGTATTGATGGCCTGGTCAATGCAGCCGGAGGAAATGTGCCGGAGGCCATTGTCGAGAATGAAGCGGATATTTTTGCCATGAATATAGATGGAATGAAACAGGCCCTTACCTTAAATCTCTGGGGCACGATCATCCCTACCCAGGTATTTGGCGCTGCCATGGCTGAGGGCGGAAAGGGGAGTATTGTCAATATTTCTTCGGTAAGCCCTAAAGCTGCCATTACCAAAGTGCTGGGTTATAGTATGGGAAAAGCGGCGATTGATATGTATACGAAATGGTTTGCAGTAGAGGTGGCGAACCGCTTCGGTGATAAAATAAGGGTGAATTCTATTGTACCCGGTTTCTTTCTGACCAGTCAGAACAAGAATCTGCTTACAGAAGCGGATGGATCCTATAAGGCAAGGGCGCATGCAATTCTCAAGAATACACCCTTCAAGCGTTTCGGAAAGCCTGAAGAGCTGGCAGGTGCACTTATTTATTTATTAAGCGATGCTTCGGCCTTTGTCACAGGCTCAGAGATCGTAGTGGATGGCGGTTTTACAAAATTCAGCGGTGTATAAAACGATCGAAAAAATGTCATCAGTCTCTGTAGAGCCTGCTGGCCCAAGTGTAAACTACCGCTGGACCATCTGCAGCCTGGTGTTTTTTGCTACCACCATCAACTATCTGGACCGGGCGGTGATCAGCCTCTTAAAGCCGATACTGTCTCAGGAATATAACTGGACAGAAACGACCTACGCCCATATTGTGGTGGTGTTTCAATTATGCTATGCTGTAGGCCTGCTTGCATCCGGTAAACTGATTGATAAGCTCGGTACAAAGCTCGGCTATGCCTGGGCAACAGGGCTCTGGAGCCTTGCAGCCGTGGCCCATGCGGCAGTGACCCGTTCCTTTGGTTTTTTTATCGTTCGCGGTGCTTTGGGAATTACCGAAGCAGGGAACTTCCCGAGTGCTATAAAAACAATTGCCGAATGGTTCCCTAAAAAAGAAAGAGCCTTTGCTACCGGTATCTTTAATTCAGGAACGAATATCGGGGCCATCATTGCGCCCCTTACCGTTCCCTTTATCGTGCTCGTATGGGGCTGGCGCATGGCATTCGTGCTGACCGGTCTCCTGGGCTTTGTCTGGCTGGTATTATGGTTCATCTATTATGAAGTACCCTCGAGACATAAGAAGATCTCGGCTGCAGAATATGCCTATATAAATGCAGATGATGCCGATAAGACCGCTGCTATTGAAGTGCCGCAGTTCACCTGGATGCAGTTACTGGGCATAAAGGAGACCTGGGCCTTTGCTTTAGGGAAATTTCTGACAGATCCAGTCTGGTGGTTCTATCTCTTCTGGTTACCGGATTTTCTGGGTAAGCAATATGGCTTGAAAGGTACGGCCCTTGCCTTACCCATTGCCCTTGCCTATACCATGGCTACTTTGGGCAGTATTGCCGGGGGCTGGCTGCCTATGAATTTTATGAAGCAGGGGTGGTCCGTTTCCCGGGCCCGTAAAACCTCTATGTTCATCTACGCCTGTCTTGCAGCTCCGGTCATATTTACCCAGTATATGGGCAGTTATAGTATGTGGCTGGCAGTGATGACCATTGGGCTTGCCATGGCAGCTCATCAGGCCTGGAGCGCAAATATGTATACGACTGTCAGTGATTCATTTCCGAAAACAGAAACAGCCTCGGTCATTGGTATCGGGGGCATGTTTGGTGCCTTAGGAGGAATCTTTATAGCTGAAAGTGCAGGTCAGCTTTTTGATCATTATAAGGCCATTCATCAGGTGCAGACAGGTTATTTTATCATGTTCGCAGCCTGCAGCCTGACCTATCTGGCTGCCTGGATTTTGATGCAGCTACTGATTCCGTCTAAAAAATCTACCCTACTTTAATCGCTTTCGCCCGTCCATGAAAAACAGCTTCGTTTGCCTTATTGCCTTCCTCCTTATCAGTCTTGTCAGTTCAGCCCAGAACTTAAAGACTGCTGATGTAAATGAGATCGGCCTTTACCCCCAGCAGAATGAGATCCGCAATACGATCAATCTTTCAGGCATCTGGCAGTTTAAAAAAGATTCGGTGGAAGCGGGTGAGTCAGCGCATTGGTATACAGGCTTACAGGGAAGTGTTCCTATTGCAGTTCCCGGAAGCTGGAACGAGCAGATTGACGGGATGCGTGATTATATGGGGCCAGTCTGGTATGAGCAAAGCTCCTATATTCCTAAAAGCTGGGATGGGCAGAAGATCTATATGCGGGTAGGTTCTGCTACCTATGGAGCAAAGGTCTGGATGAATGGAAAGCCTGTAGGCCAGCATGAAGGGGGGCATCTTCCTTTTGCCTTTGAGGTGACGGGGCTTGTGAACTGGAATAAACCTAACCGCATCACCATCCGGGTTGAAAATATACTGAAGCCTGGCCGTGTGCCCGTAGGCGGCTTGCCATCCGGAGGGATGTTTAATAACAATCCTAAATCAAACTTCGACTTTTTCCCCTTTGGTGGCCTGGACCGGCCGGTGTGGCTGTATACCGTTCCTTCCAGTTCCATAGCTGATATTACAGTAAAAACAACCATTCAACATGAAGAAGGCCTGGTGGAAGTCAAGGTCAGAAAGCAGGGGTTGGTGAAAACTGGTAAGGTTGTTTTGGAAGGAGAGGGGCATACGTTTGAAGCGCGTTTAACCTTTGATGGAGAGAATGCAACGGCTTCTATTAAGGTTCCCCGTGCGCACCTCTGGTCGGTAGAAGATCCTTTTCTTTATCAGTTAAAAGTAAGCCTGGAAGAAGGTGCTGTTACGACTGATACCTATGAACTGGCAGTGGGTGTCCGAACCATTGCCGTGGATAATAAGCATATTTTACTGAACGGAAAGCCTGTTTTCCTGAAGGGTTTCGGCAAGCATGAAGACTTTCCGGTCTTTGGAAAAGGAACAGCCTATCCGGTGCTTATAAAGGATTTTAACCTGCTGAAATGGGTAGGGGCCAATTCATTCCGTACTTCTCATTACCCCTATGATGAAGAATATATGGCTCAGGCCGATAAGCAGGGCTTTCTGATCATTGACGAAATACCGGCAGTTGGGCTTTATTTCGATAATGACCTTGCTCTGATCAATGAGCGCAAGGAAACCTGCAAGCAGCAGATCAAAGAACTCATTGCCCGTGATAAAAACCACCCCTCGGTGATCATGTGGAACCTGGCTAATGAGCCTATTGCCAAAAGCATGGATTTTAAAGGCGGGAGAAAATCAGTTGCTGATTCTGTATCCCTGAGCTTTTTTGCAGAACTCTTTAAAACCGCCAAAGAGGCTGATGATACACGTCTGACCTCTATCGTAGGTTTAGGGGGCGGCCCTGATGAATGGCTGGCCTTGTCCGATGTGATCTGTATCAACAGGTATTACGGCTGGTATAGCCAGAGCGGTGACCTGGTAGCTGCTGCAAAACTATTGAGCAATGAACTGGATGCAAATCATCGAAAGTATAATAAGCCCATCATCGTCACGGAATTTGGAGCAGATGCCTACCCTGGAAGGCATTCCATGGAGACAGAAATGTTTACCGAAGAATATCAGATGAATTTCATCAAAGCCTACCTTGATGTTGCCAGTACCAAAGACTTTGTAACCGGCATGCATGTATGGGCATTTGCAGACTTTAAAACGGCCCAGGCCATCAACAGGTTTGGCGCCATGAACTGGAAAGGGGTCTTCACTCAAGACCGCAAGCCCAAGATGGCTGCTTATTACCTGAAGTCGGTTTGGGGGAAGAGGTAGG
>JAYWCR010000008.1:0-8731 GCA_043780395.1 Sphingobacteriales bacterium
CAGGGAAATGACGCCGAAGTAATGGAACTTGTTAATTCCATGAACCGTGGTCAGGTAGATGCCATATTCTTTTACGGTACCAACCCTGTTTATAATTATTCAAAGAGTATTGCATTCCAGGAAGGCCTTCGTAAGGTGGGTCTGAAGGTTTCTTTTGCCGACAGAACGGATGAAACGGCTGCTTTCTGTGATGCTATTACTCCGGATCACCATTTTCTGGAGTCATGGAATGATATAGAGGCAAAACAGAATATTTTTGCCATTGTACAGCCTACTATCAATCCGGTATTTGATTCACGTGCCACTCAGCAGAGTTTGCTGAACTGGGCATTTGCCTCTCTTCCCGTGAAGCCTACTGCGACTGCTACAAGATCTGCATCAGATACGTCCAAAAAGGATTCAGCTGCAGCTCCGGCTGTTGCTGCCATGGTTATGGAATCGGATTCTGCCGGGCCTGGAAATATCGGAGCTTCATCCACCGGAATGCATGCAAGTGTTTCTGAAGAGGGTGTTGAAACTGATGAACCTTCAGTTGCAGATTCTACCAAGCCTCAGGCCTATTATGATTTTCTGAAAACGAACTGGAAAACAAATATTTTCCCCCGTCTTGGGATCAGCGGTGATTTTACAGCTAACTGGGTTAATCTGTTGAAAGCTGGTGTGATCGTAGGTCCACAGGCACCATCTAAAAAATATATATTTTCTCACGATCTGAGCGCAGTTGTTCAGACCCTGGTAAAGAATAGTGCACAAAGCTCGGACAAGCTGGAAATTGAACTTTATCAGATGGTTTCCATCAGAGATGGGCAGTACAGCAACAATCCCTGGTTGCTTGAATTACCAGACCCGGTTACGAAAGTAACCTGGGATAATTACCTGGCTATATCACAACGCGAATGCCATGAAAGAGGCCTGCGTGACGGTGATATGGTGACTTTACAGTCCAACGGGGCTACTACTGTTGTCTCTATCCTGATCCAGCCGGGCCAGGTTTATGGATCTGCTTCACTTGCTGTGGGTTATGGCCGTACAGCGGTAGGTAAAGCAGGAAATAACGTGGGTAAGAATGCTTATCCGTTCGTAAGTTTTGCCAATGGTTCTTTCCAGTACCATGGAAAGGCTGAGATCACCAAGACAACTGGTAACAGGCAGTATGCACGTACCCAGACCCATGATACGATCGAAGGCCGTGACATGATCCGTGAAACCATCCTTACTGATTATATCAAGAATCCATTTGCTGGTTCTGGACATACAGATAAAGAGGGCGATGAGAACAAGCCTGACGTATTTGATCCGATCCCAAAGAAAGGACATCACTGGGGAATGTCTATTGACCTGAATGCATGTACCGGTTGCGGTGCCTGTGTGGTAGCCTGTGTTTCTGAAAATAATATTGCAGTTGTAGGCCAGGATGAAGTACGTCGACGCAGGGAGATGCACTGGATCAGGATTGACCGTTATTATTCATTTAATCTTGATGGTAAGAGCTACCAAAAAGAAAGTGAGCTTGGTAAGCTTGATAAAGAAGGCCGTTATGACAAAATCGATAATGTGTCGGTCTTTCACCAGCCAATGCTTTGTCAGCAATGTGACCATGCTCCATGTGAAACGGTATGTCCGGTACTTGCAACAATGCATAGTTCTGAAGGTCTTAACCAGCAGATCTATAACCGCTGTTTTGGTACACGGTATTGTGCAAACAACTGTCCGTATAAAGTAAGAAGGTTTAACTGGTTCAAGTATTTTGACAACGATCAGTTTGACTATCATATGAATGACAGTCTTGGAAAGATGGTACTTAACCCTGATGTCGTGGTTCGTTCCAGAGGTGTTATGGAAAAATGTACTTTCTGTGTTCAGCGAATCCAGGCAGGAAAACTGGAAGCCAAGATTGCAAGTAAGCCTCTGGCAGACGGCCAGATTAAAACTGCATGTCAGCAAACCTGCCCTGCAAATGCCATTATCTTTGGTGATATAAATGACCCGAACTCAGAGGTATCTACATACCTGAAGAACGAGCGCACTTATTACGTACTGGAAGAACTGGGCATTCAGCCAGGAATTGGTTATATGACAAAAGTAAGAAACCGGGATATCGATTATAAAGAGGCCAATCCAAACAGCCTTTAACAAGAATTAATTATGGAACTTTCATTATACAGACAACCTCTTATCACCGGAGATGAGGTTACCTTAGGTCAGATCACTGACGAAGTTTTAAAGCCGGTAGAAGGACCGCCGACAAGGAACTGGATTCTTGGCTTTACAGCCTCGTTCTTCTTTCTTATTGTATGGCTGGTAGCCATTGGGGATACCTTCTGGAACGGAGTAGGCGAGTGGGGTCTGAACAAGACCGTAGGCTGGGCATGGGATATCACCGGATTTGTCTGGTGGGTAGGTATCGGTCACGCCGGTACCCTGATCTCTGCTGTGTTGCTGCTTTTCAGGCAGAACTGGCGGAATTCAATTAACCGCTCTGCAGAGGCCATGACCCTGTTTGCCGTTATATGTGCAGCGACCTATATTTTTGGTCACATGGGCCGCCCCTGGTTATTTTACTGGATCTTCCCGCTTCCGAATACATTCGGTAGTTTATGGGTGAACTTTAACTCACCCCTTGTATGGGATGCGTTTGCGGTAAGTACCTATTTCACTGTTTCCCTTGTATTCTGGTATGTAGGTCTTATTCCTGACATCGGTACGATCAGAGACCGTGCGAAAGGAATGACCCGGAAGGTTTATTCAGTACTTAGTTTCGGATGGACCGGATCGGCCCGCCAATGGGTTCGTTTTGAATCAGTAAGTCTTATTCTTGCTGGTCTTGCCACTCCACTGGTACTCTCAGTACACTCTATTGTGAGTTCTGACTTTGCAACTTCCCTGATTCCGGGATGGCATACAACCATTTTCCCTCCCTATTTTGTAGCCGGAGCTATTTTCTCAGGTTTTGGTATGGTTCAGACCCTGCTTATTGTGGCCAGATCAGTACTGAAGCTTGAAAAGTATATTACCCGTGAGCATATTGAAACCATGAACAGGATTCTTATCCTTACAGGTTCGGTAGTAGGAGTGGCGTATGGTACTGAGTTTTTTGTAGCCTGGTATTCAGGTTCAGAATATGAGGCATACCATTTCTTCTACACACGTCCGTCCGGTCCGTACTGGTGGGCCTGGGTGATGATGATCTCATGTAACGTGATCATTCCTCAGATCCTCTGGTTCCGTCAGATCAGAACGAACATTATGCTAACCTGGATCCTATCAATTTTTGTAAATATTGGTATGTGGTTCGAGCGTTTCGTAATTATTGTTCTTTCCCTGCACCGTGACTATATTCCTTCAAGCTGGGCCATGTTCTACCCAACTATTGTCGATGTTGCAGTCTTTGTTGGTTCGATAGGACTGTTCATGACCATGTTCCTTCTCTTTATAAAGTTCTTCCCATCCATTGCTATGGCTGAAGTGAAACTACTTCTTAATACTCAAAGTGAGCAATCACAGAAGCTACAGCTTGAGGCTGAACTTGCAGGAGTTCATGGAGGCACTCATGGTGCTCCATACGGTGATATTGTAATTGCAAGTACTTCGACATCTTCTTCAAAAAATCCAAAAGGAGGCTCAAATGAATAATTCAAAATTTATAGTTGCTTCATATGACGATGAAAGTCTTCTTAAAGATGGGGTAAGGTCTGTACAGTCCAAAGGTCATAGCATTTTTGATGTCTTTACTCCTTACCCTGTTCATGGACTTCACCATATGCTTGGCGTTCCCCGTTCACGGTTACCAAAGGTGGCATTTGCCTTTGGTTGTGTGGGTGGCCTTTCGGCCATTGCCCTGATCGCTTATTGTAACGGTATTGACTGGCCAATGGATATTGGAGGGAAACCTCATTTTCCATGGCCTGATTTTGTACCTATTACCTTTGAACTTACCGTTCTTTTTGCATCCCTGGGTATGGCGTTCGCTTACTTTTATGTAAATGGAATGTATCCTGGATCAAAGCCAGCTATCTTTGACCCCCGCAGTACAAATGATCGCTTTGCTATGGTTCTTTCAGTAGAAACTGAAGACAATCAAAAACTGACAGACCTGCTGAAAAGCACCGGAGTGTCAGAAATTACATACAGAGAATTTTAATACCAGATAACGATGATATCCAGAAACCGGATAATAACCAGTCTAATCATACTTACCACTTCCAGCCTGCTCCTCAGTTCCTGTATAAGAGGGAAAAGGGATCGTGGTTATGAATATGCCCCAAATATGTACCCATCTGTTCCTTACAACCCGGATTCTCCGGATGCTGCGACAAAAGATGGCTCTTCTTCACAGACCCCGGTTGCAGGAACAGTTCCTGTTTCAGTTGGCTATGTACCCTTTCACTATGCAAATTCACTTGCGGGTTATGAAGCTGCCGGACGTGAGTTGAAAAGCCCGTTTGCAGAGGATGCTGTAACTATTGGTCAGGGCAAGCAGCTCTACCAGAGTTTCTGTTCTGCCTGCCATGGAATGACGGGCCAGGGTAATGGACCTGTTGCCATGGATCAGAGTGTGGTTAAACCACCTTCTTACAGCAATGGGAATTCAAGCAGGAGTGGAGCAAATCATATGAAAGATCTGACAGACGGTAAGATCTACCATTCGATTACTTACGGTGTTAATAATATGGGTCCATATGCATCACAGATATCTCAGCAAGAGCGCTGGAAGATCGTTATGTATGTACACCAGTTACAACAGGGAAAACCCTGAGGTTAAGATTTTAAATTTAGAGGATTACATTCATGACTACCGAACAATATCAATTTCCTGACAAAACCCGTCGATTAGCCCTTCTGACTGCAATCGCTGGTTTGGTATGCCTGATCGCAGGTTACTTCATCCATTCTGACAATCCAGCTCGCACATGGGGAAACCTGCTGGTTTGCAGTTATTATTTCGTGGGCATCGCCGTTGGCAGTCTGTTTTTCTATGCAGTATCTTATACTGCAAAATCAGGATGGTCAGTGATCATGCTCAGGGTACCACAGGCATTCGCAAATACCCTGATCGTGGCAGCTGTTCTGCTTGTTCTGGTGATTGGCGGAGGCTTGCTTACACATAACCTTTATCAGACCTGGAATACGCCTGGGCTGACAGATGCTGCAAGTCATATTTTTGACAGGAACATTCTGCATAAAAAGGTTTTGCTTAATATTCCAACTTTCATTTTAGGGATCAGTGTATTCATGGTAGCGTGGATCATTTTTGGTGCCAAGCTCAGAGCTCTGGATATTCAACAGGATAAAGATGGAGCAAGTCCGGCATTATACCGGAAAACGTTTATGATCGCTACAGCTTTCTTAGTTGTTTTTGCTGTTTCTCAGACGCTTTTCTCTTTCATGGTAATGATGTCAAATGAAGCACATGAGGCCTCAACAATGTTTGGATGGTATAATTTCGGTGGTATCTGGGTGAGTAGTCTTTCTGTAATTACATTAACCCTGATTTTGCTTAAGGAAAAGGGATATTTTGCAGATGTAAATGAAAACCATATGCAGAACCTTGGTACCCTGATGTTCGCCTTTACAATTTTCTTTACCTATACCTGGTTCTTTCAGTTCATGCTTACCTGGTACAGTAATATCGGAGAAGAGTCTTTTTATATCACTACACGGTGGAGAGCTGACTATGGGTATAAGTTTATCTATTGGCTGAATATTATCATCTGCTTTGTAATTCCTTTCTTTTCCTTACTTACAAGTGATGCAAAGCGGAATTACAGAACGTTAAAAATCATTTCTGTTGTTATCATTCTTGGTCACTGGTTAGACTGGTTTATTCAGGTTATGCCGGGAACAGTAAAGGGTAACTGGGGAATTGATCTTCCTGAAGTTGGTGCGTTTCTTTTATTTGCCGGTATTATCTCTTATTCGGCCATGTGGAGCTTGTCAAAGCTTCCATTGCGTGTAAGTGATCATCCATTTATGGAAGAAAGTTTACATCACCATATTGAGAATGTATAAAACACACCGCTTTTTTAATTGTTGAATAATTAATTTGAATATGATTTGGTTTGGAGATATGAATAAAAATAAGGCAATCAGTATGAAGAGCAACTTGCTTAATGCTGGCCGGCTTAAATCTATTTTATTGTTCCTGTTTGTATCATTGCTCAGTCTGCCGGTTTTAGCGCAGACAGGTGGTTCAGCCGCACCGGTTGAGGCCGCAGGTAGTGCTCAGATGTGGATTGGTGTGATCAGCGTTGTGCTGCTTATCGTTATTGCAGGTCAGTTCATGGCTCTTACCGGAAAAGCATTTGGTATCTATGAGCTTTCAAATGAGGTGAATGGGAAGTCAAAACCTATAAACTGGAATTATATTAATGGAGCATTGTTCTTCATTTTTTTAATTGCAAGTTTCGTAGGTGTTGCCTGGGAAATTGATGTACATGGTGCACAGCTTTTACCTCCCGCCGCTTCTATCCATGGTGCAATTACCGATAACCTGTTTAAGATAACCTGCTATATAATTGGTTTTGTTTTCGTAGTAACGCATATCCTTTTATTTGGATGGTCGTACTTTTACAGTCATAATAAAACCCGCAAGGCTTATTTCTATCCTGAGAACAACAAGCTTGAACAGGCCTGGACCATTGCACCTGCAATCGTGCTGACTGTACTTGTTATTTTTGGATTCTTTACATGGAGACATATTTTTAACGGTGATGAACTGAAGGGGCATAAAGACGTTGTTACTGTGGAGCTTACAGCTGAACAGTGGAAATGGTGGGCCAGATATCCTGGTGCAGATGGCGTTTTAGGAAAAAAAGATTACAAGCTTATTCAGGGTGGTAATGTGCTTGGTGTAGATTTCAAAGACAGAAATTCTTCTGACGATGTAATAGACAAGCAGGGAGATACCATCGTGCTTCCTGTAGGAAGGCCAGTGAAGCTTATCCTGAATGCAAAGGATGTTATCCATAGTGCGTATATGCCTTATTTCAGGGTTCAGATGAACTGCGTACCGGGAGTACCTACTTACTTTTATTTTACGCCTACAATTACCACACAGGAAATGCGTGCTAAGCTGGGGGTAGATACCTTTAATTATATCATGCTATGTGCCAAGATCTGTGGTGCAGGGCATTATAATATGGGCCGTGTGATCAGGGTAGTGACAAATCAGGAGTATAAAACCTGGAGAAGTCATCTCAAGCCATGGTACAGCATACCTGCAAACAGACAGCAGATTAAAATTGCCGAAGACAAGAAACGACTGGACATCAACAAAAGCTTAGCGCTTACAGCCAACTAAACTAACGATCATGGAGACGATAATTAAGCATACAGAGGTTTCATCAATACCTGCAACCCAATCCCCTCAACAGGAGCATGGGCATGGGGCAGCTCATCATAAAGAGTCATTTATTACCAAATACGTTTTCAGTCAGGATCATAAGATGATTGCCAGGCAGTTCCTGATCACAGGAGTGATCATGGGCGTAATTGGCATGCTCCTTTCTATCATCTTTCGTATTCAGCTTGCCTGGCCAGACAAAAGCTTTCCTTTTCTGGAAACATTACTCGGAAAGAACTTCGCTGAAGGTGGCAGGCTAAAACCTGATTTTTATGAATCGCTGATTACGATCCATGGAACTATTATGATCTTTTTTGTTCTTACAGCTGGTTTGAGCGGAACTTTCAGTAACCTGCTGATTCCTCTGCAGCTTGGAGCAAGAGATATGGCATCACCTTTTGTAAACATGCTTTCATACTGGTTCTTCTTTTCGGCTTGTATGGTTCTTATGGCCTCATTCTTTATTCAGACAGGCCCTGCAAGTGCAGGATGGACCGTTTACCCTCCATTAAGTGCATTGCCTAAAGCTGTTCCCGGTTCCGGAGCCGGTATGACCTTCTGGCTCATAAGTATGGTGCTATTTATTGCCTCCCAGCTGATGGGAGGTATCAACTACATCAGTACTGTGCTTAACATGCGTACTAAGGGAATGTCGATGTCAAAAATGCCTCTTCCAATCTGGGCATTTTTACTTACAGCGATTCTCGGTCTTCTTTCTTTCCCAGTATTACTCTCAGGTGCTTTATTGCTCGTGTTCGACAGAAGTTTTGGAACAAGTTTTTTCCTTTCAGATATTTATATCGGTGGTGAGGCTTTATCCCAGACAGGTGGTAGCCCTATTCTATGGGAACATTTATTCTGGTTCCTTGGACACCCTGAGGTTTATATTGTGATCATGCCGGCCCTTGGTATTACTTCTGAAGTTATTTCTGTCAACTCAAGGAAGCCAATTTTCGGCTACAGGGCCATGATTGGATCTCTGATGGGTATTACTGCTTTATCATTTGTGGTTTGGGGTCACCATATGTTTGTAACCGGAATGAATCCCTTACTTGGTGGTGTTTTTATGATCACTACACTGATCATTGCTGTTCCTTCTGCTGTTAAGACATTCAATTATCTTGCAACTCTATGGAAGGGAAATATCCACTTTACCCCTGCAATGTTGTTCGCCATCGGACTGGTTTCTTTCTTTATCACAGGTGGCCTTACAGGTATTATACTTGGTAATGCATCTCTTGACATTAACCTCCATGATACATACTTTGTGGTTGCTCACTTTCACCTTGTAATGGGTAGTGCAGCAATCTGCGGTATGCTTGCTGGTGTATATCACTGGTACCCTAAGATGTTTGGCCGTATGATGAATGCTAAGCTTGGTTATATTCA
>JAYWCR010000009.1:0-19762 GCA_043780395.1 Sphingobacteriales bacterium
TTCACATCATACTGGTCGGTCCAGAACCAGGGTACAGCATGAAATTTTTTAGGATTCCCTGTAATGGATATGGCAACTGTTCTTGCCTGGTCAACGGCATTCTGTACAGATTCAAGGCGTACCTGTTTACCTGCAAATTTGTTCTCATGCAAGGCACAGTCGCCTATTGCATAGATATCAGGGAAGGAAGTCTGGAGATATTCATTGACAATTATTCCATTCATACAGGCCAGACCTGCCCGGGCAGCAAGCTCATCATTGGCGGTAACTCCAATACCTGCTACGACCATACCGGCATCAATCATGGTACCGTCATCAAGTTCAATACCGCTCACGGCATGCACGCCGGTGATTTTTTTAACCTGTACACCGGTTAAAATATGTACGCCGTGTTCCTTATGTTTTTTAAGAAAAAGTTCAGACAGTATTTCAGGCAGCACGCGTGACATGATCCTTGGCTGGGCTTCCACTACAGTAACCTGCATTCCTTTCTCCACTGCGGCGGCAGCAAATTCAAGCCCGATAAAACCTGCACCGATCACCACTGCATGTTTGGATTCAGACATGGCAGCTTTCAGAAGCAGGGCATCGTCAAGGTCTCTTAATATAAAAATTCCTTTTTCGGGGAGGTTTTCTAAAGGGAGCTTCCTTGCTTTGCAGCCCGTAGCCATGATCAGTTTATCAAAATGGTGAATGCTTCCGCCTGAAAGCAATACCGTACGCTCCAGGGCGTCAATAGAAATTACACTTTCAGCGAGGAGAAGCTCAATCTTGTTTTTTTCATAGAAAGCCGCAGGCCTGAAATACAGCCCCTGCATATTCTGTTTTCCGGAAAGAAAGCCCTTAGATAGTGGGGGCTTATGATAGGGAAGATAAGGCTCACTGGTAATGACCTGAATGCCCCCTGTAAAACCTTCGAGGCGTAGCGATTCAGCCGCCTGAAAACCGGCATGGCCGCCCCCGATAATGATGACCCGTTTGTCCATGCTTAGATCTGTCTTTCAGGAAGGTTTACGATCAGGCCTTCCAGTTTGCGGGTGATCCTGACCTGGCAACCCAGGCGGCTTGTATCTTTACGTTCGGCGGCAACGCCTTCGAGCATTTCATTTTCTTCTTCTTCAGGCTCCGGCAGAAGCTCCAGGAATGTTTCATCAATATAGACATGGCAGGTGGCGCACATGCATGAGCCTCCGCATTCGGCAAGGATGCCCGGAATATCGTTCTGCACAGAACCTTCCATAATGGTTGCTCCCAGAGGTACTTCAACCCTGTATTCATCCCCGTTTATTTCTCTGTAGATTACTAATGGCATATAGTTATTTTTTTAAATGAACTGTTTTCCTCCGTCTACGACAAGGGTCTGGCCTGTCATGAATGCTGCAGCCTCCGAGGCCAGAAAGAGTACCGTGCCTACCATATCACCGGCAGTAGCAGGCCGTTTTAAAGAGCTGCGGCCCAGCCCGTATTCAGCCGCATTCTCCATAAGAGAAAGGCTGGCATGGGTAAGGGTAAAACCTGGGGCAATTGTGTTGACGTTAATATTGAATTCTCCAAGTTCTCTGGCCATGGTGCGTGTAAGGCCTATGACCCCGGCTTTGGACGCCACATAATGGGACCACTGGGCTGAGCCGCTGAATACTGTAGCCGAAGATACATTGATGATCTTGCCCCCTTTCTCTTTCATAGCTGCCACCACACTTTTACTGCACATCCAGGTACCCTTAAGATTTACATCCATGACACGGTCCCATTCTGCTTCAGTGATCTCATAAAAAGGCTTGCGGATAATGCCTGCATAAATAGCTGCATTATTCACCAGAATATCAATTTTTCCAAAAGAATTAAGTACAGAAATAACCATGCAGGCAAGGGATACTTCACTGGTGACATCTGTTTCAATGGCTATGGCGGTTCCGCCTTCTTCACTGATCAGGCCGGCAGTTTGTTCTGCTCCTTCCAGGTTCGTATCACAGACAACTACACGGGCACCGGCCTTTGCAAATCCAAGGGCAAAGGCCCGGCCCAGGCCGCCTGCAGCTCCGGTAATAATGACTGTTTTATCTTTCATTCAGGTATATGCTTGTCTGATCTTGCCGATATTTAATAGCTGAGGTAAATTGATTTCAATTCGGTATAGGATTGCAGCCCATAGGCCGATTTCTCACGGCCAATGCCACTTTGCTTAAAGCCCCCAAAGGGCATATGATGATGGGAACGGTGGATATTGTTGATCCAGATGGAGCCTGCATCAAGCTCATCGGCCATTTTCAGGCATAAACTAATGTCTTTAGAAAAAATATAGGCGGCAAGACCATAGATGCTGTCATTGGCAAGTGCAAGGGCCTCATCAATCAGGTCAAAGCCCATGATGCCGATCACTGGGCCAAAGGTCTCTTCGGTCATGATCTTCATGGAATGATCAGTTCCCTGGATCAGGGTAGGGGAATAGTAAAAACCTGTATCGTAAATACCCCCGGTAAGGCGAAAGCCGCCTGTAATGATGGTTGCTCCTTTTTCACGCGCATCTGCAACCTGGCCGGAAGCATTCCTGAATATTTTCTCATTGATCAGGGGCCCCAGGTCCGTATCCTTATCCAGGGCATTGCCAAGTTTATAGGCAGAAACGATTGCTGCAAGTTTTGAGGAGAATTCAGCCTCAATGGATTTATGAACATAGACCCTGTTCACGCGGTAACAGAACTGCCCGCTGTTGGCAAATCCATGGCGGGCAATTGCTTCCACGGCCTTTTCAAGATCTGCATCGGCACAGACAATGGCCGGTGAATGCCCCCCGAGTTCAAGCGTGACCCGCTTGGTGGATGCCGCAGCTAAAGCACCAATATGCTGACCGACCCCGGTACCGCCGGTAAATGCTATTTTTTGGGTAAGGGGATGGCTTACCAGTGCATCACCGATCTCGGAGCCTGTGCCTGTGATCACATTAAAAACCCCGGCCGGGTAGCCGGCTTCAGTAAAAAGTTCTGCCAGCATTAAGGTCGAAAGTGGTGTTTCTTCAGCTGGTTTTGCCACTACTGTGCAGCCTGTCATCAGGGCAGCACCCAGTTTAAAGATCAGCAGGTTTACAGGATAATTAAAGGGAGCAATGGCTACCACCACGCCTACCGGATGGTGAATGACAAAGGCTTTTTCTGCAGGTTCATTGTTCCAGGGTATCTCACCCTTCATGCGCAGACCTTCTTCTGCATAATAGTCAAGCAGCTCGGAGCTTCTGAGTATCTCATGCCTGCAACCTGCCACAGGGCGGCCCAGTTCCTGAGCAAGGGTAAGGGCTATTTTATCCAGGTTCATGCGCATCAGTTCGGCGGCTTTATGCTGGAGTTTTGCCCGCATTGCCATAGGCTGTTTTTTCCAGAGAATGAAGGCGGCCTGGGCAGATTCAAGGGCTGTATTTACATCTTGTGCCGAACCCCTGGCAATCTGACCGATAAGTTCTCCTGTACAGGGGTTATTTACCGTAAGGTAGAGCCCTGAGGCCGGGCTATGCCATGCGCCGTCTATATAATGCTCCATCAGAGAATTCCGATTAAAAACATTTCCTGGCTTTCATTAATATCACGTTCTGCCATTTTCATGGAACCAGCCATATGAAGCTGGGGAATTACGTCAAGGATAAGCCGCTCGGCATATTGGATGGGTGTCTGTTTAAACCAGTCGCAGGCGATAGCCACACCCACAGGGTGAAAACGCCAGAGCTTGTCGGCATCCCTGACCAGCTCATCTTCAAGGCAAAGGGCAAATTTACGGGTATCATGGCCGTCAATAATGGTACAGACCTTTTCTATGAACTGCTTGTCGTAACCCAGGTCTGCAAGCAGGGGGCGGGCGAGTTTTACGCCTTCTGTTTCATGCAGATAACGGATATCGGAAGTAAGGAAATCAGGTCCGTCAAAAGCCTTGGTCAGCAGATCTGCTGAATCGATCGCATACCAGCCTATGTCATGCAGAATAATGGCTGCAATGACAATATCCCTGTCTGCATCAGGGTAGAGATCAAGAAGGCGCAGCGCATAGAGGTACGAAACAGGGATATGGATATCATTCTTTCGTACCCGCATATACGGCCCTGCTGCCCTGAAAAGTTCAGCATATTTATCCATTGACATCCATCAGGTTAGATTCGGAGACTGCCTCCGCAGCTGTTGCTTTTACCAGAATGGTTACCACCCCTTTAGAGCCATCAACGCGGATCAGATCACCGGTTTTAATGGCTGAAGTAGCAGATCCTGTACCCGTCACCGCCGGAAGGCCATATTCACGGCAAACGATGGCCGCATGTGACATTTGGCCGCCAATATCAGTGACGGTTGCCTTAATACGGTTAAAGACCGATACCCAGCTGGGTGCAGTGACCATCGTCACCAGAATCTCATCTTGCTGAAGGTCTTTCAGGTCATTTGAATTGCGGATTATTCTTGCCAGCCCTTCTACTGTACCCGGGGAGGCAGCAATTCCATTGAGTACACCTTCTGTTTCTGCATCCCCCAGCCAGCGCTGTACGGTATCGGTGGTGATGCCATAAAGCATAATGGTAAAGGGTTCAGTCACGACCTCGGGCGGCTCATTGAATGCTGTCTGTGCCGGGCGTGTTGCCAGGGCGTCCAGAATAACTTTCCGGCGGCTGATCTCTTCAGGCCAGTAATCAGGCCCTACGGGATCCACACCAACTGCCCATCCATTGCCATAATCAAAGAGCACTTCAGGGATTTCGGTACGCTTCAGAAAGAACATATCATCTGCATTGTTCCAGAAACCTTCAGCATGGAGCATACTGGAAAGCTGTTTCATCTTTTTCCAGAATATACTCATGGCCCAATGTTCAATATAGAAATTATGGTTCTCTACATAAGGGAATACCAGCTGGGCCAGGCCCAGTTTCTGGTCGAAGGCTGTTTTACTTTCTTCATCATCCAGCAGATCACGGTATTCTTCAATGATCCTGTTTCGTTCTGCAATGATATGCGCTACAGGGCGGTCAATGTTCTTGCCTGTTTCAAGGCTTTTTACATAATCCTGAATATACCCATAAGGAATATCCAGGTATTCGATCCAGTATTTATCGGATGAATAAAAACCAGTACCCGAGGTAAAATTAAACCATGGGTCTTTGGCAGCCTCCCATACTTCGAGCCAGGTCTTTCCCTGAGCTGATCCGGCAAGCAACGCAAGACCCTGGTTTACCTCATTTTCTTTTATGATGGAAGTAATGCCAAGCTCTACAGCAAGTTTCGAAAGTTTCCGAAGCTCTTCATCAGGGCGAAAAAGGTCAATCTCAACACCGGCCACCATTCTGGAAATAGAAAGGTCAGGAATACCCGGAAAGGCTCCTTTACAGAAACCAAAGAAATCAAGGTAGCCGATATAGCCAAGGTTCAGAAATTCAAAATGATATTGCCAGATCTTATAAGACAGAAGGATCATTTTATTGTAGTTCTCCATCAGCTCATAGGATGGATCCTGGCCGATCCCGTTCAGGATCACGTCAAGGTCAACCATATCAGGAAGCTTATTGAACTCAATGGCATCCATTTCTTTAATAGTGGCATCCACTTTTTTATGCCAGTTTGCGATCAGGGTATCCCAGTTCTGGAAATAATGACCTGCACGCTGGGTGAAATGCGGCACCCTGTCGCCTATCAGGCTGGGATCAACAGCTACAGGGCTCATATAGGCATAGCCTTCCTGGATGCGGTAATCAATACCATTGGCAGGAGGAAGCATCAGATGGCGCGTATTATAGACCCCGAGGCAACGGATGGCGTATTCTACTGTTGTTACATCAAAAGGCTTGAAGACCGTAGGCCAGTGGGTATTGTCACAGAACCAGAATTTTTTATTATCAGCTTCTTTGTTCTTGTCCCTGAAAGTCAGGAAATAGGGGTAGAGGTCTTGCCAGCCTTCAGCACCCGCAGGGGGTACACTGTCATAGGGGCTTGAAAATGCTTTTTTTACAGGATTACTCATTATACAGGAATTATTGATTGGTAGAGGAGGAAACCGGATTCATAAGCGTATTGACCAGAGAGTCCATTCCTGTTCGTAAGGAAGGGGCCTGCTTCTTTTTCTGACTCCAGACAGTTTCGGGTCTTGACTGAAGGAGCATCAGGTCTTTGCCTTCAGGCAAATCGCGGTCAAGGGCCCATTCAATATCAAGGGGTAAGCCATATTTCTTTTCAAGGGTCTTTGCAAGGCGGCTGATCCTCAGCACTTCCTCCCTGGTAATGGAAGCTTTTGCCGCCCGGTCAGGTTCAATTTCTGCTTTGATCAATTTTTTATGCAGGCTGTCAGTGATCAGTTCAAAGGGTTTACAATGGATCTTCTCCGCTATTATTTCCAGGATCACCTTGTCGACTATGAAATTATCAGGGGTGATCTCACCGGAAACAAGTGCCTCCCCCAGGCCCCAGGCCGAATCGATGATGATCTTTGATTTATCCCCATTGATAGGGTTGAGCGTCATGACAACCCCCGCCGCCCTGGCATTGGCCATTTTCTGGATCACCACGCACATCAGCAGGTCAGCTTCAGAAACCGAATGCGCCTTGCGGTACATAATTGCCCGGGAAGTATACAGGCTCGCCCAGCATTTCTTCACATGATCCACGACATCCGGTGCCCCGCTGATATATAGATAAGTATCTTGCTGCCCGGCAAAACTTGCATCCGCAAGGTCTTCAGCAGTGGCAGAAGAGCGTACCGCCACAGGAAGCAGGCCAGGAACACTGCAGGCTTCAGCAAGTTTATGATAAGCGTCTTCGATTTCCTGCTCTATGCCCTCTGGCATAGGGGTCATGATGATCAGGTCACGGATGGCTGAGGCCGTATTTTCAAGGTTTTCGATAGAATGGATATCGATGTTCTCAATCCGTTCCTGGATATAGGTACGCATGCCCGTGGCATTCAGGAACTGCGCATAGGCATCGGTGGTAATACAAAAACCCGGTGGAACGGGAAAGTCCATGATGGCCATTCGGGCAAGGCTTTTACCCTTTCCTCCTAATTTCTCAAAGTCGGCTTCCTGAGTTTCTGCAAAAAACAGGGTATTCGTACCAGTCATAGTTATTGATTTATAGGGTTTACCATTCTGTATACAGGGCAAGAGGGGCACGGAAAGATGTATTTATTGCAAAGTCATACTGCTGCCCTGCTCTGAGTCTCATATCCGGGATTCTCTTTATAAGTTCTTCCAGAACTGTTTTCAGTTCCAGCTTTGCCAGGGGTGAGCCAAGGCAAAAGTGAATGCCATTTCCAAAGGATAAATGTTCGGCTGCATTTTCGCGCATGATATCAAAGGTCTCCCCATCCGGAAAATTTTCGTCATCACGATTTGCTGAACCCATCAGCAGCAGAATATTTGAATCTTTAGCGATAGGGATGCCTCCTACCACTACATCTTCCATGGCCCTGCGTCTCCAGGCTACAATGGAGCCGCTGAAGCGCAGAATTTCTTCAATGGCATTGGGGATGAGTTCGGGCTTGAGCCTGATCTGCTCCCAGCTTTCACGATAAGTCAATAGCTCGCGGATGCCATTTGCAATCAGCGAGGTTGTAGTCTCATGGCCCGCGAAAAGCATGCTGTAGCAGATGGTGGCAATTTCGCGGTCAGAGATTTCATGGCCCTCGTGCTGAAGTTTTACAAGGTCACCTGGCAGATCGTCGCCGGGAAGCAGCTGGCGTGCTGCAACCAGCAGCTGGCAATAATCCCAGTACCTGATCATGTTCTGTGCATGGATGACCTGCTCTTCATCTGTAAGGTTACCCCAGGTAAGCAGCATGCGGCTTATCGCCCAGTCTTTGACCTTGGGCACATCTTTATTAGGGATACCAAGCAGCATAAAGATCACCATTGCCGGCAGGTCATAAGCTAGTTGTCTGACGAGATCTGCATGGCCATCGGCAGCAAATCCGGAGATCATGTCAATGGCCAGTTCCCTGATCCCCGGTTCCATGGCCCTGACACGTTTGAGGCCAAATGCCATGCTTACGATGCGCCGGATTCGGGTATGGTCGGGGGCCACTCTTCCAGAGAGACCCGAAAGCCCTGACATGCCCGCAGCATCCATAAGTTCCTTTGCCTGTGCACAGACCGGTCTGACAGGTACCTGGGCATTTTGTGAAGAAAATGCTTTCCAGTTTTTGAAAATGGCCTTCACATCCTCAAAGCGGCTTATTATATAATAGCCGAGTTCTTCATTATAGAATACAGGCTGTTCATGCCTTGCCTTTTTATAGAAGGGAAAGGGATCATTAATATCAAATGGTCTGAACTCATCAGCGATGGTATTTATACTGTTTTTTCCCTGGTTAAAAGGGCAGCCACCTGTTTGCATGGAGGATTATGTGCTTAGTATTTTCTTGTAATAAATACTAAGCTAGGCAACATGAAGGCCCGGGTTCTTACACTTATCTGGCAATCTATTGCACAAAAAAGGCGTTCATTTTCCCTGCTGTAATTTGAATTCGCTGGGACTGTAGCCGGTTTTGTTTTTGAAAAAGCGGGTGAAATAGGCAGGAGACTCAAAATGGAGCTGGTAGCTAATCTCTGAAATCGTTTGAACAGAAGTTTTCAGTAGTGTTTTTGCCTCGTTCAGTACATATTCTGAAAGAATATCCTTAGAGCTTTTTCCGGCAATGACATTGCAAATACGGTTAAGCCGGTTTGAGCTTATATTGATCATGGCAGCATATGCCCCGATTGATTTTCTGGAAGGGGCTTCTTCTGTACGGATCAACTGCAGAAACTCCCTGAAAAATCTCAGTGAAGCACGATCCGTTAATTTTTCATGACCAGGTATCGCTTCCAGGGCTGGCAGGCGGCTGATAAAAATAAAGAGTTGCACGATATAGGTTTGAACAAGAAGTTCTTTTCCTGGCAGATCCGTTGCATATTCCCAGTCACAATGGATCAGCAGATCGAAGATACTTTTATCGATCGCCTTTGCAAGGTCCAGTGGCCAGAGATGTACCCTGTCAACCAGTTCAAAGATCCGGTAATCCTCTCTGAATAACTGTTCGAGATAAAGATCTGGTATTGTAATGACCCGGCCCCGGATGTCAGGGTTGAATTCAAAGCCATGCAGGGTATTTTTGGGAATGATAAAAAAGCAAGGGCCTTCGAATGACTTAGTCTCTGCGCCCAGTAAAAGGGTGCCGCTCCCTTCTTTTATAATAAAGAACTGGAAGAGGTCATGATGAAGATGGGGTTTTATTTTCCAGTCATAGAGTTTGCTGGTTTTTGCAATGGACTCCATACAAATCCCTGCCGGCCTTTCAGAATTATTTCCATAGATGCCCAGATAATTCAAGCTGTTCTTCATGGGTGGTTTGCGTTTAAAGAAAGCTCTTCATCAGTTTTCTATCTGCATCTTTTCTGAGCAGGTTTCCATGGCCGAATACCGCTTTATCAAACCTGAAACCTGCAGCTAACGGATTCATTTAAAAACCCTGATCAGCTTTTGGAGCATCCCTTTGAATTTCACCAAGCCTGTTTAGATCAAGTCCGGTGATTTCTTGAATTGTTAAAATGTCCAGACCTTTCTGGAACATCCGGCGTGCATGTTTTTCACTGGCTATGATCTCACCTTCTGCCAGGCCATTGTTCCTGCCATAGATGACAAAGGGATGATTTTCTTCTTTGAAAAATTTTTCAAATATGTCTATCATGATCTTGTTTATTAATGCTTTATCCAAATTACGAATACTTAGAAGATTTCGCAACTGAGCAATATATTTTCCAGAAGCAGTCTTGTTTTCAGACCTCAAGAGGATTAGGCTGAATATCTCAGAAATAACTGTTTTTACTTCGTCAGAGTTGAATCTGCTGCGCGTCCCCGCCAGACCCCGGTGGGGGTGCCATACAATTAAAGGGATTAACCTGGAACAAAGGGATTAACCCGGAACAAAGGGATTAACTCGTCCGCTGCGCGTCCTCGTTGATCCCCGGTGGGGGTGCCTTACAATAGAAAGCAGCCTCTTCGAGGCTTTTTTTCTTTATTCCACTAAGGCTTACAAGCAAGCTTGACGCCTTCCCGGAAAAAGAAAAACCCGCTTGCGCGGGTTGCTTTCTTTTGTGGAGCTGGAGGGATTCGAACCCTCGTCCAAACATGTGATCAGTTATGCTTTCTACGCGCTTATTTTACAGTTGATTTTCGATGAAGAGCTGACTGTAAACGGCCTACTATTCACTTAGTTCCTTTGTTTCGGGCCAATTGCGGAACTCACATGGCCTTATTCCGACATTATGGTGCCCCAGTTTCAGACGCGGTCAGTCTGCGCATCCGGGGGGCATCTCGCTTCCCGATTCTTAACCGGGATTTAAGTTTAATCTAACTGAGTCAGATTAAGCAGCAAGAGCGTAGTTATTTTCGCCATTTAAAAGTGTGAAGGTTCAGATTAACGAGCTAGATCAACAATGCTCGGCGTGCTTACATACTTATCGGCCATCCTGTCAAATCCGGTCAGCCCCAGTTTTCAAATATACAAAAAATTTAAAAACCGGGGATGCCAGCTATAAAATTTACATTCCGGCAAGGATAGAGCTTACCAGCTGGGTACGGCCTGGATAAACCTTTAAAGCTTCTTCAAGGCAGTCCATCGCTTTTGAAAGGTCTTCTTTGTTCAGCACATAGGCCATCCGTACCTCATCAAGGCCTGTATCAGGGCTGGAGTAAAAGCCTGAACCCGGAGCCATCATTACAGTCTGGTTATTTAAGGAGAATTCCTGAAGCATCCATTTACAGAATCTGTCAGCATTGTCAATAGGCAATTTTGCCATGACGTAGAAAGCGCCACCAGGATTGGGGCAGAAAACACCTTCCATCTTATTCAGCAGACCTACCAGCAGATCCCGGCGGCCAGTATATTCGTCCATGACTGCAGTAAAATAAGAATCAGGCGTATCTACAGCAGCCTCGGCAGCGATCTGGGCAACCAGGGGAGGGCTAAGCCTTGCATTTCCATATTTTACTGCCGATTCCATCACCGCCTTGTTGCGGGTGATCAGCGCACCCAGGCGTGCCCCGCAGGCAGAATAGCGTTTTGAGATCGTATCCAGAATCACTACATGTTCATCAAGCCCTTCAAGTTGCATGGGTGAGATGAATTCACCTCCATCATAACAGAATTCACGATATGCCTCATCACAGAAAAGGAACAGGTCATGTTTGATGACAAGGTCACGCAATGCTTCCAGTTCTGCGCGGGTATATAAATAACCCGTTGGGTTATTCGGATTGCAGATCATGATCCCTTTGGTACGGGGACCTATTAACTTTTCAAATTCGGCCACGGAAGGAAGGGCAAAGCCGTTATCAATATAAGAGCGGATCGGTACGATCTTTACTTCCGACATCCAGGCGAATCCATTATAATTTGCATAGAAAGGCTCGGGGATGATCAGCTCATCTCCATTGTCCAGGCAGCTGTTCATGGCAAGGGTAATGGCCTCAGAACCACCATTGGTGATCATGATATGTTCAGCACCTATTTTATAACCAACTTTCTGGTAATAGGTAGCAAGCTTGTTTCTGTAAGAGGCCAGCCCCTCTGATGGAGTGTAGGCCCAGACTTTGAAGCTGATATCTTTCACAGCCTGTAACATGCCTGCCGGAGTTTCAATATCTGGCTGGCCAATATTCAGGTGAAATACGTGTTTCCCTTCACGCTTGGCCTGATCTGCAACAGGGGCCAGTTTACGGATGGGTGAAGCGGGCATATGGATGCCCTTATTGGAAATTTTTGGCATAATTTAAACGAAAAAAGTCCCGCCTAGGAGCGGGACTCAAATTTACAAAAGAGCCTGTTAATTAATGATTATTTTTTTTTCTCTACCACTCCTTTTATATAGAGAACTTTGATGGGAGTTTTTGAGTTTGAGGATACAGTAACAGCTTTGTTAAAGCCACCGGGGCGCCCATTTGTATCAAATGAGACTAAAATGCTTCCTGTTTTACCGGCTACAACTGGTTCTTTAGACCATTGTGGTGTGGTGCAACCACATGAAGCCACCACATTGGTAATGATCAGCGGCTGTTTTCCTGTATTCGTAAATTTAAATTCATAAGCTGCAGCAGGGCCCTCAGATACTGTTCCAAAATCATGAACTTCTTTTTCAAACTTAAAATCGGCTTTATTTGCATCTGCTGCAGATGTTGAGGCAGAAATCGTAGCAACCGGAGCAACTACCTGCGCCTTGCTTACTGAGCTCAGACCAAGAACAAGGGCTCCAAGCAATACTAAATTTTTCATATATGTTTAATTTAAGATTTAAATGTAATGATCAATATTAATACAGACAGAATTGTCAACTGATCTCTCTGCCCGGTGTTTAACTATTGGTTAAACCCACTAATACCAAATATACAAAGTTATTTATCAGAAAATTGAACGCTTATCAGGTGTTAATGTTACACATAAACATGATTTTTTGAAAAATATATTATTGTGGGGAATTGTTACTTTTACCTGTTATTTAAATTTCAATCACACATGCTGGAAACGACCAACGAGAATACCGCAGCACTTGATGGCTATGAACTTTCATTTGAAGAATTTAAAAAAATAGTCGTCAATGATTACCGTATTGCCTTGGAGAGCCGACAGGCAAGCATGTTGGGGCGTAAAGAGGTCTTAACCGGAAAGGCTAAATTCGGCATTTTCGGCGATGGGAAGGAGATTGCCCAGATTGCCATGGCAAAAGTGTTTAAAAACGGAGATTTCAGGTCGGGTTATTACCGCGACCAGACCTTCATTTTTGCAGCAGAAATTTCAAATATATCAGAGTTCTTTGCCCAGCTCTATGCACATACAGATCTTGATTTCGAGCCTCAGTCAGGAGGAAGAGGCATGAGCTGTCATTTTGCAACCCGCAGTATCAATGCCGATGGGTCGTGGAAATCGCTGATGGAGATGAAAAATACCAGTGCTGATATTTCCCCTACCGGAGGGCAGATGCCACGCCTGGTCGGTCTTGCCTATGCCTCCAAATTATACCGTCAGAATCCGGGTCTGAAAGAGCTTACCACATTTTCAGAGAATGGAAATGAAATAGCTTTTGGAACTATCGGCAATGCGAGTACTTCAGAAGGGCTCTTTTTTGAATCTATCAATGCAGCAGGGGTTTTGCAGATTCCTATGCTTATCTCTGTCTGGGATGATGAATACGGAATATCCGTGCCTGCTGAATTTCATACTACCAAGCGAAGTATCTCTGAAGCCCTGAAGGGCTTTGCCCGTGATGAACAGGGTGCTGGATTTGAGATCTTTACAGTAAAAGGCTGGGATTACCCTGCCTTATGCGAGACCTATGAGAGGGCTGCACAGATCTGCAGGGAGCGCCATATTCCCGTGCTTGTGCATGTGCTTGAAATGACACAGCCTCAGGGTCATTCTACCTCAGGCTCTCATGAGCGCTATAAAACAAAAGAACGTCTGAACTGGGAAGCTGAGCATGACTGTATCCGCAAGATGCGCGAATGGATGCTCGATTCCATGATCTCTACAGAAGAAGAATTGCTCGTGCTTGAATCAACAGCAAAGAAACATGTGCGTGAATTGCAGAAAAAAGCCTGGGTAGATTATGGTTCCGTGATCAAGCAGAATATACAGGAAGTTCATGATTGCCTGGAACATATGGAACCTTTTGTTAAGGAAATTGATGCCCTTGAAGAGATTAAGCTCGCTCTTTATGCCATTCTTGATCCCAGTCATAAAGATGTTTTCTCGGCAGTAAGGAGAGCTCTCTGGCTCTGCCGTTTTGAAACCCCTTCTGCCAAGCAGCAGCTGGAAGAGCTCCATGCACGCCTGAAGGCTCAAAATGATGAACGCTACAGCTCTACCTTATTTACCAATTCCCCCGAATCAGCCCTTAAAATAGAGCGTATTGAAGCTGTTTATACAGATGAAAGCCTGCTACTTGACGGCAGGGAAATTTTGCAGGCCTGTTTTGATGCAGCCCTTGCCAGAGACCCCAGGGTGCTTGCCTTTGGTGAAGATGTAGGCCGTATAGGCGATGTGAACCAGGGTTTTGCAGGCCTCCAGCAAAAATATGGAGAGAACAGGGTCATTGATACAGGGATCAGGGAAGCTACCATTATCGGACAGGGAATCGGCCTTGCCCTGCGAGGTCTCAGGCCTATTGCCGAGATCCAGTATCTTGATTATCTGATGTTTGGCCTGGAACCCCTCTGTGACGATCTGGCAACCCTTTCATACCGCACAAGAGGTGGTCAAAAAGCACCCCTGATCGTGCGTACCCGCGGCCACAGGCTTGAAGGCGTATGGCATGCAGGTTCTCCCATGGGAATGATCCTGAGCTCACTGCGTGGTATGCATGTGCTGGTACCCAGAAATATGACCCAGGCAGCAGGTTTTTACAATACCCTGCTCCGCTCCGATGAACCTGCCCTTGTCATTGAATGTCTGAACGGATACAGGTTGAAAGAAAGACTGCCTGAAAATGTAGGTGAATTTACCATGCCCCTTGGCATTCCAGAGATTTTGCTGGAAGGCAGCGACCTGACCCTTGTGACCTATGGTGCTTGCTGTAAAGTAGCTATGGAAGCTGCGATCTACCTTCAGCAGATTGGCATCGGTGTAGAGCTGATCGATGTACAGACCTTATTACCCTTTGATACCAGCCATATAATTCTGGCCTCCATTAAAAAGACGAACAGGGTACTCTTTTTAGATGAAGATGTACCGGGAGGGGCTACAGCTTTTATGATGCAGCAGGTGCTGGAAAAACAAGGAGCTTATTTTTTCCTGGATGCAGAACCAAGAACACTGAGTGCGAAAGATCATCGTACTGCTTATGGTACTGACGGCGACTATTTCTGTAAACCAAGCCCTGATGATGTATTCGAACTTGTATATAAGATGATGCAGGAAGCAAAGCCTGAGCAGTACCCTCCGCTGTTTTAGCAGGTGACCAGGTGTTCAGGAAACCCTGTACACCTGGTTCCTTAAAAAATGATCAGCGATGACCAGTGCTGCCATGGCCTCCACGATGGGTACTGCTCTGGGTAATACACAAGGGTCATGACGGCCTTTACCGGATACAGAGGTACTGTTGCCTTCCTGATCCACGCTTTCCTGGGCCTGCATAATGGTAGCTACGGGTTTAAAGGCTACCCTGAAAAAGATATCTTCCCCGTTTGAAATTCCTCCCTGGATCCCTCCGGAACGGTTCGTACGGGTATGCACCTTTCCAGTTTCCGGATCAGTATAATAGGCATCATTATTCTGGGAACCCCGGCTGAAGGCACCTTCGAAGCCTGAGCCATATTCAAAACCCTGCACCGCATTGATGCTCAGCATGGCCTTGCCAAGGTCGGCATGGAGCTTGTCGAAGACCGGCTCACCCAGGCCTGCCGGGCAATGGCTGATCACGCAGCTGATAATTCCACCCACAGTATCACCATCCTTGCGGGTCTGGTCAATCAGGGCTATCATCTTTTCAGCAATCTGCGGATCAGGGCAGCGTACTATATTCTGCTCGGACACGCTCAGATCCATTTCCTGATAAGGCTTGTCAAGGCTGATCTCTGCGACTCTGGACACATAAGCCTGAACCTGAATGCCATGCATGCCAAGGTAAAGTTTGGCAATAGCACCGGCTGCAACCCTGGCAGCAGTTTCACGGGCCGAAGACCTGCCTCCGCCCCGGTAATCCCTGAATCCGTATTTCTGGTCATAGGTATAGTCGGCATGTGATGGGCGGTAACTTGCCTTTACATGGTCATAATCTTTCGATCGCTGGTCTTCATTCGGGATAAGCATGGTCAGGGGAGTACCTGTACTCTTGCCTTCAAAGACGCCCGATAAAAAGGTCACTGTATCTGATTCTTTGCGCTGGGTCGTAATATGCGACTGACCGGGCCGGCGGCGGTCGAGTTCAGCCTGGATAAACGCTTCATCAATAGCGATTCCTGATGGGCAGCCATCCAGGATCACCCCAATGGCAGGGCCATGGGATTCACCAAAGGTGGTAATGCGAAAAACCTGCCCAAAACTATTACCTGCCATATGTCTCTGTTTGAAATCCGCTTAATTTAAGGTGTTCCCAAAATGCGGGGTATGATTTGACAACTACTTTTTGATCGTCGAAATAAATATTTTTGATCCGCAGGGCAAGGGGTGCAAAGGCCATGGCCATGCGGTGGTCGTGGTAGGTGGCAAAACTTACCTCGTTGGGAAAGTTCAGCCCTGAGGTATCAAGTCTGAAATTTACGCCTTCTTCAATAAGTAGAACGCCAATTTTGGCCAGTTCGTTTTGCAGGGCTGCAATGCGGTCAGTTTCCTTGATCCTCAGAGTTTCAAGCCCTGTAAAGCTAAGGTTCTGACCAAGGGCTGCCGCACAAACAATAAGGGTCTGGGCAAGATCGGGGCATTCTTTCAGGTCCAGTAGCTGATTGGTGAACTTTGCCTGTCCTTTGGTAATTCTTAAACCTTTCTCTTCAAAAGAAGCTTTCACTCCAAAGCCTTCCATGATCTTTAATATGACACGGTCGCCCTGCAAGCTACTTACCCTCAGGCCCAGTAGTAAGAAATCTGCTTCTTTGGCAAGGGCTGCTATTGAGAACCAGTAGCTTGATGCACTCCAGTCGGGTTCTACATAGATCTCTGTTTCCTGATAAAGCTGGTGCCGTATCGAAATAGTATTTTCCTGTTCCTCAAATTTTATTCCTGCCTGATGCATCATCTGTAAAGTCATATTTACATATGGCCGGGAAGTTAACTCACCCACTATACTCAGTTCCAGACCTTTTTCAAGGCATGGCGCTATCATAAGCAGGGCCGAAATATACTGGCTGCTGATATCTCCCTGAATTGAAACCCTGGAATTCTTTGGGTTGGATGCCCCGATATGCAGGGGAGGGTAGCCTTCTTTTTCAAGGTACCTGATTTCAGCTCCCAGCACTTTCAGTGCTTCGGCAAGCACCAATACAGGCCGCTGCTTCATGCGCTCTGAACCGGTAAGAATAAATTCACCCTGCTGCACACAGAGAAATGCGGTCATAAACCGCATAACCGTACCTGCAGCACCTGCATCGAGCAGCAAAGGCTCTGCCACGCCTGAGCCGTCAATTGCACCTGAGCCGGCAGCCCTAAGTTCATGAACAGCTGCAAGCAGTTTCATCAAGATCTGTGTATCCTCGGCCTCAGAAATATTCTGTACCTGCACACGGCCCTCTGCCAAAGCCTGGATGATCAGCGCCCTGTTACATTCGCTCTTGGAACCAGGAAGCGCAATAACGGCAGGCTTTAATTTTCCAGGCATGGAGAGCCTGATCGTATATGTATCCATCTGCGGGATTAAGCCTTTACGGTTTCAGCTGCATTTAAAATATCTGTTTGCTGACGGATCGATTCATTGTGAATAAGTTCCAGAAAGCGCTCGATAAAATCGCGGTCAAGTTTCATAAGTTCTGCATAGTCGGTACGCTTCTTCATGATCTCATCCCAGCGGTTCACCTGAAGCACAGTAACCTTATTTTCTTTTTTGTACCTACCAATTTCTTCCACCACTTTCATGCGCTGGGCAAGTTTCTGGATCATGGAATCGTCAATAGAGTCGATCTCACGGCGCAGAATAGCAAGCTTGTCAGAAAATTCTTTATTCTGGGGGTCACTTTTGCGGATCACCAGATCGCCGATCAGTTCAGCCAGACGGGCTGGCGTAACCTGCTGCTTGGCATCGGTCCATGCTACAGAGGGGTCAATATGGGATTCGATCATCAGGCCCTGGAAATCAAGGTCCAATGCTTTCTGGGCGATATACTGGATCAGGTCACGGTTTCCGGTAATATGACTTGGATCGTTAATGATAGGAAGTTCAGGGCAATGGGTTTTCAGGGATACAGGAAGTTCCCACATAGGCTCATTCCGGTAAGCTGATTTCTCATAAGAAGAGAAGCCTCTATGGATAGCGGCAATCTTCTTGATCCCTGCTTTATTCACCCGCTCAAGGGCGCCGATCCATAACTGAAGATCTGGGTTGATGGGGTTTTTGATCATGACCGGGATATCAGTACCACGAAGGGCATCTGCAATTTCCTGCACCGTGAACGGGTTTGCTGTAGACCGGGCTCCTATCCAGAGCACATCCACACCATGCTTCAGGGCAAGTTCTACATGGGCTGCGGTAGCAACTTCAACTGTTACGGGCAGGCCACATTCTTTTTTTGCTGCAGTCAGCCATTCAAGACCTATTTCACCAATGCCTTCAAACTCACCGGGCCTGGTGCGGGGTTTCCAGATCCCGGCACGCAGCATACTTACCTTTCCGGTAGCTGCAATGGCAAGGCATGATTCAATGAGTTGTTTTTCTGTTTCCGCACTGCAAGGTCCGGCAATGACCAGCGGCTGTGATTTGACGGATAACCAGGATGATAAGGGGGCAATTTCAAGATCCAGTTTCATGATATGTAGTTTGATGTTTTAGGGGGTTCGTTTAGTAAGGCAGGGCTTTATGTTTATAAACACCCATCACGGTCAGGTTACTGGTGTATTTTAAGATCTGGGGAAGTATTTCATGGAAGTTCAACCTGTTCTGCCAGGTGAGGTCTACATAGAAATTGTACTTGCTGGGTTTTCCGATCACAGGCATAGACTGGATCTTTACCAGGTTAAGCTCATTTTTTGCAAAGATCTCCAGTACCCGAACCAAAGATCCGATCTGATGGCTTACCTGAAAGACAAGCGATGCTTTATCGGCATCTGCTACTTCTTCAGCCTTGTCAGAAAGAATAAGGAACCGGGTGAAGTTCTTCTTGTTCGTTTCAATCCGCCGCTCCAGTACCTGCAGGTCGTAAAGCTTAGCTGCCTGCATATTGGCAATAGCCACCGTATCTACCATATTCTTCTCACGCAGTTCTTTGGCGCAGGCAGCAGTATCATTCTTTTCCAACACCTGCAACTGAGGGTATTCCTGAAAGAAATCAACACATTGGCGGATAGCGATCGGATGCGACTGTACAAATTTAACATCCTCAAACTTCACCCCGGGCAGGGCAAGCAGATGGAGCTGGATGGGCAGGGCTACCTCGCCGCAGATCTGGAAGTCATACTCCTGCAAGAGGGAATAATTATTCAGCAGGCTGCCGGCAATGGAATTTTCAATGGCCATGACCACATAGTCAGCTTCTTTGTTCTGAAGGGCTTCACAGGTCTGGCGGAAGCTGTTGCATTCAATGGTTTGAATATCAGCGCCGAAATAGATCTGCGCAGCCTCGTCATGGAAGCTGGCTTTAATACCCTGAATGGCGACTCTTGTTTTTTTTGCTGGCATAGGTATAAAAAAAATCCCCCCCGGGTTTCGGGAGGGATATATCTTTTAACAATAAAAGAATTCTATCAGGCTCCCGGTTTAGTGGTGCTATAATAAAATCCGAATCTATTGAATGAGTTCATATGTGTAAATAATCTGTTGCTTCCTCAAATATATGGCACTAGCCTCAAAAAACAAAATTTTTGTTGTAGAATATCATGGAACTGAAAATATCCTCCTGTGAGCAGGTATAATTAATGCCTGCCTTTCCTGTTCTTTCAAGCAGGCTGAAATTTACCAGTCCCTTTTCATTTTTTTTATCATTCTGCATCAGGGCAAACAGCATTGTGAAAATGGAGGGATCAATAGATCTGCCTCCATAAAATGAAGCAAGAAAACTTGAAATTTCATTCATTTCCCGGGCATCAAGACCTGCTTTATGGCTGGAGAGCCAGCTTTCGCAGATCATACCAATAC
>JAYWCR010000010.1:0-26972 GCA_043780395.1 Sphingobacteriales bacterium
TTATTGTTACAGACCTATGCTGCTTTTTTTGCTCCTTTTGGAATCTATATAGGGCAGAGCTTATGTGAGCGGACCCATTTTTCAAACCGTGATCAGTTCCTGCAGCTCAAAGCAACGTTTGAAGAGCTCTGGGCAAATGGAATTATCCCCATTGCCAATGAAAATGATGTGGTTAGCAACCTGGAGCTTAAGTTCTCTGACAATGATGAGCTGGCTACGCTGATCGCTGTAGGTTTCGGTGCCTCGATGCTGGTTTTCAGCACCTCTGTCGAAGGAGTACTTGATAAAAAGAACAAGCTTATTCCAAGTCTCGATCTTGAAGAGAAAGATTCTCTGAATCTTGCACATAAGAAAAAATCTGAACTAGGCCTGGGAGGAATGATCTCCAAGCTCACTTTTGCCCGGCTGGCTACCCGTATGGGTATTCCTGTGGTCATTTTTGGAATCAGGGAACGTGACAGTATCCTTAATGCCATAGCCGGTATGGGGGGCACAGTATGCAAACCCCAGCCTTGTGCGATCTCTTCACGAAAGAAATGGCTTGCCAGCGGAAGTCTGGTCACGGGAAGGTTGCAGGTTGACCTGGGAGCAAGTATTGCTATTCTGGCCCATCAGAGCCTGCTGGCTGTAGGCATTAAAACGGTGCTTGAAAATTTTTCAAGTGGTGAAGTATTTGAAATCATGGATGAAAACATGGAGCGGATCGCTGTGGCCAGAGCAAAGATCTCTTCAGCGCTTTTAACCCTTGGTGCCGACCCAGGATACTTAAAAAATCAGGAAGTAGCTCATTCAGATGATATCGTCATTCTTTAACAAGGCCATCAGCCATACCCTATGGAATTGAATAAACTCTTGCATGTGCAACTTGAACAGGCAAAAGCAGCCATGCGTTCATTGCAGAATTTATCAGATAGCGGCAGGCAGAAGGTTCTCATTGAGCTTGCGGGCCTTTTAATGGCAGAACAGTCTGCTATACTGGAGGCAAACAGGCTTGACATGGAGGCTCTGGGTCCGGATGATCCTCACCGTGACCGGCTGATGCTCGATACAGGGCGTATTCATGCCCTGATAGAGAGCCTGCATGATATAGCTGCTTTGCCCGATCCATCAGGGGTCAGCTTGCTGAAAACAAAGACCGTGGAAGGTTTGGAAATTCAAAAGATCACCGTACCCCTGGGTGTAATCGGGATCATCTATGAATCCAGGCCGAATGTGACGGTCGATGTAGCCGCACTTTGTATCCGTTCGGGAAATATAGCTGTATTACGAGGTGGCTCGGATGCCATTCATACCAATACCTGCCTTGCGGGCCTCATAAAAAGGGCGCTTATAAACAAGGGCCTGGATGCTCACTGCGTACAGCTTCTGCCCCCTGACCGTTCGCTGATGGAGCAGTTTCTTCATGCAACAAGGTTTATAGATGTCATTATTCCACGCGGCTCAAAACAGCTTATTGACTATGTACGCGCCAATTCATGGATCCCTGTCATCGAAACAGGAGCAGGGGTCTGCCATACCTATGTGGAAGGTACAGCCGATCTTGAGCAGGCAGTAATGATTGTGGTTAATGCTAAGGTCTCAAGGCCCTCTGTATGCAATTCGCTGGATACCATTCTGATAGATAAATCTGTTGCGCAAAAATTTCTTCATCTCCTTGCAAAGGTTTCTGCTTTTAAGCAGGTGGAAATTTTTGCCGATCCTCTTTCATATATTCTTCTTGAGGTTGAAGGTGTGCAACGCCTGAGGCATGCGGCACCTGAGGATTTTGGACGTGAATTTCTGGACTATAAATGTTCTGTGAAGGTGGTTGAAGGCTATGAAGAGGCAGCTGCGCATATCAGCATGTTTTCATCAAGGCATTCAGAAGCTATTCTTACCGGTGATCCGGTGCTCCAGCAACGGTTTCTGACTGAAACCGATGCCGCAGCTGTTTATGTGAATGCCTCTACGCGGTTCACCGATGGGGCAGTTTTCGGACTGGGTGCAGAAATAGGCATCTCTACCCAGAAACTCCATGCACGCGGGCCTTTTGCCCTGGAAAAGCTGGTGACAGAAAAATGGCTGGTCAGGGGAAATGGCCAGATCCGAAGCTGAAATAACTGAAGTTTCAGCTTGCTCCCTGTACTTAAAATGATACCTTTAAGTACATACGATCCTATGAAATACTGGCAGGTTCTTTTCCTTCTGCTCTGCTGCCTTATATCTGAAGCCTGTCTGGCCGGAGACAGCCTTCCTGTAAACAAAAACCACCGGCTTCAAAAATCCTATTTATTGCCCGGGGATGAAAATTCTCCCCTGTTCACGGGCTCGGAATATGAACCCTGCCACTACCTGTTAAATGAAGGGATTCCTTTTTTTCAGTCTAAAGACTGGATCAAAGGCACGCTGAACTATCAGCATATTCAATATACCGGAGTTGGGCTGAAATATGATATGGTTCAGGAAAAACTCCTCACCCTTTATTCAGACAGTACTACAGAGCTTGCGCTGGTCATGGAGAAGGTGAATAGTTTTGACCTTGGAGGTCATCACTTTGTGCATATGCGTTTTCCAGCTTCTGCAGGGGAGGTGCCTCCTGAAGGGATCTATGACCAGCTCTATAATGGGGGGCTTAGCATTCTGGTAAAACGGCAGAGCTTTATTGAAGAATCCATAGTTAATTCGGCTCTTTTGCATACGGTAACCAGCCTGAACAGGTATTACCTTTTTCAGAGAGGTATCTATAAAGAATTCTCCGGTAAAAAGAACCTTCTTGACTTATTGACCCTGAGCCGCAGGAAAGCTAATAGCTGCCTTCGCCGCCAGCAGCTGAGGTTTAATAAAGAGCCTGAGAGATCCATACTTGCCCTGGTGGAATTTGCTGAAAAACAGCCGCATTGATCTTATCTACCGAATCTGCCTGATGATAAGAAATCTATGCTCAGTTCTTGTAATGCTTATGGCCATATCCTGTTGTTGCAGCGCGCAGCAGGCTGAAACGACCGTTTTAAGCGAAAAATTTGTCCAGGTTCCCTTTCCCCTGTTTGTGCATGAAATAGAGCAGAAACTAGCCTGTCATTTCTATTATGATGAAATGGACCTGGATAGTTTAAAAGTCAGCCTGACCCTGATTGATGCCGGCCTGCAGGCAGTACTCAGCCAGACCTTTGCAGGCGGTACGATCAGTTTCTCCATTACCCCTGACAGGCTTGTATTTCTCAGCCGGGGAAAAAAGATCATCAGCTCATTCCCTGAAGGGTTTTTCTCAAACGAACCGCCGCGGCCTGTTTCAAGGTATGCGGATGGAGCCGTATACGACCCCTTGGTAAAACGAAGCACAGACCCGGCAAAACGGCTGAATGAGAATAAAGTCAATACTATTGGAGGGGCGGTTTCCGACGGAAAGGCCCATGCCAATATTGCGGGCTACCTGCTTGATGCCTCTTCAGGTGAGCCTGTTGCAGGAGCTGCGGTTTTTATTGATGAGCCCAGAATCGGAGGGCAGACAGACCGGTTTGGTTATTATTCACTGACCCTGCCTGAAGGAAGGCATGAACTCAAGGTCCGCGCAGTGGGCATGCGGGATACCCGGCGCCAGATTCAGCTGAACGGAAATGGAAAACTTAACATTGATATCGCCGAACAGGTGATGGCGCTTAAAGAAGTTGTTGTTTCAGGCGAAAAAACAGCCAATGTAAATCGTACCCAGATGGGCATTGACCGGCTGGATATCAAGAGCATTAAACAGGTGCCCACTGTTTTTGGGGAAGCTGATATTCTCCAGGTAGTGCTTACCCTGCCTGGGGTGAAATCAGTAGGTGAGGCTACGGTGGGCTTCAATGTGCGTGGAGGAGCCGCAGACCAGAATCTCATTCTTTTTAACGGAATGACCATCTATAATCCTTCTCATTTTTTTGGCTTCTTCTCCGCCTTCAATCCTGATGTTATTAAAGACGTAGAACTTTATAAGAGCAGTATTCCGGCTAAATACGGAGGCCGGCTCTCTTCAGTACTTGAACTGACCGGGAAAGAAGGAAATAAAAAAAAGATCACAGGTACTGCCGGGCTTGGCCTGCTTACCAGCCGCATCTCTGTAGAAGGGCCATTGATCAAAGATAAAAGCTCATTTGTATTCGGGGCAAGAACGACCTATTCAAACTGGCTGCTGGATCTTCTGCCTAAAAATGCAGGTTATGGGAACAGCCGGGCCTCTTTCTATGACATGAACCTGCTGATCAATCACCAGGTGGATGAAAAGAACAGCCTGTACCTGAGTGCCTATCTCAGTCATGACCGGTTTAACCTCAACTCCGATACGATCTATCAGTATACGAACAGGAATGCTTCCCTTAAATGGAAGCATGTCTTTAACAATAAATTCTTCGGGCTCCTCACTGCAAGCGGAGATCATTATGATTATTCTAATTCAAGCACTTTCAACAAGTTTACAGCCTATCGGTTGAATTATGCCATTGATCAGACCAGCCTTAAATCAGATTTCACCTGGTACCTGAATACAAAGAATACCCTTGACTTTGGTGCAGGGAACATCCTGTATAAATTACACCCCGATGCCCTCTATCCTGCAGGCCCGGTTTCACTGGTGATTCCAAAGATCCTCGAAAAAGAACAGGGCCTTGAATCTTCTGTCTATGCAGGAGATAAGATAGACCTGAGCCCGCGATTTTCCCTGAATCTGGGTATCCGGTATGTGATGTTCAATGACCTCGGCCCTCATACCGTAAATGTTTATGGTGCTGGCCTGCCCCTTGAAACCGGAAACAGAACAGACAGTCTTTATTATGGGAAGGGAAGGGGTATAAAAACATATAAAGGTCCTGAATTAAGGCTCTCAGTCCGCTACCTGATCAGTGATGAATTCTCGATGAAAGCATCCTATAATACCCTGCATCAGTATATACATCTGTTGAGCAACAGTACTTCCATCGCCCCTACAGACAGCTGGAAACTCAGTGATCCGAATATAAAGCCGCAGAGCGGAGACCAGCTATCTCTCGGCTTTTATGAGAATCTTAAATCCAATACCATAGAGATCTCTGTGGAAACCTATTATAAACGGATCCATAATTACCTCGACTATAAAAGCGGAGCAGAGCTGGTGCTCAACAGGCATATTGAAACGGATGTATTCAGAACCAGGGGCAAGGCTTATGGTGTGGAGCTGATGATAAAGAAGACTACCGGAAAGCTTAATGGATGGCTCAGCTATACCTGGTCAAGGACGCTCCTGAAACAGGATGATCCTTTGGGTGGTGAACTGATCAACGGAGGCCGGTTCTACCCGGCAAATTATGATAAGCCGAATGACCTAAACCTGATCGGAAATTACAAATTCTCACATCGCTTCAGCATCTCTCTGAATACCCTTTACAGCACAGGCCGGCCAATCACAGTTCCTATAGGGAAATTCATTTATGCCGGCTCGGAAAGACCTCTTTACGGTGACCGCAATACCTACAGGATTCCTGATTATTTTCGCATGGACCTCTCCATGAACATTGAAGGAAATCATAAGATTCATCAGCGGATCCATGATTCATGGACCCTGGGTATTTATAACCTGACCTCCAGAAAAAATCCTTACTCAACTTATTTTATTTCACAGGGGGGGCTCATAAATGGATATAAGCTTTCTGTATTTGGTACGGCTATACCCTTTATCAATTATAACCTCCGATTCTGAAAGGCTATGCAACGAAGAAATAAACCCCTGAATCAAGTTAATTTTCTGTGTATCCTGGCTTTTATGGGCTTGATCGGTTCATGCCGTGAACCTTTCTATCCCCAGATCCCTGATTCTAACAAGAACCTGCTGGTGATCGAAGGCTTTGTGAACAGTGGAGGCGGACCTACTTCCATCAAGCTCAGCAGAAGCGCTAATGTATACGATCGTATAAGTTTTAAGCCAGAATCAGGCGCCCAGGTCTGGGTAGAGGGTGAAAATAAACTTACAAGGCCGCTGATTTCAACTGGAGGGGGTAATTATGTGGCCACAGCCTTATCTCTCAGCCCTTCGGTGCGGTACAGGCTTCATATTAAATGTGTATCTCAGGAAGAATATGTGTCTGTCTATTCCCTGCCCCTGATCACCCCGCCGGTAGACAGTATCGAATGGAATGTCAACCCTGCGGGAGTACACCTTTTTGTAAATACCCATGACCAGGCAAATAAGACCCATTTTTACCGGTTCATTACTGAAGAGACCTGGGAAATTAATTCTGCCTTTTTTGTTTATGATCAGTATGTAGCCCCTCTGGTCAAACACAGGCCGGCAGACGAAACGCCCAAACTTTATTATTGCTGGCAATATGCCTATCCTTCTGATATTAAACTTGCCAGCTCTGCAGATCTTAAGCGGGATCTTATTTCGCATTTTCCTTTAGAAAATATTCCTACAGGAGATATTCGCCTGGGTGTTCGCTATAGTATGCTGGTAAAAGAATATGCCCAGACAGCTGCCAGTTATGAATTCTTCCAGCTACTGAAAAAAAACTCAGAACTCACGGGCTCTATTTTCTCCTCACAGCCTTCTCAGATCAATGGAAATTTTCAAACCCTTCAGGGTGGTAAAGCTGCCATAGGGTATGTAAATGTAGGAACAGAGACAGAAAAACGTGTTTTTATCAATTATTTACAGGTTCCTGACTGGAATTACAGGGTCTTCTGCCCGATAAAGTCAGTTCCTCTGGATTCAATAAGTTTTTACTTTGCCACCTATGATCCTATCATGGACATCACCAGTCCATCCGGCATTTTAACCGGATACCAGGCTTCCTATCCCGATTGTACCGATTGCCGGTTTCGTGGATCACCCGTTAAACCCTTCTACTGGTGAAAAAAATATTGATCAAACTAGAGAACGCGTATGCCATGAGACTATGCCTGCTGTTTTTGTTATTTGGCTACATGCAGCAGGCAGTGGCCATGCCTGGAAGTTCTTATATCACCAAGATCCATGGCAGGGATTCTGCAGGCCTGAAAGAGAAAATCTATGTGCAGACAGATAAGACTTTTTATATGGCCGGCGAGGTCTGCTGGTTCAAGGCCTTCTGCCTTGATGCTGCTTCCAGAAAAAGTTCGCCCCTCAGCGGTATTGTTTATGTAGAACTGCTCGACAGAAATAATATTCCCGTTTTGCAGTCAAAGCTGCGCCTTGAGGGCGGCCAGGGAGCCGGATCATTTTATCTTCCCATGAGCCTTGCCTCTGATAATTACCGGCTTCGGGCCTATACCCGCTGGATGCAGAATGAGGGGCAAGAATCTTTTTTTACAAGCATGATCAGTGTGGGAAATCCATCACTGGCTGTGGCAGGCCTGGTGGTTGAAAAGCCTTCCTATGATCTGCAGTTCTTCCCTGAAGGCGGTACAATGCTTGAAAATATCCCAGTAAAGCTGGCCTTCAGAATGGCAGATGCCCGGGGTCATGGCATCTCTGTAACAGGGGTCATTCTGAATGAACAAATGGATACCCTTGTTCATTTTGCTACCTATAAATTTGGTCTGGGCTCCTGTACTTTTCTTCCTTTGAAGGGAGGCCGGTATACAGCCCTTGTACGTTTACCCGATGGCAAACTGCTGCGCATGAAACTTTCTGAGGTCAGGCAAAATGGATACAGCCTGAGTTTAAATCAGGATAGCGCTGGAAATAGAATGGCAAGTGTGGAGGCCAGCAGTTTATACAAGCAATCAAACCCTGTACTGGTGCTAAGGTCCGGAGATGTCATTAAGGCAAGGTGGACTTTGAATCTAAAAGAGGGCAGGGCATCGCAGCAGATTGATAAAATGCTGCTTGCTGATGGCATCTCTGTATTGACCCTTTATGCTGGCGGCATGCAGCCAGTGGCAGAACGGCTGGTATTTTCCATACCTGCTAAAAAGCTGGTCCTGCGGGCCGATAGTCTGCGGGGGCAATATCAGCCAAGGAAGCTGGTACATGTTCAGCTCCACGGTCTGGATGAATTAAAACAGCCTGATGGAGCCTTCCTTTCTGTGGCTGTAAGCAGGTCAGACTCCCTGGAAGCAGGCGAGCAGGAAAGCCTTTTTACCGTGGCCTGGCTCAGGCCGGAAATTCGCGGAATAATTGAAGATGCTGACTTTTATGAACATCCTGAGCTTAAGGGCTGGAGCATGGCCATGGAGAACCTGCTGATGGTTCAGGGTTGGAGAGGATTCAGCAATCAGGAAACTAATCCGGCAGCTGAATCCAGGCAGGCCGGAGGCCCTCACCCAGCGTTCAGATTCCCGGAACTGAACGGGGAGCATACCGTGCTGGGTAAAGTAACCAGCAGAAGTACAGGCAGGCCTGCAGCCGGGGTATTGGGATACCTGTCTTTCCCGGGAACAAGGCTTCAGTTCTATGTTTCAAAAACTGATTCAGCCGGAATCCTCCGGTTTTATACCCATGATCTTTTCGGGCCGACAGAGCTCATCGCCCAGCTTCAACCGGATGATGCTGCCCTGTATCAGCTGGAAATAGAAAATCCGTTCTCAACTTCTTACCCGACAGGAAAGTTACCAACCCTTAAACCTAACTATTCCCTTTTTCACCCGCTTACCCGCAGAAGTATTGCCATGCAGGTGCAGAATGTGTTCCATGAGGTAAGTCTGCGTAAATTTGCCAGATCAGCTGCCGATACGGGCAGCTTCTATGGGAAACCAGATCTTGCTTTTAAGCTCGACGAATACACAAGGTTTACAACGATGGAAGAAGTATTGCGTGAGTTTATTCATAATACCCAGCTTACTATTCATCAGAAAAAATTCCAGATCAGGGTGCTTCATCCCTATGAAACTGCTTTTTTTAAGGAAGACCCCTTGATTTTGTATGATGGAATACCTGTTTTTTCTACAGATCTGATGGTACGGCAGGATCCACTGAAGATCAGAAAGATTGAGCTGGTGGATACCTATTTTTTATACGGACCGCTTGCAAGCAGTGGAATTCTGAGCTTCAGTTCCTATCATGGTGATTTTCCCGGCCTGCAGCTTGATCCCAAAATCCAGGTGCTGGATTACGAAGGCCTGCAAAACCGGCGCGTTTTCTATGCTCCTGTCTATGAAACCAGTGCTGCGGTAAACAGCCGCATGCCTGATTTCAGAACCACCCTTTTATGGTTGCCATTACTGACCCTGGAGAAAGGCCTGGCCGGAGAAATAAGCTTCTATACCTCTGACCTGGAAGGGAAATATAGTATTGTCATACAGGGCATGAGTGCTCAGGGCAGAATTGCCCATGAAAAGTTGAGTTTTGAAGTTAAAAATTAAATACATTTAAGCCTGGACAACTTTTTTCTGAATTTTTGCGCCTGTTAATAATCATACATTGACCTATGGAACGTGAAGAATTTATCAGATCGCTCAGCCTTGGACTGGCCGCCGCCTGTGCAGGCTCATGCTTTATTGCCTGCACCAAATCAGGGACCGTAGTTCCTGCAGTACCTGCCGGAGGGGGAAGTGCCGCCCTGGCAACGGTAGATATAACCACAATTCCTAACCTTGGTGATCAGGTTATTAAAGGAACGGTGCTGGTCTTCCGGATTGCAGCAGCCAATGTGCCGGCCTCTTTCATTGCCACTGAAGCAGCCTGCCCGCATCAGGGAGGGCAGCTGAAATGGCTGGAAACAAGCAAGTTTATCCAGTGCCAGCTCCATCAGTCAGAATATAAAACAGACGGCTCCGTTATCCAGGGCCCGCAGGGGATAGCAGGTGCTACCAGAAGCCTTAAAATCTATACAGTTACCATCTCAGGAACTACCCTGAATGCCAGCTGATCGAAGCTTCGCCGGGTTCCTTAAACTTCAGGAATCCGGCAAAGCCTGGTTCTTACAGAATTTCTTTCGTAGATCCGCAACCGATCATTTTAGAGCCATAAAACGGATTTTTGATGGCTGCAGAACTGCTTAACCAGTATGCACCTTTCCCTGAATTAGCCATGGGGCAATACTGATAATAGACCTTTGCAGATTCAGGCTTAAAGGCTTTCATAAGCGGATAGATCTCTGTGGATAAAGATGTAAAATGATGACGCTGGTGAGCAAGTTCAGGTGTTTTACCGATATGCTCTGCATCTTCGCGGATCAGGTCGAGCTGGTCGGCCACAAATTTCTTCTGGGTAGCATCCAGGCTGGTAAATTTCGACGGCTGGGCATCCTCTGCCAGGGTCTTTCCTGCTTCCTGTGCTTTGGACAAACTGCTGGCAACCAGGGCGTCTTTAACGGCCAGGTAATCTGTAAACAAATGCGCCATCTGGGTTTTTGTTGCGGCATCTGCCTTTGTATAGTTTGGGATCACTTTAATCTGACGAGAGATGACCTGCTTATCCATTCCTTTCATGTCATTCATTTTCTGGGCCTGTAAATGGCTGGCAAAGAGCATAGAAAGGCAAGCTGCAACTGTGGTGATTTTTTTCATGACATTTTTAGGTTAAGTATACTCATTAATTTTCCTGGCTTTCCAGGTATTTTATAAGGGCGTTGGTCTGGCTGGCTGATAAACGGGCAGCAGGGTGTAAAAAAGCATAATTCGAGGGCGGCATGGAGCCTTGCCTGAGCTGTTCAATCATCTCATCGAGTTTCTTGGCCTGGATACCAGTCGTGTAATCTGTCCAGCGCGAGAAATTAAGATTTTTTTTCCCCTCGGACACATGCTGCTCCATCATCCATGAAACAGGGGCAATGGAAGCATACCAGGGTCTTCGCATCTCATCTGAATGGCAGTCGTAACAGGCATTTTTCAACAGGCTTAGCTCGATGGCAGGAATCCGTAACTGATGGTCAATACTCTTATTCGTATCCGACTGCAGGGTCGCTTTATGCCCGACAGGGATAAACTGAATGCTAATGAAGCATCCAAGGACTGCCAGCATACCTGTTTTTATCTTTTTGTTCATCACATATCCATTTTCATCCCGGAAGTTCTTTTCATTTTCATCAGTGCCGGGGCAATGCGCAGAAATACCTCGCCACCGACAGGACTTTTGCCATAGAGCGATTGCAAGGCCACCGGCGAAATATTCAGCGTTGTCTGGACACCTGCAAAGATATTCGTACTCCCCAGAGAAAACAGCTTCTGGTTTAGCCCGAGGGTGAATGCATTAATTGAATAAAGCGTTTTTCCGGGGCCCTCTGCTGAAAGTACAAGTTCTTCACCCGATTTTTTAACCCATTCATAGCGCATATAGACAGAAGTTTTCTTCAGATCCAGTGCCGCTTCCAATCCTACGGAGGGGTCAGCAGCAAATCCCTGTACCTGATTCAGGCCCCAGACAAGATTTGCTGTAAAAAACTCATCCGGCCTGAACTCGGACGCATAATTTGCCGAAGCCGTAGTGCGATTTACATTCTCAGAAGGGCGGAGCGCCTCAGGGCCTTTTATATAACCTCTGGAGGCCTGAAAGGCCCAGTTCTTTCCAGGATTATAAGAGAGCCGCGCTGACCATGAATCAAACAATGGGGTGTCAAAATTATACCGGTTCTCATTGGGTTCCCGGCCTGTAAAAGAAGAGCCTTCCAGCTTAAGTTCATGAAATCGAAAGCCCAGGGTGGCCACACCGAAGGTGATATGGGTAGCATCCTGCCAGTGGTGTCCGATGGGGGCATCAGGTCCGTCCATTCCACTGGGGCGGTGCATAAAAGTGACCGGCCCAAGGGCGGGTTCGCCCGGATAGCCCAGGTAAAGGGAGAGGTCAGCGTTGCGGTTAAAAGCATGGGTATAGCTAATGGCAAGTTCCGAGAACAGGTCATGCGGGTGCTGGTGGTCGATCAGGGCCTTGCCCTTCCAGCTTTCGCCAGTTTGAAATAAAAGAGGGTAGCCTGCTCCCTGTACGGTCAGGGGGTCGAGCGATAACATTGTGCTGAAGCTGAAAAGTCCCTTCTTTCCTACCTTATGCTGGCCCATCAGCATGCCCATATTGGGCGCATCAAATTTTGCAGCACCCCTGGATCCCCTTCTAAAGAGGTCCTGGTTGGTATACCTGAGAAAGATATTGTAATGGGTCATGAAATTCCAGCCTCCGGAGCTGAACATGATGCCCCTGACGGGGCTGGCATCCGCAAGCCAGCTGGTACCCGACCCATCGCGGTTCATGGGAAGGTTCAGGGAGTTTCCCGAGTTCATAACCGGTGCGCTCATCTCCATTGTTTCGTGCTGGGCAAGAACCTGGTTCATGATCCCCAGGCTGATAAAAACAAACAGGAATATAGACTTCATAAAGGTCGTTTAAAGGGCGTTGAAAATATTGTATTCAAGGCGGATCAGAAAGGTTTCACGGCTGAGTCTTGTCAGATTTCCGGTGAGCTGGCGCTGATAGGAGAAATCGAGCCGGGTAGTACTGTTAAAAATAAACTGAAGTGCCGGAGCAATGTCAAGGTAGTTTCCCCCGCCCCTGAAACCAGATTTGCCAAGCAGTTCAGCATATAAGTTTACATTAGTTTGCTTATAGTCTGTATAGGAGCGGGGAAGCAGAAGGTACCCTGCTGAAAGTGTATAGCCGAACTGATTACGGCTATAGGCCGATGGAAAGATATGATCAGTATTGTTTACTGCATGGCTGAGGTCAGTGGTGGCTGATAGTGCAAGTTTATGGATTAGCTGGGTAAATACAAGGCCGCCCATAAAGCCTGAATTATCGCCCTGAAGGTTGATCTCCCTGAAATTGATTGTATTTCTTATCAGTGAGACCCGCCCGTAGGCAGCGATCCGAAAATGTTGCTGCGCCTGGTCAAGGGCCAGGATCCGGTACTTTCCATAAAAGCTCAGCCCTTCGGCCTGGAATCCAGACTGGTAATATGTTGATCCGTAAAGACTTGCATGGACCATCAGATGCCTTGAGAAGCCGATCATCACTTCAGGGCTGGTACGGAAGGCTGTTCTTGCCGAAACAGGCCTTATTTCATTGGTGAGTCTGAAACCAATGGCTCCGGCAGCCATATTACTGGCAGGTTCTGTATTGACAAAAAGCTCCTGCGCCCGTGTTCTGCCTGCTGTAAGAACAAGCAGAACCAAAAAAACCAAGCGCTTCATTTAAATAAGGGTAATATGAATGATCCGCTCGTTTTTATCATTCCGGCCGGAAGCATACGAGGGATCTTTGATCTCCGTGCTGTATTTTTTATAGGCTCTGGAAGGAATAAAACTCTTGTCAATGACAAGTACCCGGGTTTCACCATCAAGGGTTCTTGACTGCACATTCTCAAACTGATAGGAGGTCCCTGCTATGGGAAAGATAAGGTTGTTTGATACCTGCAGACTGCTGAAACTTGTAACAGCTACCAGTTTACTTACAGAAAATCCTGCAGCCAGCACTTTCTTTTGAATAGCATCCAGGCTTACTGCCTTTCCGGGCTTAAAGGTTAGATAGAAAATGTTTTTATTGAGATCGGGCCTGATCTCACCCATAAAATCAAGGGTTTTCAGCGATTTCTGGGTAGACAGCGAACACATGGAGCAGGTAAGTCCGCTCACTTCAAGTTCTGCTTTTACAATCTGTGCATGGGCGCCAAAGGAAAGGGCGCAGATGGAAATTAATGCGAATAGTCGTTTCATAAGTTTATTTCTGGGTCAAAAAAATGCATAAAGCAAGAGACAAAGGCCTGAGCCTTCAGAAAATAAGATCAGATACGAAAATTCTGGCTTCGAAGATAAATAGGTTTTGAAAGATCTGGTGGTGCTTTCCCCGGAAGAGGGGAGGAAGGACTTATGACCAAAAGCACTACCGGCAAAAGCCTGGAAGCCACAACGTGTAGATTCCCGGCATCCACAAAAGAGAATTCAGCCGTATGAGGGCTATAGGTATCTTTCAGGGATACTTTTACTTTGGTTGTTTTACAGCAGAGGTCAGGGACCCCGTCTTTACAGGTACAGGGCATTTTACCTGAAAGTGAAACAGACGTTAAAATTCCCAGGCAGTAATGTATATTCACAGTAAAGCCTGTACTCACCGAGAGGTAAAGTATTGCAAGCAGAAGTACTGTGAATCTTTTGATCATTAATACAAAAATACAAACTATATATTAATAACAGTAACGAAAAAGCCAGCCTGTTGGTTTTCAACAGGCTGGCTTTTAGCAATGCATACATGCAAGGGTCTTGTCTTTAGTGATCAGGGCTGGCCGGCGCCGCCTGAAGATCCATATACCTGGCCGGTAGCAAAACTGGCATCATTAGCGGCCAGCTGCACATAAATGGAAGCCAGTTCAGCAGGTTGTCCTGGCCGGCCCATAGGTATATTGCCCCCAAAATGTTTAAGTTTTTCCTGAGGAGCGCCTCCTGGTTCATAAAATTTAGTCTTGTTGTCAGACCAAAATCTTGCAAAGAGTTTGCCAATAGCGCCCTTACTTCATTAAATAGGTGCTATAATGAATAATAATTAACCAATAGTTAAATTGGTTGAGGGCTCAGGCTGCTCCAGCCTCCGTCGATGATCAGCGTTTGACCGGTTATATGCCTTGAAAGGGGAGATACCATGAAGACTGCTGCATGTGCAATGTCTGAAACTGTTGCAGGCCTGCCCATAGGGGTAAGGGCAGACCAGACCTTTTCATAGGTGGGGTCAACAAGGGTGCGTTCTGTGAGGGTTGCTCCGGGAGCAATCGAATTTACGGCAATACCAAATTCAGAAAGCTCGGCTACCAGGCCTCTGGCCAGCATTTCCAGGGCTGCCTTTGTCATGCCGTAAGCAACCAGTTCTTTATGGGCCCTGTGACCTGTAACCGATGACATAAACAAGATACTGCCTCCTTTTCCCTGGCTGCACATCTGCCGGGCTGCTGCCTGAGCCAGAATGAAACTCCCCTGCAGGTTAAGATCCAGAATTCTTTGCAGGTCTGCAGGGTCAAAGGAAAGAAAACTTCCCCTGGCAGTACTTCCGGCATTGGCAATACAGATATCCAGTTTTCCATATGCGCGCACGGCTGTATCGATCAGGCGCTGTATAAACCCGGGATCAGCAGCATTTCCCGGCAGAGGAAGGCAATGGCCACCCAAGGCACAGATTCTGGCTGCGGCATCTGCGGCAAGGTCAGCATCCAGGTCATTAAGAACAATGCTGGCCCCAAGGCTTGCCAGCCTGCTGCCAATTTCAAAGCCAATTCCCTGCCCTGCCCCGGTGATTACAGCAACAGCAGCATTAAATTCACTCATCAGAGTTGATCGTTAAAAACAGTTAATGCGAATCCTTTAAATTGGATGATCCGGATGAACCCACCAGAAAATCGAAATCAGCACCCAGATGCGCCTGCTGCACATGCCTGGTAAAAAGGCTGACATACCCCCGGTCGGCAACCTGATCCAGAGGGCGAAGCGCTTCCTTTCTGCGCAGAATTTCATCTTCACCGACCAGCAGGTTAAGGCTTCGACGGGGAAGATCCAGACAGATCAGGTCACCCGTCTGAACAATTGAAAAGGTAGATCCAAGGGCTGATTCAGGGGAGATATGTAGAATTACCGTACCAAAACCGGTACCGCTCATTCTTCCGTCCGAGATGCGGATCATATCAGTAATACCACGCGCCAGAAGTTTTGCAGGCAAACCAAGGTTACCGATCTCAGGCATACCCGGATAGCCTACAGGTCCGGCCTGTTTTAATACCAGAATAGAGTTTTCATCAACATCCAGTTCAGGGTCGTCTGCCCTGAGTTTATACCCGGCAATATTCTCAAAGACCAGGGCCCTGCCAGTATGGGTGAACAGATGCTCACTTGCTGCTGAAGGTTTTATGACCGCCCCATTCTCACAGAGGTTTCCAAACAGTACTGCCAGTGCGGGCAAATGGCTGAAAGACTGCCCGGCTGGACATATGACGTTTTGATTATAGATCTCTGCATGGCTGTAATTCTCCTCCAGGGTTTTTCCATTTGCTGTAAGGCATTTTTTATGAAGCAGGTGATCAATATTTTTCAGCACTGCGGGTAGCCCGCCTGCATAATACAGATCTTCCATAAAAAATGAACCTGCCGGCTGGAGGTTCACCACCAGGGGAACATGGGCAGAGAGTGTATCGAAATCTGCCAGTTTCAGGGGTATGCCGATCCTACCTGCAATCGCCAGTAAATGAATGGCAAAGTTGGTTGATCCACCGATGGCCGCGTTGGTGATAATTGAATTTTCAAAGGCCCTGCGCGTCAGAAGGTCGGAAAGCCGCATGTTCTCATTCACCATCTCTACAATACGTTCACCTGAAAGATAGGCCAGCACCTTTCTTCTTGAGTCAGCTGCGGGAATGGATGCATTTTCGGGGAGCGAAAGACCGAGTGCTTCTACCATACAGGCCATGCTGGAGGCCGTGCCCATTACGGCACAATGGCCGGCACTCCGGCACATGGATGCTTCCATGGCTCTGAATTCATCCTGAGCCAGACTCCCTGAGCGGGATGCTTCGCTGAATCGCCAAAGATCGGATGTGCCTATATTTTTCCCTTTAAAGTTACCTGTAAGCATGGGGCCTCCGGACACGACAATAGTGGGCAGGTTCACACTGCATGCACCCATGACCAGGGCGGGAGTTGTCTTGTCGCATCCACAAAGTAACACCACCCCATCCAGAGGGTTAGCCCTGATAGATTCTTCCACATCCATGCTTACAAGGTTCCTGTAGAGCATGGCTGTAGGTTTGATCAGGGTTTCACCCAGCGACATGACCGGAAATTCAACAGGAAAGCCTCCTGCGGCATAAATTCCATTTTTCACAGACAGTGCAAGTTCCCTGAAGTGTGCATTGCAGGGGGTTAGCTCAGACCATGTATTGCAGATGCCAATGACAGGTTTATTCTGGAAATTTTTGTCTGCTATTCCCTGGTTCTTCATCCAGGCACGGTAGATAAATCCGTCCTTTCCGGTTTTACCAAACCATTCTGAGCTTCTGTAGGGACCAGCCATAGGTGAAGATGAGTCCGGGCATATGCCCGGTATCCACAATTTAAGCGTTCTGCAGGGTATTTGCAACAACGAATTTTACGAGCCTGAGGATGCTGCAGGTTCCAGCGGAAGAGTAAACCAGAATGCAGACCCAATATTTACCTGGCTCTCGGCGCCGATCGTACCTCCATGCTGCCGGATGATCTCGGCCGAGATATAGAGTCCAAGACCCATCCCCTGAAACTCGCGTACTACTTCATTTACCCTGAAAAAGCGTTCAAATACAAAAGGAAGTTCCTCAGCGGGGATGCCGATGCCTGAATCAGTCACCTGAAGTTTCATATGATGATCATCACCACTCAGCTCAAGGACAATATTTTCCTTACCGGGAGAATATTTTATGGCATTGGTGATAAAATTAATAAGCACCTGTTCCAGTCTTAGCCGGTCTCCATAGATCTGTTTATCGTTTTTGTTCAGTATGTTAAGGCGATGGCTTCCCTTACTGCTTGCTACCAGATCTGCTGCAGATTCAAAGAGCTCGCTGAGACTGAACCAGGAGAAGTTAAATACAAGCTTTCCATTCTGAATTTTGCGGATGTCAAGCAGGTCATTTACCAGGGTAACAAGTTTATCGACCTGGTATTCGGCTTTATGGATGAATTTAAGTAAGGTCTTGTCGGCAGTACCATTCAGTTTTTCTTCGATCAGCTGAATGTAAAGCTTCATTGTAGTCATGGGTGTTTTTAATTCATGGCTTGCCATATCCATGAATTCGTCTTTCCTGTTCATAAGTTCGAGCACATCTTTTCTTCCACCTTCTTCCCTCATAAGAGATCTGTGAAGAGCCTGCCTTGCGGAATCCAGGGTGCTTGCCAGCAGGTTTGATTTATAGGCAGCCTTAACTGCAATTCCTGCATGGCTTTCTGAAAAGAGTACTTCCTGTTCTTTCTTTAATAAGGCTCCTAATAGTGGTAATAAGGGCACCAGTTCGGTTAGCACGCTCTCTGCCGGTCTGCCTCCGATAAGCACGGCTACTGAATCCTCACCACAGGGAATGCCACATACCGGGGTTTTTACCTCATTGTTCTCAAAGAAGAGGAAGTCGGAATGGTACTCCCTGAGGCAGATCTTAAGAAATGGCTGCCAGTCTTCTCCATGATTAAGCGTCTGAGGAAATCCCTGGCCTGGAAGCAGAATATCAAGCTGGGGGTCTGGAATGAAGATGATAAATTCTGAGGCTCCAAAGTGCTGCGCAATTTTTCTGGAAGCCTCCAGCCTTGCCTCTGATTTATGAAAGCCTGTCAGATACCCGTACATCTTACTCAGGAATTATGCAAACTACCGCCGTGCAATTATGAAATCCGCTGAACTGACCGTTTACCCTGGCTACCTGGCCATAGGTGTTGCAGCCAGCATAATTAAGGGCATTCAGCGTGCCTTTCAATTCATCCAGTTCAAAGCCAAAGTCTTTACCCATTCTCAGCCGCGTTGCAACGCAATCGAAGAACAGGGCTACGTTGGGCTTATTTCCCTGAAGCTGCTCAAGTGCAGCACTGGCAGCAAGTACGGCAGCATTGCTTGTAGAGACCATGTCTGCAGACATAAAAGAAACTGTGGCTCCCAGTGGAATATCTGCAGCAAGAAGTAAAGATCCATCGTCAAGGATTTCCAGAGGTACCCTTAACTTATAACCACCGGCAAGTTCAATGCCCAGAATATTATGAAGAAAAAAAGGCAGTGGGTTTCGGACATCAAAATGCTGAAGGGTTATGCGGGCATAATTTTCAAGCACTTCTATTATTGGAATTGCATTCAGGCTGATGAGCTTCCTGCCCCCGGCAGCTGTAACCCTCATTCTGTTTCCTTCTGGTTTCCAGCCGTGATTTACCCCCACTCCAATGGGCTTGCTGGAAAGAATCTCCAGCATCACTACGGAATCTGTATAAGATTCAGTACCTGAGAATACATCCGTCTGCTTGAAAGCTGCATCATCACCCGCACCTCCTCCAAAGAACTGATAGGTGCCACCGGTTTTTAAGGTCAGAGAATCAATAAGCTCATCTGTATAGCCTGAAAGTGCGTCTGCAAAGAGCAGTGCTGAGCGGTAATGGAAATTTGGTGCATTTTCCTGCATTCCCTGAAAAGAAGAGAAGAGAGAAACGGCACATTGCTCTACATTACCTGATATACCCCTGCCCAGACCTGCTGAAAACCGCATCTCTGTAGAATACAAGGCCAGGGCACTTGCGCAGCCTGTTCCTGAACCAGCAGAAGTAAACTCACCTGCTGAAGAACAGCCTATGAGAATATCAGGCTTGCAGCTTTCCTGCAATGAACTCAATACCTGCGTATAATCAAATTGTGAAGAAAGAAAAACAATCACAACATGGGGCCTTAGCCCCTCCATTTGCTGGAGAATCTGAGATCCCATGTCTAATCCCGCCCCGGCACTTGATTTAAACTCAGTGAATACAACAGCAGACTTTGTCATAACTGTAAAAGCGATGGGACGTAAGGATGTTTTAAATTTTTTGAGAAGGCACAAATTCTTCCATAACCGCTTTTCTTAATAAGGCAGGAGGCAGCAAGCCCTGTGCCAACAAAAAATTATGAAATTTTAACGCATTGAACTTCGAGCCCAGAGCTTGCTCGGTATCTTTGCGGAGTTGTAATAAAAGCGTATAGCCATAAAAATAGCTGCATGCCTGACCCGGGCTGTTTAATGTAAAGCGCTCTACTTCTTCCTTGGCAAAGGCATGGGAAAGCATCACGTCATGCTGCAAGACCCTGTATGCATCATCAGTAGTCATTTTACCCGATTGAAGTTCAGGGTCGGTAAAGGCTCTTGCCGCACGCAACAAGCGCAGGTCCAGAGACATAAGCTGGCCTTCTTCAGGCATAAAAGGTTTTATCAGGTATTCTGAATACAGGCCCCAGCCTTCTACATTCGTCGAATTGAAAGCATACAGGGCTCTTGCCAGAGAAACTCCGGTTTCAAGCATATAGTCAAACTGGAGTTCATGGCCCGGGCGGGCTTCATGAGCTGTCAGAGTCCATGCGACCGCATCGAAGCTGAAGTCGTCGTACTTATCCTCTTTTCCATTCTTATCAGCCGGAAAGTTCAGCGGCAATACAAATTCACCCCGCTGGCCGGTATTATGCAAAAAGGCTGGAGGTACCATATGCGGTGCTGGCTGCTGCACGGTCTCGGCAATGGTTGCCAGACGGATGATGGCATCACGGCCAGGCAGGGTAACAAGCTGGTTCTGGCGGATGATCGCTTCAATGGCTTTAAGCCTTGTTTTATAGAAGGGGAGAATAGCAGCTCCGGTGATCTGTTCTTTCTTCAGGGCTGCAATCACATCGCGGTAGTCAGCACTTGGTAGATTTCTTTTTCTGGCAATGCTGGCAGCAAGCACTGACATTTCCTGCTGGTACTGGCTGAAGGCGGTATGGGCCATGGCAGCAAGCTGGTCTGCGGGAATATCGATGCCATAGCCTTCCATGTTCAGGGCATATTCTGCTGGCTGCAACCTGAAATCAACCCTTGCTTTAGGCAGCACATTGATTCTTAACCATGCGTCGTAGGCAAGAAGTTCTGCTTTCAGGGTTTTGAGTGAGGTTTCCCAGCCATGGAGTCTGTACTTTTTAAAGAGTGCCTCCATCCCATCAAGGTAGGCGGGGTTGCGTTCAAGGGCCGTTTCAATTTCAGATCTTGATGGGTAGATGACAGAAGGCTTAGCCATTTGTTCTTTGAGGCGCTGCTCTACAATTTTTGTATAGGCCTGTGCACCTATTCCTGCATATTTATTGAGTCTGACAAGGGCAGCGGGCCTGCGGCTGGCTTCGGTCTGGTCATCGAGCAAGATCCGGATGCCTTCAAAAATATCCTGGCTGGCATTTATAAAAGGTACTTTACTGGCCATTGCAAAATCCTGCTGCCTGAAGCCCAGGCTTAAGGCCTTATCCAGGATCTGCAGGTCTTCAAGCACTTTCAGGTCTTTTTCAAGGCCTTCCTGTTTTTTTATTTCCACTAGGAGCTGTTCGTTCTCATGGCGGTTGCTGAGTTCATTTTTAAGGGATGGGTCTGATACAAGCTTATCGAACTGACTGAGGCCTTCAGACGACCCATTTTCGGGCGAGTATTTCATTCTGACAGCGATCAGCTTCTTCGTATAGCCATTACTGACCCTTACCCAGGATGAATCAGGCGCCTGGACTTTTGATAAAGCGGGAGATACACTACCGATCACGAAGAAAGCCGGTAATGCCGCGCGTGTAATTCTGGTTAGGGTTTTCTTAAGGCTGTATGTTAAAGGTAAAGGAAGTTCCATAAGACGATAATACCATATAATTCAGACTATTTCAACCCTTATCGGTGGAGCCTGTTCATTTTGACGGGTGAGGCATTCAATATGGGATTGCTGTTCTCCCTGTTTAATTCCCTTGTATTGTTAAATGTTTGATTATAAGACTATTGATAATAAATAAATTGATGGCACCTGAATCGCATGTTGTGGCTGATCAACTAAAGATTATGAAAAAACTTATAGCCGCAATTTTTTTATCATCAATCGGGATCTCCGCCTTTGGAAACCCGCTCGCTGGTGATACCTCCTTAAAAAAATCAGCAGATACTTTGAAAAGCAGATCCGTAAAACGCTCGCTTCCCTCGCCCCTGGATTCTCCTCCCTTTCCTACAGCGGACTGGGACGGAGCGCCCCTTGTCGGCGCAGATGCTACAGCCCCGCTCTATCCATTGCAAAAAGCTCTGGGTCTTACAAAAACACGTTTCAGGTTCTATGGCTGGATCGATCCCGGGGCGAATCTGAGTTCGTCCAAGCATTCGAATGCGCCTGCTTCTTATGATGTGGTTCCGAATTCGGTCATGCTCGATCAGGTAGGGCTTAAATTTGACCTGCAGCCAAATACAGAGCAGACCGATCATATTTCGGCTGGTTTTCTGTTCACGACAATTTTTGGAACCGATTACAGGTATACGACCTCTAAAGGTTATTTCAGCAACCAGCTCCTGAAACGCAATAATAAATATGGCTTTGACCCGGCAGAAATTTATGGTCTTTTATACTTTCCTAAAATTGCTGACGGAATGATCCTGAAGGCCGGGCGTTTTATTTCTCCTGCGGATATCGAGGCGCAATGGTGTACAGATAATTATATGTATTCACATTCATTGATGTTTACTGTAGACCCCTATACTTTTACCGGTGTGCAGTCAACCTTTAAACTGGGCTCTTACTGGCAGCTTGAAGTCGGGCTGCATGCAGGGAATGATATGGCCCCATGGACCAAATCTGCCAGTGTGAACGGCCTGCTGATGGCCCGGTGGGTATCCAGAAGCAACAATAACTCTATTTATGCCGGTATAAATTCTCTGGGTGCAGGTAAATCAAAAGATAACCATGATGACCTGCAGATGGTCGTAGCTACCTGGGGGCACCGTTTCAACAAGACCCTGCATATGATGACCGAAGCCTACTTTATGTGGCAGAAAAATGGTCTGGTGGGTGGAACGGTGATCGATGGCCCTCCCCGTTCATTCTTTACGGGTGTAGGTGCCGGGAATTTGATACCCGGATTCTCAAAAGCGGTAGGCTTTGTCAATTATTTCCAGATCAAAATTTCAGGTAAGGATTACATCTCTATCAGGAATGATTATCTGGGCGACCCACAGGGCAACCGTACAGGATATGCCACTTCTTACTCCAGCCATACCATCGGCTATGTGTATTTTATAACACCTCTGATCCGTATCCGTCCAGAGCTCAGGTATGAAAGGGCCTATAATAAAGGAATCACCCCTTATGATAACGGTGCTAAAAAAGACCAGTACACAGCGGCCATGGACCTGATTGTAAGGTTTTAACCATGTGCCGAATTTTTTCTGGCATTCCAATCGCATATGGCTTTTCATAGAATATATTATGAAAAGGTTTATATGGCTGGTTGTATTATTTTTTATCAGGGTAGCTGCTTATGGCCAGACGCCAGACTCTCTTAAAGGGGCCGCACTTCATGACAGCCTTCCGGGAAGACATGTGAAGCGGTCCCTTCCTTCCCCTCTGGATTCTCCGCCCTTTCCAACAGCCGACTGGGACGGATCTCCTTTGATCGGGTCAGATGCAACCGCTCCCTTATTCCCTTTCCAGAAGGCTTTGAGAATGACCCATAGCCGTTTCAGAATGTATGGATGGGGCGATTTTGGTGCCAACCTGAGCACTTCCAGGCATTCGAACTTCCCTGCCTCCTATGAGATTATTCCCAATGCGCTTGTGCTGAATCAGATAGGCATGAAATTCGAATTGCAGCCTAATACAGTACAGACCAGCCATGTTTCTGCAGGTTTTCTGCTTACCACTATATTCGGGGTTGATTACCGGTTCACGACTGCCCGTGGCTATTTAAGCGACCAGCTGGTGAAGCATAACCATAAGTATGGGTTTGACCCTGCTGAGCTTTACGGGATGGTCTATTTTCCTAAGGTTGCAGATGGTTTATTGCTGAAGGCCGGCCGGTTTATTTCACCTGCCGATATCGAAGCCCAATGGGCCACTGATAATTATGTGTACTCACATTCACTGATGTTCACAGGTGACCCTTATACATTTACCGGTGTGCTCTCCATTCTCAAGCTTGGTTCTTACTGGCAGCTGGAGGCAGGGATCCATGCAGGCAATGATGTAGCTTTCTGGGTAAAGCCGGCAAGTCTGAACGGGCTTCTGCTGGTACGCTGGGTTTCCAGAAATAATAACAATTCACTTTACGGGGGTATCAATTCATTAGGCAGGGGAAAGTATAAAGATGATCAGGATGACCTGCAGATGGTGGTTGGAACCTGGGGCCATCGTTTCAATAAAACTTTGCATATGATGACTGAAGCCTATTATATGTGGCAGCGTGATGCCAGGGTAGGAGGCACGGTCATCCACGGCCCTGCACAGTCATTTTTTACAGGTGTAGGGCCGGGAAAATATATCCCCGGGCTTACCAATGCAGTGGGTATTGTAAATTATTTTGAGATCAAGGTATCGGCAAAGGATTATTTTACCATCCGTAACGATTTTCTGAACGATCCCCAGGGCAACCGTACGGGTTATGCTACTGCCTATTCGAGCCATACCCTGGGCTATACCTATTATATCACTCCCCTTCTGAGAATAAGACCTGAAATACGGTATGAGCGTGCTTATTCAAAAGGCATTACTCCCTATGACAACGGTGCAAAAAGAGACCAGTCTACAGCGGCTATGGACCTGATCCTGCGGTTTTGATAAACATCAGTAAAAACTTTTGAACAAAAGTCTGAGGCTACAAAGGATCACAAGGATACCTACAGAGACGAACATGGCCCTGGTCGGGATGAGCCCGGCCAGTTTGGCGGAAATAGGTGCTCCACTGATGCCACCGATAAGCAGGCCTGCTATCACCTCCCAGTTAGAGATGCCCATCATGCTGAAAAAGGTCAGGGCACTGGCAAGGCTTACAAAGAACTTGCTCAGGCTTACACTGCCTACCACATACCGGGGGTTGCGCCCATGGGCTATAAATGAACTTGTTACAAGAGGGCCCCAGCCACCTCCTCCAAATGAATCAATGAAACCACCGGCTCCGGCAAGGATAAAAACGTTCTTTATATTTCTTTTTATGATCTTCTTCTGAAAGGCATTCCCCAAAATCTTCAGGCCCAGAAATAACGTATACAATGCCAGCACAGGCCTGATATAGACAGCATAGCGGTCGCCGTACAGAGAGAGGATCACAGCGCCGATGATGGCTCCGGCTACTCCCGGCAGGATCAGGGACCTGAAAAGTTTCTTATTTACATTGCCGAACTTGAAATGACTATACCCTGAAACTCCTGAGGCAAAGGTTTCAGCAGTATGGATGCTGCTGCTCAGCACTGGCAGACTGATACCCAGAGAGAGCAGAATGGTGGTGCAGATCACACCAAAACCCATGCCCAGCGAGCCTGCAATGATCTGTGCAGCAAAGCCTGTGATGACCATCCAGTAAAATTTAGGATTCAGGTGGGCTCCAAAACTGATCGCCTTGTCGATATAGGTGTTCAGTGCCGCAATATGGAAGACCAGCGCTCCAAGCACCATAAAAAATAAGGCAATGGCTACCCATGATATAAACCTTGCCCCGTTCAGCCGTTTATCTTTCAGCAGCGTTTCAGCCAGAGGGGCTGGCACCTCATTTTCTTCGACCAGTACCCTGGTAATCTCGTTCAGCTTTAAAACCTTTGAGCTGAAATCACCTTTCATCCGCAAACGCAGCGTATTCAGGTTTTCCATCAGCTCTTCCACCCCTGACGGAATACTTTCATTCAGAATCTCTTTCAGCCTTTTGGCAAGGGTGGGTGATTTGCCATTCGTAGAGATGGCAATTTTAAGTTCGCCCTTCTGCACAATGGCCCCCAGATAAAAATCGCAGAGGGCCGGATTATCTGCAATGTTCAGAAGCCGCCCGGCAAAACTTGCATCATGGCGGATACGGGCGGCAGTTTCAGGATTGCCAACGGCAGCAATGACAAGGTCACATTGCTCAAAATCCTGGGGGGTGTATGCCCTTTCAGACAGAACCAGCCCGGGGTATACTTCAGCAAGTTCCTTTATCTCTTCAGAAATATGAATGCTTACCAGACTCACAGGCGTAGCCGGTGCATTGACCAGCAAGGCCCTGAGTTTCTCAAGCCCGACCACTCCGCCCCCGATGATCAGCAACCTGAGTGATTCAGTCTTTAAAAAAACCGGAAATAATCTGTTTCCTTCCGTTGGTTGTTGCAATGCTTTAGTGCTTGCCGGCTCCGGCGCTAATGCTCCGGCCGGGTTATTTTCGGTGAGTTGCATTATTTCCGTTTATTGGTTTGGATATCAACCAGTAAACTGGCGTAATAGAAAGCTCCTAGTGTCGGTCCTCCAAGATACTGGATATATCTTTTATTTGTAAGGTCCGTAGCCCCTATTTTTAAACTTGAGCTCAATGCAGGCATCCGGTAGGTGAACTGTGCATCAAAACTATGGTAGCCAGGTACATTACCTGCTGCTAGCGGGCTGCTCCAGAAAAATGCGGTCTGGTAATGAAGGGTGGCTGTAAAGCCCAGGTTCCTCAGCAGTTCACTGTTACTCAGGGAAAAATTACTGATGACCGGAGGTGTGTTGAATGCAGGGGTAAAGGCATCGACCGCAGAGATACTGACTAGTTTGGCAAAACTTCCATTGGCACGAAGCGTAAATTTTTTAAAGAACTCCCAGGAGATTCCGGCCTCCACGCCCTGGTTGGTAACCAGGCTGGTAGAATTCGTCCACATCTTATATTTATGCACCTGGCTGCCCCCGTTATATGCCGCATAAGCAGTACTGTCTGATCTTCCTATAGTTCCTCTGGCCGGCTGGGTCACATCAAGCTGGCCAATGAAATGGTCATAGGCACTGAAATAATAATCAATATCTACAAATACTTTATTGTTAAGCCAGAGGCCTTTATAACCTATCTCAAATGAATTAATATGTTCGGGTTGCAAATAAGAGTAGCTGCTCTGAACCAGCAGGCCCTTGCTCTGCTCAATGGCAGAATTCTGGGCCATCCCTTTATTGACCAGTTGATTCACTGAATTCTTAAAGCTGGTAACTGACGAGTTGATATAGGAATTTTCAAAGACCCCGAGATGCTGTGATACCACCGGAAAGCCTCCCAGCCTTTTTACTCCGCCGTTATTTACATAGGCATAGCCTTCAAAGAGCGTAGGGAAACGGTATCCGTTCTGAAAAGAGATCCTGAAATTATCAGTGCTGGTAGGAGAATAGGTAAGGGCAATGCGCGGATTGAACTTCACTGAATAATATTGTGATTTATCAACCCTGAACGAGGCGTTCAGCTTAAGCTTGCTCTCAAAAAGGCTCTTACTGGCGGAGATAAAGCCCCCGTAATTTGTATAGGTAAAATCGGCATGGGCTTTTGAAGGGTCAGCAAAAGAGGCAGGGTTCACATAATTATCACCGTCAGGGCTGACAATATAGGTGCGGTAATTAAAGCCGGTTAACACATGAACTCCTTTGATCAGCCTTGACCAGTCATACTGCCCGTCGGTATG
>JAYWCR010000011.1:0-2841 GCA_043780395.1 Sphingobacteriales bacterium
TCCGGAAAAGCAGCGATCTCGGCCTGGATCTCTTCCCGGGTAAAGTGGATAGAAGTATTCAATACTTTAAACCCTGCACCTTCCCTGATGATCCGCTCCCGGGAACTGTTCTGCAGGTAAAAGAAATTTATTTCACGCGGATGCACCTGTACATGATAACCTGCAGCTTCAAGCAGGGCATTGCTCTGGCTTACACGGGGAAAACTATGCTGGTTCAGGATATCATCTTCCATAATGCCGGCAAATTCCTTTTTCAGCTTTGCCTCATCTGCATCCAGGATCACCAGACCATAGGCTCCGAAAAGTTCATTGTAAAAGTAGCGGCTTGCATCGGCCAGGTTCTTGTTCTTCAGGTAAGCATTTCTGCAGATCTGTTCGATATCAGGCAGAAATGGACTTACTCCGATAGAAGAAAGTACTTTTCCCAGGGCTGGCTGGATGCTTTTTATATCAAGCCTGCCTACAGCACCAAGGGCGTCCATATCCCAGCTTACTGTTTTATCGCCAATGTTCAGGTGATTGATCTCGGCAAAGTCGTGGTCTTCGGTAGCCATCCAGAATACAGGAATGACTTTATGCGTCTGCGAACTCAGCTCTCTGGCAGCTTTGATGGTACCCACGATCTTATAGATGGTATAAAGCGGGCCGGTAAAGATATTCAGCTGGTGGCCGGTTGTAACCGTATACGTATCTGCTTTTTCAAGCAGTTCAATATTTTCGGATACAAGGGGACTTACCTTACCCCCAGCGGCGGTGATCCGCGCATACTGTTCTTTAAGAACGCTCACAAGAACCGGCCTGTTCACTGATCTTTTAGCTTGCTGGTCTATCGCCTGCAGGAGGCTTGATGCCGCCGGCTTCAGGTTATAAAGCGTTTCGAGCTCAGGGGCGCTTTCAAGGTAATCAAGTACGGTTTTTGAAAAAAAGCCAGTAGCTGTATAATCCAGGTATTCAGTAAACATTGACCGGTAAATTAAACGGGTATTCCAAACAAATCAAAATCTTCAGCTTTCTGTACAAGAATATCATAAAATTCGCCGATACGAAGGGTATGCTCACGTGCATCTATCAGCACCTCGTTATCAACTTCAGGTGAGTCAAATTCAGTACGGCCTATAAAGAAAGTTCCTTCCTTACGGTCAATCAGTACTTTGCAGGTAGTTCCGATCTTTGCCTGGTTCTTTTCAAAAGAGATGGATTGCTGAATTTCCATTAACTCCTCGGCCCTTTGCTCTTTTACTTCCTGAGGAACATCGTCTTCCAGGGTATGGGCATGGGTCTGCTCTTCGTGCGAATAGGTAAATACTCCCAGGCGGTCAAAGCGCTGGGTGGTGATGAATTCCTTTATTTCCTGGAAGTCTTCTTCAGTTTCACCCGGATAGCCACTGATCAGGGTGGTACGCAAAGCAATACCCGGTACTGCTGTACGGATCTGATCAAGCAGTTCAATGGTGCGGCGTTTAGTGATGCCACGGCGCATGGATTTGAGCATCGGGTCAGAGATATGCTGCAGGGGCATATCCATATATTTGCAGATCTGAGGGCATTCATTCATCACTTCCAGTACATCCATCGGAAACTGTGAAGGGTAGGCATATTGCAAACGGATCCATTCAATACCTTCAACGGCAGCAAGTTCTCTTAATAAAGGGGCAAGCTGACGCTCCTTGTTAATATCAATACCATAAAAGGTAAGGTCCTGAGCGATCAGTATAAGTTCCTTCACACCACCTTTAGCAAGCTTCTGTGCTTCTGCGATCAGGCCTTCCCGCGTACGGCTTTTATGCGGGCCGCGCATGATGGGTATGGCACAGAATGAGCAGGGGCGGTCACAACCTTCAGCTATCTTGAGAAATGCATAATGGTTAGGGGTGGTAAGCATCCGCTCCCCTAATAGTTCATGCTGGTAGTCGGCATTAAGAAATTTAAGCAGTCTGGGCAGGTCTGTAGTACCAAAATAGGCGTCTACATTGGGGATTTCCTTTTCAAGATCAGGTTTATAGCGCTGGGAGAGGCACCCCGTAACGATCAGGGTATCTACCTTGCCTGCTTCTTTAAGCCTGCTGTATTCCAGAATGGTATTGATTGATTCCTCTTTGGCATTATCGATAAAGCCGCAGGTATTGATTATAACAACCTCTTCACGACCCTTTGTTTTTTCATGGGTAACTTCAAAATTATTATGACGCAGCTGCCCCATCAATACTTCTGTATCTACCAGGTTCTTGGAACATCCAAGTGTAATAATATTTACCCGGGGTTTTAATATGCTTTTCGTTCTCATTCTTCTTGTATTGCTCGGGCGCCGTTTCCAAAAAATGAGTTTACAAAACTGATCCTGTCAAAAACCTGTAAATCATTTATTCCTTCACCGACGCCTATATATTTAACCGGTATTTTAAATTCATCAGAAATTCCGATCACTACTCCTCCTTTGGCTGTACCATCGAGTTTTGTAATTGCAAGGGCATTCACTGCCGTTGCAGCAGTAAACTGTCTGGCCTGCTCAATGGCATTCTGACCCGTACTGGCATCCAGTACAAGCAGAATTTCATGGGGAGCATCGGGGTTTAGTTTTGCTAGTACGGATTTGATCTTGGAAAGTTCATTCATCAGCCCTACTTTATTATGCAACCTGCCTGCAGTATCAATAATGCAGATATCTTCCTTGCCGGCAATGGCTGAACTCAGGGTATCGTAGGCAACAGATGCCGGATCTGAGCCCGTTTGCTGTGAAACGACCCTGGCGCCCACACGGCCACCCCAGATTGTCAGCTGCTCGGCGGCAGCAGCACGGAAGGTATCACCTGCCCCCAGCACAACGGTCTTACCCGACTGAAT
>JAYWCR010000012.1:0-6368 GCA_043780395.1 Sphingobacteriales bacterium
GTTTGGTTAACCGGATGTCTGCATTGTCTTGCCGTAGAAACAAACGATGCTCTGCCCTTGAGGTAAACATCCGGTATGGTTCTTCCGTTCCTTTTGTAACAAGGTCATCAATGAGTACACCTATATAAGAATCAGAACGCAGCATGATAAATGGATCTTTCTTTTTTATCAATAATGCTGCATTTACTCCTGCCACCCAGCCCTGACAGGCTGCTTCCTCATATCCTGTGGTTCCATTGATCTGACCTGCAAAAAACAGGTTCTTGACTAGCTTTGTTTCAAGGGTCTGGGTAAGCTGGGTAGGAGGGAAGTAATCATATTCGATGGCATATCCAGGTCTGAACATTTTTACATTTTCTAAACCAGGAATCTTCTGAAGAGCCTTGAACTGAATATCTGCTGGCAATGAAGTGGAGAATCCATTGATATAGATCTCAATGGTGTTTCTTCCTTCGGGTTCTATAAAGATCTGGTGTCTTGTTTTATCTGCGAATCTGTTTATTTTATCTTCAATTGATGGGCAGTATCGGGGTCCAAGTCCCTGAATGCGCCCTGTAAACATCGGGGATTTATCAAAGCCGGTTTTAAGAATTTCATGAACCTCTGTATTCGTATAAGTGATAAAGCAACTCTTCTGATCAGCCAATGGCGCTTTAGTAGAGAAAGAAAAGCGACCACCCTCAGGGTCTCCTTTTTGTTCTTCCATGACCTCATAATTCAGGCTGCGGCCATCCAGCCGTGGAGGCGTTCCTGTTTTCATCCGGCCAGACTCAAAGCCAAGAATAGCAAGTTGTTCTGTAAGCCCGGTTACTGCTTTTTCGGCTGACCTGCCTCCGGATATTTTCTTTTCTCCTATATGGATCAAGCCGTTTAAAAATGTACCATTCGTTAGAATAACTGTTTTTGCCCTGATTTCAATTCCCATAGCAGTAAGGACACCCTTTACCTGGCCCTTTTCTACCACTAAAGATGATACTACATCCTGCCAGAAATCAAGGTTTGGTGTTTCTTCTAATGCCATTCTCCACTCTGTTGAAAATTGAGCCCGGTCGTTTTGTGCCCGGGGGCTCCACATGGCTGGTCCTTTTGACCTGTTCAGCATTCTAAACTGAATGGTACTCCGATCTGTAACCTTCCCTGAATAGCCTCCAAGGGCATCCAGCTCCCGCACAATCTGACCTTTTGCAACCCCACCCATTGCCGGGTTGCATGACATCTGCCCAATAGTGGCCAGATTCATGGTAAGTAATAACACTTGACAGCCCATATTGGCAGCAGCTGCGGCGGCTTCACAGCCCGCATGCCCTGCTCCAACTACAATAACATCGTATACTTTAAACATAAGAGTTGTTCCACGTGGAACATTAAGCAAAAATAGGCAATATTCAATGAAAATGCCTGTTCATCAGAGAGCCCTTAATGTTCCACGTGGAACATTAAGGGCTCTCTGATATTTGACGGAAAGTTTTAATTAATGGGTAGAAAGAAAGCGGTCTGCAAACCCTTTAAGTCCAAGATTAAAAAGTGCCCTGATGTTCTGTATAAAAAGGATGGCAATTATAGCCGGTTCTATTTTTTGGGGAATAATACCCCAGAATGAAAGCATAATGATAGTAAGAGCAAGGATAAACCATGAATACCAGAATTTGATTTTACCCCTTAGAATTGGATAAACAAGGTGAGCAGGAAAAGCCCAGAGGATATTCCAGTTGTTCCGTGTCTCTGAATGATCTGATCCAAGCCATAAAAAAACTATGACTATGCCAATCATGCCGCATGCAGGAAACAGTAGAGCGTCTGCAAAAAAGGCTGCATTGTTATTAAAGGAAAGGCCGAGCACAAGCAGAAAGAGCAACCAGAATACAAGGACGGGGCTTATGGCAGTCTGTTCATTTTTTGAATGACCGCTAAGGAGTACCGATTCTTTAGAAACAAGGGGTGATCCATCAGATTTCTTAAGGGTCTTCATCTGGGAGTAAAGCCCATCTGGAAGAAATGTCTCTTCATAAGGGCTGATCAGAACATCTACAGGGCTTCCAAGCAAAATATTGGTTCCAAACTTTAGCCAGGGGCTGCTTTCAAGATAAGGTTCTTCATGTGCCCTGAAACTAGTTGCCTGGGGGTAAAGTCGCCTCGAAAAGGAAATGGTGTTCTGAAGGGCGGTGGTCATTACATCCCTTAGCTTGGTTGAACAGTTTACTCTTGACCAGTCATAAATATAATACCTGTTCTGTGGCTCATAAAGCCGGTGAAGCTCGTCTGAGATGCGCTGTTTTTCAGGTCGGGTAAGGCGGAGTTCCTGTTCCATGATCCGGTGAGGATCTTCCATGGCCTCCGCTAGATAAACACTATAGGGGTAAATATATTCTGTATAGGGGAGGGTGCCTTTCATAAACTTGAGATAGAAATAAGGCGTATTAAAATCAAAACCTCCAAAATTGTATACCGTATCAGCCTGGCTGTTCAGGTCGTGAATCCTGATTGCTGAATGGCCCCAGGCTGTATAAAAATCAGAAGCAGGGCCTTCCGTCAACAGACTAACGGTACATGAATCTTTAAGCAGGGTTGTATCTGAAGCATGGGCTTCTGGTGCAAAGAAAGAAAGGATTAAAAGCAGGAAAACAAGTGAAAAGGATAGACGCATGATAATCAAAAGTTCCTCTTAAGCAGGTAAAAGGCTTCCTTTTCCCTCATCTTCAAGGTTTCCTTTTCTCCCTTGTCAGAATATCCGCACAGGTGTAATACACCATGGATCATAACCCGGTGTAATTCGTCTGATTCTGTCTGACTGAAGATATCTGCGTTTTCTGCTACGCGCTCTATACTTATAAAAATATCACCTTCTATCTGACCCTTCTTCAGGGAGTGATCAAATGTTATGACATCAGTCAGGGTTTCATGAGAGAGGTAGGATTGATTCAGCCCCAGGAGATAGGCATCCGAACAAAAAATAAAATTTAATTCGGCGAGCTTTAGTCGCTCATTCTGAATAGAACTTTTAACCCAGGTTTTTAGGAAGCTGATATTTTCAGGTTCAAATTCTATATCTTCTTCAAAGAAATTAATTGGAAGGTTGCTCATTCAGGTTGTCGGAAATTTAATTGCCTGATAGCGAAAATAATGAAAATCTAGTAGCGAAACGTTAACTCCATTTCATTTCCTTCTTTATTGAAGACAACAAGGTCTGAAAGGTGTTTTATAATGTAAATGCCCCTGCCACTGAAGAGTTCAATATTCTCTGGAAGGGTAGGATCAGGCACGGAATTATAGTCAAATCCGTCGCCTTCATCTTTTATTGAAAAAACAAGTTTTTTCTGATGCTCAGATTCGACATTGATGTATACCTTTTTGCCAAGATTCTCCTTGTTCCCATGCAGAATAGAATTTATTACCGCCTCATTAAGGCAGGTCATAATATTGGCATAGATCTCTTCAGGAATGGAAAGTTCCTCTTTAAGGCCATCCAGGAATTTTTCAAGTTCAGTGATGCTCTCTAGCTTTGAAGCCAGACGAAGGGTAAAAAGCTTGTTTTCGCTGAATAAAGTTTCCCCGTTTTCCATTAAATTAGTTAAAAGCATTAAGTTTTTTAAAGTATGAATTTATCTTCAATTTATAAAAATTGTTCATATCAGGCAACACTGTTTTGATTAAGTTCTGTTCCTGAATTTTTTCATCCTGCACTTTTTTTATAGTGGCAATTTCTGCAGCCGGCATTTGAAGACCCTGCCTGGCTTCCCGATGGTTATCCATTTCCTGTTCCCTGCTTGCCTTGTCGGCTTCAAGCAGCCTGGATGAAATTTCTTTTTGCCTGTTTAACAAGTTATTGGAAAGTCTTCGGTTTAACAAATCCGTTTCCGATTCATCCATCTTTTTTAATGCCTGGTTAAGTGCTTTATTAGGGCTTCCACCCCGTTGCTTATTGATCTGTTCGAAGGCCTCTCTGATAGCTTGCTGACGGGCAGCCATCTTTGCCATGTCTTCTGACATCTGTTCAGACCCATTACGAGAAGAGGCTGATTTTTGTTGCATTTCCTTATTCAAAGCATCCTGCATCTTGCCAAGTTCAGCAGCCGTTATGCCTTCACCCCTTCCTTTTCCCTTACCCTTTCCCGGACCTTTGGCATTTTTCATAGCCTTTGAGAGCTGATCTTCTGTTTTACTGAGCAGAACGGCCAGGTTATTTACAGAGGTCATAATAAATTGTTGTTTGGATGCAGCGTCGAATAAGCGGCGGTCACCCAGAAACTGAACCGTACTTTCAAGATTCTGATGAATTAAAGCCAGTTCCCTGTTAACAAAAGATTGGATCTGGGGTACTTTTTTACTTAAACTGAATACGCTGTCGCGGATAAGTGCAAGATCATCTTTCAGCTCAAATTGTTTCTGGACCAGGGATGTGTAGACAGGATCATTTGGATTAATGCCTCTGAGGCGCTTCATCAATGCCTCTTCTGCAAAGGAAACCCGAAGCAGGTTCTGAAGGATCATTCTTACAGAACCCAAATCACTGGCCAGCTCTTCTGTACCAGACTTTTCCTGCATCTGGCTGATCTTTTCACTTAGTTTCTGCATTTGGTCTGCAGCATCTTTCTGGGGCGCTGAGGCGTTCTCAGGTTTGCCTGACGAGAGCTTTTCATCTGCAGATTTTAAAGCCGCTGCAATTTTATTTTCCTCTTTTTCCGGATTACTGTAGCGGGCATCAGTCGGTTTTGACTGTTCATTCTGACGCAGGTCTTGCTGGATCTGTGAAAATTGCTTTTTAATTTCAGCCTGTGCTGTTTTTCTTGCCATGAGTTTGCCGGCAGCAAGTTGTTTGGATGTCTTCTGTTCTTGCTTTTTACCAGCTTCGGAAAGGGCTTTCTGTTTATCCCCCAATGCCTTTAATTGTTCGGCCGATCTTTCCAGTGTTTGTTCAAAGGCCATCCGCTTGTATAGTTCCTTTAAGCGGTCCAGTTCGTTTCCAAGGCTTTTTGTGTCTGTCTGAAGGTTTTGCAAAGATTCACGGGAGTTATTCTTGTCTTTTGCTGCAATTAATTTATGAAGCTTGTCGAGAAGGTCCTGAGTTTTGGGATCGATGAGATTTTTAAATATTTTTGAAATTTCCTGTTCCTTTTGCTTAAGAAGGGCATTTTCATCATTATTTGCCTTTATTGCATTTGTCTTTTCATTCAGTTTCTGAAGCTGATCAAGACTCTTTTCAAGCGCCCCCTGCTTTGCCATGATCTGTTCGGCCTGTTTTCTGTCTTCGTAATTTAAACTCTCCTGATTTGAAATTTTATCACTTAAAGCACGTGCCTCTGACTGGATCTCAGCAGCCGAACTTGCAGAGCTTTTAAGCTGGCTCAGCATAGACTGCTGGTCCTGATAAACCTGGTGCAAAATGGAATCTGTAGACGGATAGGATAAAAAGAAGAGGGCTGATCTGGCAGACTTCGGACCATGCAGTCCATCATTGTCATATACTTCAAACCAGGCAGCCAGCCGGTCACCGGGTTTATGCACAAGGCCAGCGGTCTGCCAGTTGTAGAAAAAAGCCTGGGTCAGAATGCCCTTATCCATCTCAAGGGAAACCTTCACGGGCGCTTTGAACAGAACCCCCTTTTCATTACAGGGGCCATACTTGAAATTCAGCCTTGAAAATCCGTAATCATCGTGAATATGACCGGAAAAAGCAATATGCCTGAATTCTGCACTGTCTGCAAGTCGGCTGACCTGGATCTCAGGATTCTGGTCCTGTACGACCTGAACGGCATAGCTCAGGGTATCAGGTATCGTATGATGGGCATTAAAGGGTGTGAATGAATACCTCCCTGACTGGAGCAGTTTTCTGCGAAGAACCAGTTCATGAGCAGCATTATCGGGTATCCGGGAAGGGATTGAATTCAGGGTGAATAAAATACCTTCAGCATTTTTTGTCCGGCAGGTCCAGGTGGCAAGGGTTCCTTCCGGTACATTCAGGTCACCCGTATTAATGATCGTTTCGGGAGCCCTTTTCAGATACGCCGGAAAGTCAAGGTGTACTCTGAAGTCAAGTAATTCAGGCCTGGGAATCATTGTAATGGCAAAGGGCGCTGAATAGATACCTGAAGCATATAAAGAAAACTGACCGGAACTCTGAACATTTACAAATTTGTAGCGGAAACGGTTCTTTGCCAGACGCTGTACAGGGATATTTGAGGAGGCGCCTGTAATAAACACTTCGGCAGGGCTTTCAGATCCCCTGGTACTGATCTCGAGTATTAAATCACTTCCCTGCGCGGCTTCCAGGGTGGAATTCATCAGAATAAAAGAAAATGGCGCAGGTTTGACATAAGGGCGGTCATGATGCAGAAGCCTGGTTGAACCCTCCCTTAAAATAACAGGGGATA
>JAYWCR010000013.1:0-6551 GCA_043780395.1 Sphingobacteriales bacterium
GTGTATAAGTCAAAGGGCAGGTATTTTTAATACCTGCCCTTTGACTGTGAACGGATGAAACAGCAGATTAGTTCTTCTTGTAAAGCTCTTTACTGGTGCTTCCTCCCCGGTTGCTATCTGGTTCACTGCTGCTGTTATCCTTATAGCTGTTCTTACTCATAAAGGTAAATTCTCTCAATGATCTTGCTATAAAAAACATAAAGGAGACGACGACAATTACCGTGTAAACGACAAGATCTAAATTTTCCATCTATTGTGATTTTTTAACATTAATGTAGATGAGCAGCAGCAATATAGTTCCAGGCCATAAACCGAGAAAAATAGCCCTGTCATGCTGTTTCAGAACTATATAATAATATTCTGAAGTGAAGATCAGCAGAATGGTAAGTGCCAGAAGTACATACTCTTGCGGACTAATTTTTTTTATCATAATGGGTTTTTATTACGGTATATGGTGGAAAGGTTATTTACGCCAGTGTGCTCTTTCATACTGTTTTGGCCATTTGACCTCCTGACCCAGTACATGGGCAGCCCGCAAAGGGAAATAAGGGTCCCTGAGAAGTTCCCGGGCAAGAAATACCAGGTCTGCCTGTCCGGTTTGAATGATCTGGTCTGCCTGTTCTGCTTCTGTGATCAGACCCACAGCCCCGGTTGCTATGCCTGATTCTTTTCTGACCTTTTCAGAAAATTCTACCTGGTAGCCTGGCTTTAGCGGAATCTTTACATCAGGCATATTCCCTCCGGAAGAACAGTCTATCAGGTCAACACCCTTTTCTTTCAGGATCCTTGCCAGTGCCACGGAATCATCGGCAGACCAGCCACCATCAAGCCATTCTGAGGCAGATATGCGTACGAATACAGGCAGGTCAGAAGGCCATACTTCCTGAACAGCACTGAGGAGTTCAAGGAGAAAGCGAATTCTGTTTGTAAAGGAGCCCCCATAGGTATCAGTTCTCAGGTTTGAAAGGGGCGAAAGAAAGCTGTTGATCAGGTATCCATGGGCTCCATGAAGTTCAATGACCTTGAAACCCGCAAGCAATGCCCTGCGGGCTGCCTGCTTGAAATCTTCTTTAATCTTGTCAATACCCTGCTGGTCAAGTTCCAATGGCGCTTCTGTACCTGCAGTAAATGGAACAGGGCTTGGAGCCAGAGCCTTCCATCCGTTTTGCTGGTCAGAGGCGATCTGGGTTCCCCCGTTCCATGGTTCGTAGAAGCTTGCTTTCCGGCCTGCATGTGCCAGCTGGGTACCAGGTATCGAACCATTGCTGGTTATAAAATCTGTGATCTCTTTTAACTTATCAATATGGGCATCTTTCCAGATCCCCAGATCAGCAAATGTTATTCTGCCTTCAGCAGAAACAGCAATTGCTTCAGTAAACACAAGGGCAGCCCCGCCTATGGCACGTGTACCTAGATGTACGAGATGCCAGTCATTTGCAAACCCATCCACAGATGAGTATTCACACATGGGTGAGGTAACGATCCTGTTCTTTAGTTCCAGGGATCTGATCTTAAGGGGAGAAAATAAATGTGACATTTTCAGGGGTAGTATAGGCAAAAATAAACTCATGAGGCTTAACAAGAGAGTAACATGAGGGTGGGTAAAATGTTTAGTTTATTATTTAGTACAAAGTTTTGCCTGAAAGGTAAATGCTACATTTTAAAACATAGCTTTAAATTCTATCAGTTCATCTTCGTTCTATGAAAATCCTGTCTAAAACAAGTCTCGTATTTTTTCTGCTTGGCATGGCCATGCCTGCTGCCTTTTCCCAGCAACATGCCCGGCTGATTGAAACTATTGTAAAAAAAGGGAATGCGCTGGTTATTCCCTACCAGAAATATGAACTTCCAAACGGACTTGTTGTGATCCTTACTGAAGACCATTCTGATCCTATTGTGCATGTAGATATTACGTACCATGTAGGCTCAGCCAGAGAAGAGATTGGTAAATCAGGCTTTGCTCATTTTTTTGAACATATGATGTTCGAGGGCTCAGACCATGTAGCCAGCGGGGATCATTTTAAGACCATTACCGCCGCCGGAGGCACGCTGAACGGATCAACTAACCGAGACCGCACCAATTATTTTGAAACCGTTCCCAATAACCAGCTCGAAAAGATGATCTGGCTTGAGTCTGATAGAATGGGCTTTCTGATGAATGCGGTGACCCAGCAGAAGTTTGAGATCCAGCGCTCCACAGTAAAGAATGAACGTGGACAGAATTATGATAACCGCCCTTATGGGCTGGTTTCTGAAGCCGTATCAAAAACCTTATATCCTTATGGGCATCCGTATTCATGGCTTACAATAGGATATATAGAAGACCTTAATAAGGTAGATGTCAATGACCTTAAGCGGTTCTTTCTTCGCTGGTACAGCCCTAATAATGCAACCCTGACCATTGGCGGTGACCTGAATGTGAGCCAGACCCTTGCCTGGGTGGAGAAGTATTTTGGAAGTATTCCCCGCGGTCCTGAAGTAAAGAACAGGGTTTTACCCGCACCTATGCTTGATTCTACCCGGTATGTTTCTTTTACCGACCAATACGCCAGGCTTCCGCTGCTGAACATAGTATATGCAGGTGTCAAACTTCATGCGGCTGACCAGGCTCCCCTGGATGCACTGACCATGATCATCGGGCAGGGAAAAAATTCCATTCTCTATAAGAATTTTATAAAAAGCCGCAAAGCTGCCCAGGCCTCCATGTACTCATCGAATTCAGAGCTTGCCGGAGAGATAGGCATCCGGATTGTATCTTATGCAGGCAATACCCTAGAGCAGATAAAAAAGGGCATTGATTCATCCCTTTTAGAATTTGAAAATAAAGGCGTTACCGCCGACGACCTCGCTCGGTTCAAAGGGATAGCAGAAGCTGAATTTATAAACTCACTTGCCAGTATTTCCGGCAAGGTGAGTGAGCTTGCTGCCTCCCAGACCTTTACCGGCAATCCAAACTACCTGGCCACAGAACTTGATGAGATCCGTAAAGTGAAGGCTGAAGATGTGATGCGTGTTTATAAAACTTATATCAAGGGTAAAAGCGCCGTAGTTTTAAGTGTATTGCCTAAGGCCGGTGCCCTCCGGCCGGTTGCCTCTGACAATTATACAGCCCTTAAAACCAACTATGTTGCACCCGATTATGGGTATGCAGGCTTAACCTATCACAAGGCTGAAGATAAGTTTGACAGAAAAATAAAGCCTGCCTCCACAGGTGTACCTGTAATAAAGGTGCCTCCCTTCTGGACCGTTAATCTTGCTTCAGGAGTGAAGGTGACGGGCTCAGAAAATAAGGAGATCCCTGCCCTTACCTTAATCCTCACCATTCGTGGTGGAGGTTTGCTGGCTGCAGTCAATCCAGCAAAAGCTGGTCTCCCCGCTATCATGGGGCAGCTACTCAATGAAGATACCCGCCATCTTACATCTGAGCAGATGAATTCTGCCCTTGAGAAACTTGGAAGTTCAATTCAGGTGAATACCTCGATGGATGAAACAGTTTTTTCAGTTTCCTGCCTGAAAGAAAATATGGCGAAAACACTTTCATTGCTTGAGGAGCGGCTTTTACACCCCCGCTTTACGCAGGAAAGTCTTGAAAGAATAAAAAAAGAAGATATTCAGGCCCTGGAAATTGCCAGAACACAACCGGCCAGTATAGCTTCCGAGGTATATACAAAAATTCTTTATGGAACAGATAACATCCGTACCTATGGCCTTTCGGGAACAGAGCTGACTATTCCTTCCATCACGCTTGCCGACGTTCAGGCATATTACAATACCTGGTTCATCCCCTCCCTGAGTTCAGTGGTTGCAGTAGGCGATTTCAGCAGGGATGTATTGCTGAAAGACCTCAATTTTCTGGATGCGTGGAAAGGTCATAAGGTGGTAGTACCCGCTGCAATCCTTGCCGGAAAGACAGTGCCAAAAAATTCCGTTTACCTTGTAGACGTGCCCCATGCAGCCCAGTCAGAGATCAGGGTTGGTTATCTGACTGGGCTGAACTTTGATGCTACAGGAACATATTACCGCCTGGGTGTGGTGAATTATATCCTTGGCGGTGGGTTCAACAGCCGCCTGAATATGGACCTGAGAGAAGAGAAAGGCTGGACCTATGGGGCAAGTTCTGCTTTTGTTTCCGGGAAATATGGAGGCTATTTTACGGCATCATCAGGCGTAAGGGCCTCGTCCACAGACAGTGCAGTGGTAGAATTTATCAAAGATATCCAGGAGTATTCCACCAAGGGGATAAGCATAGATGATCTGGAGTTCACAAAGAGCTTTCTGGGTCAGAGTGATGCCCGCAAATATGAGACAAATGGTCAGAAGGCCTCCTTTCTGGCAAGGATCCTGAAATTTGATCTCAAGCCTGGTTTTACAGAAGAGCAAAACCGGATTTTGAAAGACATCCAGCCCGCAGAGATCAATACCCTTGCAGCAAAATACCTGAACGCCGGTCAGATGGCGATTCTGGTCGTAGGGGATAAGGAAAAGGTAGAGCCCGGTCTGAAAAGATCAGGCTTTACCATCATTGAACTTGATACACAGGGAAAAATAAAAGCTACCCTCTGATCAGATCGGCGACCAGGGAACGGGTATTAAAAAAGTGGAAGTTATTTTTGAGACCAGCAGGGCATCAGCATAGTCAGGGACTATGCTGATCTCTTTCCACTGGGTATCATCTCCAAAGGCTTTCCAGTGGGCATCATGGGCAGCCATATCCTCAAAGCTTACCATATAGGTTAATTCAGGTCGGTTGGCCCCAACAAGGGTTTCACTGAAAAATACAGGCTGGAACCCAAGACGTACAAAAATATCGATCTCTCCGCGGTCATTGAACATTCCAATTTTCTTCTTGCCGGCATTCTCCGAAGCACTCTGGTACTGCCTTAATTCAAAAAGTTTAGGCTTTCCTGCCGGTACCCTCATGGCCGGAAAATGAGCAAAGGCCTTCAGCAATGAATTTTCGATACGCTCAAAGGCGGGCTCTGTAGCCGGCGCATTTAAATATTGCTGCCCCATTTGCTGGTAAACGGCATCACTGGCAAGCCGCTCCTGCACTTCTACAAACTGCCCGGGGTTTTCATAGGCTGTAAGTACAAAGAGCCGCGTCTGGGCAGAGGGCTTGAATTCTGTAAAAACCCCTGTATGCTTTATGCCCATCTGATGCAGGGCAGGCAGCGCTGCGTTCTTTAAGAAGGTCTCTGTGATTGCCTGCTGGGAGGCGTTCTTGAATGTATAGACCCGGAGTTCATAATATTGGGAGCCGGTTCTTTTAGCTTCAGGCCCGGCCTTTGATAATTGAGGGATCAGGGTCGCTGCCATGCCGGTCATCAGTGAACTGCCAATAAAGGATCTTCGTTTCATAAATTTAAAGATAAGCCATTCTGTACTCCTGCTTTTGTGGAGGCTGAAATAAAATATTTTTAATTTTTTTCGAAATATTGCGCTTTCATTTTTCTTTCTATCAGCTATAAGTTTATTATTTTAGTTCTGAAGAATATGAAAGCATTCGGATGTGAACGCCCGGTGAGGAAGTGTTCTCAGCATTCAAAAATAGAACGAGCCATCCCTCAGATTTTATCACTCACCGCGTACCCTTCGGGGAAGTCATAAATAATTTTAAAAGCTGGCTCGATCCGGTTTCCGGAGTGATCAAAGCCATGATAGAGATTTAGAACAGTTCATCAACAGAACATGAAAAAGAAAATGTGGCTGCTGGCTGCAGCATTGCTTGCCCTGCTGAATTATGCCCGGTCCCAGAACATTGAAAAATTTACTCCTGCAGATCAATCCCTGAAGCAATACAAGTATCCTCAATGGTTCCGCGATGCTAAATTTGGAATCTGGGCTCACTGGGGGCCGCAGGCTGTACCCCGCCAGGGTGACTGGTATGCCAAAAATATGTATATGCAGGGCAGTGGTCAGAATAGATATCATACAGCACATTACGGCCCTCCTTCAAAATTTGGTTATAAAGATATTATACCCTTATGGAGTGCACAAAACTGGGATCCGCAGAAGCTGATGGCACTCTATAAAAAAGCCGGGGCAAAATACTTTGTGAGCATGGGTTCGCATCATGATAACTTCTTTTTATGGAACTCCAGGGTCCATAAATGGAACGCGGTAAATATGGGGCCCCATAAGGATATAGTGGGTTTATGGCAAAAGGCTGCTCAAAATGAGGGCCTCAGGTTTGGAGTTTCAGAACACCTGGCAGCCAGTTTTAACTGGTTCCAGCCCAGTCATGGGGCTGACAGCTCAGGGCCTTTCGCAGGTATTCCATACGATGGTAAAGACCCTGCATATGCCAGCCTGTATCATTACCCAAACCTGGATTCAGCTGATATAAAAAAATGGATCACGGACAATGTGGCCTGGCAAAAAGAATGGCTTGCTGATGTGAATGAACTGGTAGACCTTTATCATCCTGATCTGCTCTATTCTGACAGCCCTTTACCTTTTGGTAATGTGGGCCGTGTTATGCTTGCGCATTTTTACAATGACAATATCAGCCATGAGAATGGCAAACTAACTGCTGTGTATACCCCCAAACA
>JAYWCR010000014.1:0-14527 GCA_043780395.1 Sphingobacteriales bacterium
ATCACTCATATCAATCTGAATGATGGCACTATTGAAGGCATCAGGGTAATTGGAAAGCCGGCCTTCTCAGTTCAATACCATCCTGAGGCTTCTCCAGGGCCCCATGACTCGCGTTACCTGTTTGACGACTTTATTACTTTAATAGGAACGAAGCAACATTCAATTCAATAATAAAAAAATAAAAATCTTAACTATGAGCTTGATTCTTGACGTTAAAGCCCGCCAGATAATGGATTCGCGCGGCAATCCGACTGTTGAAGTGGATGTAATTACAGAAAATGGCATTCTTGGCCGGGCTGCAGTTCCATCCGGTGCCTCAACGGGAATTCATGAAGCTGTTGAACTTCGTGATGACGACAGCACCCGTTTCATGGGTAAAGGAGTTATGAAAGCCGTAGATAACGTAAATAACAGCATTGCTGAAAATATCCGGGGCCTTGACGTGTTTGATCAGAACTTTATTGACAAGATTTTGATCGACCTCGATGGTACAGAGAACAAATCAAAGCTTGGAGCCAATGCAATTTTGGGCGTTTCCCTTGCAATTTCAAAGGCCGCAGCCCAGGAATCACGCCAGCCCCTGTATCGTTACCTGGGAGGCGTAAATGCCAATACGCTTCCTATCCCGATGATGAACATCCTGAACGGTGGTGCACATGCGGATAATAAAATTGATTTTCAGGAATTTATGGTCATGCCAATCGGTGCACCTACTTTCTCTGAAGCTTTGCGCTGGGGATCTGAGATCTTCCATACCCTTAAAACTGTACTTAAATCAAAAGGATATTCTACCAATGTAGGGGATGAAGGTGGATTTGCACCAAATATCGGCTCGAATCAGGAAGCCATTGAGATCGTTTTGCAGGCTATTGAAAAAGCAGGCTACAAGCCGGGTGTAGATGTTTACATCGCCATGGACGCAGCAGCTTCTGAATTTTATGTGCAGGAAGAAAAAGTGTACCATTTCAAGAAATCAAGCGGCGAAAAGCTAAGCTCTTCAGATATGGTTTCATATTGGACTGACTGGAGAAAGAAATATCCCATCATCTCTATTGAAGACGGACTGGCAGAAGACGACTGGGCAGGATGGCTTGCATTGACCCAGGCGATCGGAAAAGATACCCAGCTTGTAGGTGATGACCTTTTTGTCACCAATGTAAAACGTTTACAACAAGGAATTGATCAGAAAATAGCGAACTCTATTCTGATCAAGGTAAATCAGATCGGTACTTTAACTGAAACGATCGATGCGGTAAATCTTGCATCCCGCAATGCCTATACCTCTATTATCAGCCATCGTTCGGGAGAAACTGAAGACACAACCATTGCCGATCTGGCAGTAGCCTTAAATACGGGTCAGATCAAGACGGGTTCAGCTTCACGCTCAGACCGGATTGCCAAATACAACCAGCTTTTACGTATTGAAGAAGAACTTGGCGATACCGCTGATTTCGTAGGCAAGAACTTTAAATACGCTACAAAAGCATAATTTTCATTCTTCAGGCGTTTAAAGAGGAGTTCCAGCAATGGAACGCCTCTTTTTCGTTTAAAAGCCCGGTCATTAACCAAAGGAAATGATTGTATCTTTATTGCCGGTTCTTATTCAACCTTGTCTAATGCTATCGTATTTAATCGGCCTTCTTAAAAACCGCTACCTGCTCACAGCCATCTGTTTTATTGTCTGGATGAGCTTTCTTGACAAAGATGATATTTTCACCCAGATGAATATCAGAAGTCAGATAAGCCAGCTACAGAAAGAAAAAATGTACTATGTACAGGAGATCAATGATACACGCAAAAACCTTCAGGACCTTTCGACCGACAAGGCTAAGCTTGAAAAGTTTGCCCGTGAAAAATACCTCATGAAAAAAGAGAATGAAGATCTTTATGTTATCGTCAGAGAAGTGAAGCCTTTTTCTAAAAAAGACTCTCTCTTGAAAAAGATTAAATCATTCTTCTGAGATACCCGGAGGCTAAAACCGCCCATTCCATTTCCTGATGGCCCATTCTGCGCTTAAAAGAGCAAGAAGTAAGACTCCAAGCCATCTATAGCTGATCAGTTCCTGAACGCTCCTTTGCTCATGGCTCTGAGGTCTGATCAGTTCGTTATGTGTAATAAGCCCTGGTAATGTGGAAATACCTGCTGGAAGCACCATCCGGCCTCCGGTCTTGTCTGCAAGCTGGTACAGCAGGCTATGATTGGCTGTAGTGCTCAGTTCTTCAAGCTGAAGAGGTCTGATGATAAATACACCGCCAGCCTCAAACTTTTCAGTATTCAGCACCACGCTGGCATGATACGTATAGTCACCAGGTGGAAGAGACTGGGTTTTCAGGTTATAAGCGTCACTGCTCCGGTTAAATGCAAACCTGTATTCCCTGCCTGTTCTGTTTTTTATTTCCAGCTCAATATCAGGTCCGTTTACGGCCTCAAAGCTTTTATTAAACAAAAAAGCATTGAAGCTGATGGCATCATTATCGGTAAAGACATGCTGCTGCATAGTGATTCTGAACCTGCGTTTATCTTCGGCAGCAGTCAGATACTGGACCAGTTTTCCGAAAAGTTCGTCTGTAGCATGATGATTCCCATTCTGCTGAAAATCACTCAGCCTCCAGCGCCACAGACCAGTGCCCATCAGGTAGGCAATTTTACGTGAGCCCTGCTCATTGATAAAGAGCAGGGGATGGACATTTCCATGAAGCTTATTTTCCTGGGTCAGCATGACTGAACCTTGTTTGAGTACCTGGTAGTCGGGTGGACCATTCAAAGGAGGAAAGTTTTTAAGGGCTGATCTCAACGCATCACTGGCAGTAAAGGAACTGAACGCCTGACTCCACACCGGGAGAAGCTCAGCAGCAGCGCTCATTCCGGCATTTATATGAAGATCATTCTGAAGGCTGTTCAGGCGTGTCATGTCATTTTGGTCCCCGATCACAAGCCATAAGGGAACTTTGCTTTTAAAAACTCTGTCTACAAAAGATGCATCTGACCCATTTCCCGGAAGCTGATCAAGAATAACCAGGTCATAGCCGGCAATGTTCCGGCGTGCGGGGTCTGCACCCGTGCTAATGGTGACTTCGTCATTTCTATAGGCCAGGAGTGCTTGTTTCAGGGCTGCAAGATCAGGATGCGGGGCCGCTCCCAGAATAAGTATTTTTAGCTTTCCCTTAATAACTTCTACCAGGCTGGTCTTTTTATTATTCAGAAGATTAGTTTCTCCGGACAGGGGATCTGCAGTTATTGAATACCGCCTGAAGCCCGGTTTACCTGCATCAAGCATCACTGAAACCTGCTTGCTGAAATTTGAGGAGTTTACTGGGATCACTGTATTGAAAACCTGATGACCTTCACTCTCGATGGTAAGTCGGCAATTCCTGCCCTTGAGCTGATGTGCAGACACTTCGACAAGGAGCTGGAACTTATCTCCTTCGTACACCAGGCTATTGCTGTTTACAGATGTGATGAGCAGATCCTTCGAAGGAATCGTATCACCAAGGGCAATGGTATAGAAGGGAGACTGGAAATTTTTCAATGCATAGAGCGGGTCGGCTCCGCGGTTATAGATTCCGTCAGAGGCAAGAATGACCGCTCCCAGATTTATATTCTCATACCGTTTTGAAAGCTCGTCAAACAGCTGCGAAAAATCTGTGGCCTGGTCTGTATAATGAAAATCCAGCCCTGCTTTTACCCCGGATCCAAAAGAATAAGGGATCACTTCATACTGTTTGCCCAGATCCTTTACCAGCTGCCTCATCCGGGCCTGATAGACCTGCTGGTCCAGCCCCTTGCCGGAAGCAGCTGCAATAGACGAGGACCGGTCCTGGGCAATGATGATCAGGGGCTTTTCAACAAGCATATGGATGCTGTTCACCAGAGGATCCAGTAACAGGGCACAGAGAGCTGAAATGATAATTACCCGTAAACCTGCCAGGATCCAGCTAAAAACAGGTGGAAAATGATCCTGCCTGGCATACAGCAAGGCTGCATAGGCACATCCTGCTCCTATACAGAGCAGGATGTACCAGGGTGAGACAGAATTAAAAACCATGTTCCCCATTTTACAAGCCGTATTTAATGCTTATTAGTTTTAGAAGGCAGAAAAAATGGGAACACCCATTCCTGAGACCAGTTCTATCAGGTCAGCAGACCTCCACAGACCGGTATGACCTGTCCGCTGATATAAGAAGCCATATCAGAACCCAGAAATACTGCCAGATTTGCTACATCCTGCGCTTCACCCATCCTGTTCAGCGGAATGCCTTTTATCCAGTTGTTTGTTGTTTCCTCAGGAAGTACATCAGTCATTTCAGTACGGATAAGACCCGGTGCAATGACATTAGAACGGATATTCCGGGATCCCAGCTCAAGGGCAAGAGATTTTGAGAAGCCGATGATCCCTGCTTTGCTGGCTGCATAATTCGCCTGTCCGGCATTGCCTTTCACGCCCACTACAGAACTCAGGTGAATAAAGACGCCGTTCCTTTGTTTCATCATGGATTTACAGGCAGCCTTTGAGATATTGAACACAGACTTCAGGTTAATATGCATGACATCATCCCATTGCTGCTCGCTCATTCGCATGAGCAGGCCATCACGGGTAATGCCTGCATTGTTTACTACAATATCCAGTTTCCCGAAATCTTTCAGTACCTGGGCAATGAGTTCTTCTGCAGCCTTATAATCAGAGGCATCTGAACGATATCCCTTCACCTGGGAACCTGAACTGCTTAATTCGCGTTCAAGTGATTCGCCTTTCTCTACAGATGAAAGATAGGTAAAGGCAACTCTGGCCCCATGGCTCACATAATATTCAGCAATACTACGGCCTATTCCTTTTGATGCTCCGGTGATCAGAGCCACTTTATTTTCAAGTAATTTCATGCTTCTTATTCAGTAATTCCCGCTTTCTTTAATACATCGGCCATCGTCTGACCTATATAGGCGGGCGAATCAACTACATGAATACCACATTCACGCATGATTTTCATTTTGGCGGCAGCCGTATCTTCTGCTCCACCCACAATGGCTCCGGCATGACCCATTCTGCGTCCCGGAGGCGCTGTCTGACCGGCAATGAAACCTACCACAGGCTTGGTTCCATGATCTCTGATCCAATAGGCTGCTTCTGCTTCCATTCCGCCCCCTATCTCACCTATCATAATAATGCCATGCGTATCAGGGTCATTCATTAACAGTTCCACCGCTTCTTTTGTGGTGGTACCAATGATCGGATCTCCGCCGATGCCAATAGCTGTTGACTGGCCAAGTCCCTGACGGGTGATCTGGTCTACAGCTTCATAAGTAAGGGTTCCTGATTTTGAAACGATTCCTATATGGCCCTTTTTGAAAATAAAACCTGGCATAATGCCGATCTTGGTTTCACCAGCCGTGATGATCCCCGGACAATTTGGTCCGATCAGGCGACTGTCCTTATCTTTAAGATATTCTTTTACCTGGATCATATCACGGGTAGGAATACCTTCTGTAATACAAACAATTACTTTAATACCTGCACTGGCAGCTTCCATAATGGCATCTGCAGCAAAAGCAGGGGGCACAAAGATGATGGATACATCGGCACCCGTACTTCTGACAGCCTCATCAACCGTATTGAATACAGGGCGGTCAAGATGGCTCTGGCCACCCTTGCCCGGAGTTACACCACCCATAACCTGGGTACCGTACTCAATCATCTGCGTTGCATGATAGGTGCCTTCAGTTCCGGTAAAACCCTGAACAATCACTTTAGAATCCTTATTTACCAGTATGCTCATAGTTTAATGCTTGTAGTGCAAATCTAAATTTATTTAAGTGATAAAAAACTTTTAATGCCTATTCATGGTGCCTGCCACCACTACCATTATAATCACCCCTGCGGTGCTCACCATCTGGCTCCGGACTTTGCATCTTACCTGCAAACTGCTGCAGCCTGAGTGAGAAGCTTAACAGGAAATACCTGGCCAGCCTGTTGACCTGACTATCTGTAATAGAGTTAGCTGCTACAGAACGGGATATGCCTGTATTTTGATTGAAAAGATCAAAAGCCTGAATCCTTATTGAGGCCATATTCTTCTTCAGGAACTGACGCTCCAGGTAAAGGTTCAGAATTAAAGGATCTGCATTCCGGGTAGCACTATATCCATGGTTCAATGTTTTGGTCAGGTCATATCCAAGTATCCAGTCTTTAAAAAAGAAGTTACGGCCATTCAGGGCGAAGACCCAGGTTCTGGCGTTGGTCGCATTGGGAGAAGGGATAGAATAACGGGTACTGTTCACCGTGTAGGCAGTACTGATCTCTGTGTCCATCAGAGTATCCAGGTCTGCACGAAACCTGACCACGGGGCTTAACACCCAGTTATGACCTGCATTCTGCTGGTCATTTATAAAGGAGATATTATTAGAATAATTGGCTGAACCTGAAACAGAGGCAGTGAACATGCGGTGATCAAAAGGCTTTGAAAAGTTCACAAAGCTGTTCACTGCATAGAATCCACTGGCATTCCGGTACTTTGTATACAGGGTATCACCTCTTGACAGGGAATTGGTGACTATTTCATGCTGCACCTTACTGAAGGTCAGATTTGAGAAAAGAAGAGTTCCGCTTTGATAGTCAAACTGGTTATAGCGAAGCGATACGTTATTCGTAAAGGCGGCCTTCAGTGCAGGGTTGCCGGTTACAGGTTGCAGGGGGCGTGATCTGTCAGTCACGGGTTGCAATTCTGAGAACGAAGGGGCATTACTGGAGCCATTATACCGGAATGTAAGTGCATGCCCTTTGGAAAACGTATATACATACCGGGCTACAGGAAACAGGTTGAAGGTCTGGATACGGGTATTCAAAGCCCGGGTTAATGACTGGCCGTGCAGCACCGAGGGCTGGGCAGCAAAGCCGAGCAGCAGGTTGTACTTTTTAGCGATCACCCGGTAATTGAGCCCCAGACGCTGGGCCGTAAACTGGTACTTATAATCATTGCTTAACGAATCGACCGGGCTGAACTGAAGTGTAAGGGGGTCAATAGAACGCGTCAGATGCTGGTTACGTGAACCTGAATTATTCAGGTTATAGTTAAATTCGAGGAAATCAATTTTACCCAAAGGTTCTGTATAAGACAGATGCAGGGTCTGGGTACGGTTACTGTTCTGATCTTTCAGGTTCTGAAACTGCCTGCTTGGCACCAGGTGAGCCGTTGAATCATATTGACTGGTATGGGCATCGACCGCCCTGGTCTGGGCACTGGATGAAATACCCAGATTCAGGTTCATACTGAAATTTCTGCCTTTTTTATGAAACCGGTGGTTGTAAAGTGCTGTCAGACCAGCATTTGGTAATGAACTGTTCAGATGCGAGATACTCGTACCTGCCGAACTGACTGCCGTATCTTTTCTGGAAATTATGAAGGTTCCGCTGGCGGTTGAATTTATACGCGTAAAGTTAAGGGTAGGTGTTACCTTCAGGTAGTTGACCGTATCGGGCTTATACTCAAAATTGAAAGAGAACCGGTGGTTGGTGTTATTGACCAGCGACTGGCTTTGCTGCACATTCGTACGGGTCAGCTGCTGAAATACCGTCTGCTGCATACTGCTGCTTAAAGTCTGGGTCTGTTGATCAGAAAAGCTATAGCTTCCGTACACGGCAATATGCCTGCCCCAGGCATCACGGTAATTGGTACCAAGAGAGCGGGTAGTGGTTATGCCATTCGCATTCTGTGAATTGGTAGTTCCTGCAGACCCGAATTTAAAAGAATTCAGGTTCGTATTGTTCAGGGTTCCAAGTAAAGAGATCTGGCGCTGGTTCTGAAAACTAAAAACCGAAAGATTCCCTACATAGCGGCCATCGTTTCCCAGACCAAGCAGCCCCTGCATAAAATAACCCTTATTCCGGTCTTTGCGAATATCCAGGTTCAGGATCTTCTCAGAATCTCCTGTCTTTATACCGGTAATATTTGCCTGGTCTCCATAATCATCAATTACCTGAAGTTTGTCAACGATCTCTGCAGGAATATTTTTAGTAGCAGTCTGCACATCGCCGGCAAAGAAATCTTTTCCGTTTACCCTGATCTTTGTGATCTGCTGCCCCTGAGCGGTGATGATCCCATCCTTGTCAACTGTGACTCCGGGTAGTTTACGGATAAGCTCTTCTACAGCAGAACCTGGCCGCACCTTGTAGGCACTGGCTTTGTATTCCACAGTATCTTCTTTAATCTCAACAGGATTTACCGCATTCACGGTCACTCCTTTAAGGAACCTGGTTGAAACCTTCAGCCGGATCGGATCAAGCAATGAGAACAGGGTGGTTCTGGCAGTTGAATATTTACGTTTTATACCTTCAAAGCCAATAAATGTGATCAGCAGCTGAAATTCGCCAGAGCGCAGGTTCTTGAACAGGAAAGAGCCATCAGGGCCAGCAGCAGTGCGCATGGTATCAGTTGCTGAATTCAGAAGTATACTGGCTCCGGCAAGCGGAGCCCCCGACGAATCCAGTATGGAGCCTCTGAGAGTATGAGCTTCCTGGGCACTTGAACAGACCCCCAGACAGGAGAAGAGAAAAATAAACAGGGTTAATTTGCTCATAGGTGTCTGGATATTTTGACTGGGCCAAATTAGCCTGTTTAAATCCTAAAGAACATCCGTATGGAATTAAATCGTCACGATAAGAATTTACCTGTTCAAAAGGGACGAAAACATAGGCAAGGCGGGCTGCAAGCCGAATGTTATTTGAGAAATCTACTTGTAATTTATTCATTAATGTTAGTTTTACTTACTCTATGAAATTCCATTTAACTCCTTACAGAAGTTCAGTATTTTTTCTAATTCTGCTGGGAAGCTGCTTTACGTGGACAACGGCCTGCGCTCAGGCTCCGTTTAGTTCTTTGATCGATACGTATAAATCAGATGGAAATAAAATTCTGCAGGCCTATTCAAATCCTTTTTTAAAGCGTCACGGCGATGGCTGGTCTGACGGCTGAACGCATACGGCCCTTCATGAAAAGATTACGCTGAACCTGGTAGCAGTAAGTGCTTCCCTTGTAGCTGCAGACGAACGGACCTTCGATGGAACAATGCTGGGACTGAGTCCAAAAACGACTGTTCCCGGCCCCCCCATTTTCCAGACATTTTCAGGAGGTAAGAATATTCCAGAAACAGTCTTTGAGCTTCACGGAACAGATCCCTTAACGGGTCAGGATCAGGCGGGCACTACGATTAACGGACGCGATGGCGTTGACCTAAAAGTAATGGGGTGGTCTGTGATCCCAACGCTTATAACGCCCCAGATCAGCCTTGGCATATCGCCAGGTACCGAGGTGATGATCCGTTTTCTTCCAGAAAGTCATTTTATAAACAGGTCGGCAGCATCCGTACTGGGCCTGGGTATCAAGCATACCCTTACAGAAGATATTTTCGGCCCTGATAACCGGATCATTCAGCTACTGCCACCCTTTGATATAGCTGCCTATGCAGGTTATACCTCAGAGAATGTTTCGTATCAGGTTTCCCTTATACCTTCATTTGTTGACAAGACAAATTCAGGAAACACAACTACCAACTATTCAAATCAGCGTATTCGTCTTCAGAGCACTGATTTTACAGCAGGAGTACTGATCAGCAGAACATTTTCGGTGCTCACCCCGCATCTTGGCATCGCCTGGTCGGCGGCAACGACTGACATTGCAGTTCTTGGAACTTACCCGGTAAAAGTCATGGTAGCACCGGGTTATTCGACCATTCTGAATTTAAATAACCCCTTTCTGGTTACAGGTTCACATTGGGGTATGGATGCAGATCTGGGCATAAACCTGAATCTCGTTTTTTTCAGATTAAGCTCAGATTTTATTCTTTCAAAATACAAAAGGGTTAGTTTGGGTATCAGCTTCTTTTTGTGAAGAGGCTGCTCGTGAAACTTTCTTTTTACAATTCTTAGAAACTTAATTTTTTTCTTTGGAGTTATGTCTCTTAACTGGTTCTTAAATCAGCTTACTGACATTATTCAACCAAAGAATTAATAATGGATAAAAAGACAAGAGGCATTTCTGTTAAAATCAATACAGCCTTATTCCTTCTGATATTCCTTTCTGCAATCACTGAAAAGGGAATAGCACAATCCCAGATCCGATACCTTACTCCTGCTGCTGAAGCAGATGCAAACAAACTGGTACAGGCCTATGCTGCCCCATACCTGAAAAGGCATGGAGATGGCTGGGCAGATGGCTGGACCTATACCGCTTCACATGAAAGATTTACTTTCAAGCTGCTCTCTGCAAGTGCTACTTTGATCAGAAATGATGAAAGAACATTTGATGCCTCTGCTTTAGGGCTCAATGGAAGCATTACCGTAGTGGGGTCACCCATTAACCAGACTGCAGCAGGTGGTTCGAATACTACAGGCGCAGGCTTTGACATCCATTCTACAACCAAGTCCAACGGAGACCGGATCGTGGCCCACCTCCAGGGCCCCCGGGGGCTGAACATTAACTTTCGCGGCAAAAGTTTCGTACCCACCCTTGTCACACCGCAGGTAAGTTTTGGTATCTCTCCTACTACAGAGCTGATGATCCGTTTTCTGCCCGATTTCAGGATCAATAACCATACATACGCCTCAGCATACGGAGCCGGTATTAAAAAAACATTGACAGACCTGATCTTTGGGCCTCAGAACAAAGTATATAATAACCCACCACCGGTTGATCTTGCAGCCTATGCGGGTTATTCTACGGAGACCGTTTTATATAACCTGCATATTAACCCCACTGCAGGAACAACTCCGGAAAATGGGAGTCAAAATGCCAGCTTCTCCCATCAGAAGATCCGTATCCATACAAATGACCTCACCATCGGAGTTTTGGCAAGTAAAAAGCTCCTTTTTCTTACGGCCCATGCAGGTTTTGCCTATTCAGCCTCTAACACCTCCCTTTCCCTTAAGGGAAATTACCCGGTGATCGCTGAAGGAAGTTTTAAAACAAGCTATATTACAAATCCATTTTATGTGAAAGGTACTGATGCCGGGCTGAGCGCAAACATCGGCGTAAACCTGAACCTATGGAAGATCAGGGTCAATACAGATATTATTGCAGGGAAATATGCCCGCTTTAATATCGGCCTGGGAATGGCTTTGTAAGAAATATTGCCTGCAAACCTTATACATTGATTCCTGCACTTTTAAACTGCAGGTCGTAAAGCCTTTTATAATGGCCGTCTGCCTTCAAAAGTTCCTGATGGGTGCCCATTTCCATGATCTCACCATGATCAAGTACGATAATCTTGTCGGCATGCTGGATGGTAGAAAGTCTGTGTGCAATAACAATGGACGTTCTTCCCTTCATCAGCTTTAGAATAGCGCGCTGGATCATTTCTTCTGTTTCCGTATCAACTGAAGATGTTGCCTCGTCCAGCACCAGGATCTTTGGGTTATAGACAAGAGCCCTGATAAATGAGAGAAGCTGGGACTGACCGGCGCTCAGGGTACCTCCCCGTTCCATCACATTATAATTAAAGCCCGCGGGCAGGCGCCTGATAAATTCTTCAGCCCCTACTTCCCTTGCAGCCAGCTCTACGGCCTGTTCAGAGATATTTTCATTTTTTAAACTGATATTATTGAGAATGGTGTCTGAAAATAAAAAGACATCCTGGAGAACAGTGGTGATCTTTGAGCGAAGAAAGCCCAGTTCATATTCACGAATATCTATGCCATCAAGCTTTATTGAACCAGCATTCACTTCATAAAACCGGTTTAAAAGGTTTATCACAGATGATTTGCCGGCACCCGTGGCACCCACCAGCGCTATGGTTTCTCCTTTTTTTACCTTGAAGGAAATATTTTTAAGTACATACTGATCTTCTGTATAGGCAAACCAAACATTGTCAAATTCAATGCTCCCCTCAAGGTCATCTGGTTTCAGGGTTCCGGTATCAGGAGTCCGCTCATCTGTGTCCAGTAAGGCAAAGATGCGCTCTGCACTTACCATGCCCATCTGAAGGGTATTAAATTTATCTGCGAGCTCACGAATAGGCCTGAAGAGCAGGTTGATATACATAATGAACGAGACGACCACACCAGGGGCTATTTCTGAATGGATGATGCGCCTTGAACCATACCAGACAAGAAGCCCGGTTGACAGGGCCATGATGATCTCTACAAAGGGAAAAAAGATAGAGTAATAAAAATTGGAGCTAATATTTGAGTCCCTGTACCTGAGGTTTATAGCCTCAAATTTCTCCATTTCCTGATCCTCCCGGCTAAAGGCCTGAATAATGCGGATACCGGTAATATGCTCCTGTAAAAAAGTATTCAGGTGGGAAACTTCCTGCCTGACTGACTGGAACGCTTTCTTTATAGCCTTTTGAAAATAGATCGTACCTATGACAAGCAAGGGTACGGGTGCAAGCACCATCAGACTGAGCGACCAGTCTGTAAAGAACATGAAGAACAGCAAAGCCATGATCTGAAGCAGGGAACCTACAATTTCGATCAGCCCCTCTGAAAAAACATCAGCAATTGTTTCAAGGTCTGAAATGGTGCGGGTAATAAGCTGGCCGAGGGGGGTCTTGTCAAAAAACTGGAGCCTGAGCGAAAGAATATGGTCAAAGGTCTGCGTACGCATATCCTTAATCACTGACTGCCCCAGCACATTTGTTAAATAAGTATGGCTGTACTGGATGGCCGACTGCAGCACAAGCAGCAACAACATCACCAGGGTCATATTTACAAGGCCCTTATAATTTCCCTGGAGAATATCATGATCTACTGTATACTCAATAAGGTAAGGCCGCAAAGGGGAGACAACAGCCAGGGCTATGGTCAGAAAAATAGACCAGAAAAAATAAAGCTTATGGGGTTTTGCGTAGGATAATATCCGGCCCACCAGCTTAAAATCAAGAGCATTTCCAGAAACGGCCATAGTTTACCTGTTTTTTGCGGAGTTAAGGAATAAATATTCCGGAGGGGTAACCAACCTTACAGAGGTATAATCCTTCGGCAGGCACAGACATTCCTGCCATTGACCTGTCTTTACTCTCCAGTACATGAACAAACCCATCCAGAGAAAGTTCATGGCGCCCTATCTGCAGCATGGTGCCTACAATAGCCCTTACCATGTTGCGCAGAAAGCGGTCCGCGGTGATCTCGAAGATAAGTTCTTCACCGGCCGCTCTCCATCCGGCCTTCATGATATTGCAGAGATTTGTCTTTACCTGGGTATGACTTTTACTGAAACATGAAAAATCTGCATGCTCCAGAAGCATGGCACAGGCCTGATTCATCAGACTCACATCGGGCATTTCATGAATGAACCAGGCAAAGCCTGTAAGGAAAGGATCTTTATGGAAACATATATGATAGGCATAACTTCTGGAGATCGCATCAAAACGGGCATGGGTGGCTGCCGGCACTTCAAAGACCCTTCTGATGGCGATATCTTTTGGAAGCAGACAGTTCACGGCAATAAGCATTTTCTCGTTTACATCATTGCTGGTATCAAAATGGGCAAAAAGTTGCTTTGCGTGCACGCCGGTATCCGTTCGTCCGCAACCAAGGGTTTCAATCGGCTCACGCAATACGGTGCTTAAGGCCCTGTTCACAAGCTCCTGAACGGAAAGTGCATTTTTTTGAACCTGCCAGCCATGATAGGCTGTTCCTCTGAAAGAAACTTCTGCAAAAAACCTCAACAACTCATAAATTAGTGGCTAAAAAAAGCAAATATAGGCATTCAGCTAAAATTAAACTCCTGAGTTTAGTATTTAGAAAAATCAGGCAAAACGAAAAATTTTGGCTATTTTTAGAATTTAAATTTCCATGATACAACGATTACAAACCATATACCTGTTGCTGGCATTCATTGCCCTTAGCCTGATGTTTTTCTTTCCTGTAGTTGAATTCAACAGCAACCAGCCGGTGCCGGGCATTCCTCAAAGTATGACCGGAGCATTTCTGAACTACAGGGTATTTGCCTTTGAGGAAACAGCAGATAACCCTTCAACTGCGGTAAAACCAGATTTCACGACTATTTTTCTGGAGAACACCCTTTCTATAGGAATCAGTATGGTGATGGTCATTGTATGTATCGGGCTGTTCAAAAACCGGAAAATGCAGCTGACCATGTGCTGGGCCGCCGTTGTATTTATGCTTATCAGCGTTGCCCTTGTCTATCTGCGCATAAACCCCGACAAGATCATGACCACGCACAGACAGATCGGCGCAGGCGCATTTTCACTATCCGCAGCCCTGATCTTTACTATTTTTGCGCGCCGGAACATAAAAAAAGATGAGGATCTTGTCCGCTCTGCCGACCGGATCAGGTAATAGGCTGGCCCCAAAAACAGATCTAAGGCTTTCAGATACAGAAACTTACATATTATATATACAGTCTAAAATAATTGTATAAATTTCTGTATTTAAAATGTTATCTTTGCGCCTGCTTTGATAAGTCAGTCAAAGTTACAACCATTTTTTATGAACCCATTTGAAGAATTGGGTGTCAGCCAACCTGTGTTAAAAGCCATTGAAGAAATGGGCTTTTTAACACCTACTCCAATACA
>JAYWCR010000015.1:0-4595 GCA_043780395.1 Sphingobacteriales bacterium
ACGAATACCTGGCTTGAAAAGGAGAATGGGAACAAACGCAAGTCTGTTTACATTCTGGCCGATCATATCCGGTTCATGGATAAAAGGGATCCCGTTGCCGGTTTTCCGGTCAGTGCATCCGGTGATCTTCAGGGCGATACTTCAGAAGAGGAATTCAGCCAGTCTGGCGATGCCGAAGATGATGAGATCCCTTTCTGACCGTCAGCTTATTTTTTGCGGTCCGGATCTATCATGCGGGGTACACAGGTACAGGTACTTTCTCTTCGCAGGTAAATTGTTCCGTGCTGGCCTGTATTTCTGAGCACCAGCCGGTCAGGAGAAGTTTGCGGCTGGGCAAGGAACCAGTAGCGGATATTTCCCGACCGGTAACAACCCGATACTTTCATCTTGAAGTTGGGATGGGTAAAAACGCCTGTAAAGACCAGGGAGTCATGACTTTTGACATAGGTAGCCTTTACATATTCTGAGTAATTGCCATGATTATAGCAGGGGCTTGCAAAATGGTCCTGACCTGCATGGGTCCTGAGCACCATATACACAGAATCGCAGGTAAACTTAAAATGATAGCGGGTATAAAAGGTTCTGGCCGGCGTTGTTTTCAGTACGGTGGTATCTTCTACCCAGCTGCCTTGTAAAGAGGTAAGCCCTTTCCCCTGGTAGGGAGAATTCTGAAAGCAGGAACTCAGGAGCAAAATAAGTACCGGAATCATTCCGGTACTTATTTTTAGGAAAGCAGAGGTTTTTTTCAATTTTTCAGTCCTCCGATCATATCTTCAGGTCTCACCCAGAGATCAAACTGTTCAGCAGTAAGAAGCTCAAGAGAAAGGGCCGCCTCTTTTAGTGAAGTACCTTCCTGATGCGCCTTCTTTGCAATTTTAGCTGATTTCTCATAGCCGATATGGGTGTTCAGGGCAGTGACCAGCATCAGTGAATTATCGAGATTTCTCTTCAGAACCGGATAGTTGGGCTCAATGCCTGTTGCGCAATGTTCATTAAATGATCTGCAGGCATCGCCCAGCAGACCGGCTGATTGCAGAAAATTGGTAGCAATGACAGGTTTAAAAACATTCAGTTCATAATGACCATTCATGCCGCCAATACTGATGGCTACATCATTGCCTACAACCTGGGCACAGACCATGGTCAATGCCTCACACTGGGTTGGATTTACTTTTCCAGGCATAATGGAAGATCCAGGCTCATTCTCAGGAATAAGAAGTTCCCCGATACCACTTCTGGGGCCGGAGGCCAGCATCCGGATATCGTTGGCAATTTTCATTAACGATACTGCGGATTGCTTGAGAGCGCCGTGACTCTCCACGATAGCATCATGAGAGGCCAGAGCTTCAAATTTATTGGGTGCTGTTTTGAACGGCAGCCCGGTGAACTCAGCTATATAGGCTGCAACCAGTACATCATAACCGGCAGGGGTATTAATGCCGGTACCCACGGCCGTTCCACCCAAGGCAAGTTCTGAAAGATGATCCAGCGTATGATCAATGGCCTTCAGGGCATGAGCAAGCTGTGAAACATAGCCCGAAAATTCCTGTCCGAGGGTGAGGGGGGTAGCATCCATCAGATGGGTGCGGCCTATTTTGATCACATGGCTGAATTCCTCAGCCTTGGCAGAAAGCGTTTTTCTCAATTCTTCAATACCCGGGATACTGGACTCATGCAATGCTTTATAGGCAGCTATATGCAGGGCTGTTGGAAAAGTATCATTCGATGATTGTGATTTATTCACATCATCATTCGGATGAACAAGGATCTTGCCTTCTCCAAGCTTATTTCCCAGCAGTACATGTGCCCGGTTAGAGATAACCTCATTTACATTCATATTGCTTTGGGTTCCGGATCCGGTCTGCCAGATGACCAGAGGGAACTCTGAATCAAGGCTTCCGGTCAGGATCTCTTCACAGACCATGGCAATGAGATCACGCTTCTCAAGGGTGAGCACGCCCAGTTCATGATTGGCAAAGGCAGCTGCTTTTTTAAGATATGCAAACCCGTAGATGATACCTTTTGGCATACTTCCTTCAGGTCCGATACGGAAATTATTTCTCGATCTTTCGGTCTGAGCGCCCCAGTACCGGCTTGCAGGAACCTGCACTTCACCCATGGTATCATGTTCAATTCTAAACGACATATCTTTTTATTTAAAGCAAATTTATTCTTTAAAGTGTTTAAAACAGTGAAAATTACAGTTCAGAATTTTATATCAAAAATCGTAAACTTTCTGTTATTTAATTCCGTATAAAATTTTATTTGCCATATAAATGAAATTTTCTTAACTTTAAAATTACCTTTCAGCCAATCTGTATTTTATTTATTTATTCATAATGCTTTCCGGTTCCACCGGAAACGCAGACTCCATATACCCTGATGCAAGAAAAAAACCTAAACGATCAAGAAAATAATGGGCTGTACCAGGCCGGGTTTGAGAAAGATTCATGTGGAATAGGGTTCATTGCCTTGCTTAATGGTACAAAAACTCATCAGCTTGTAGAAGACGGCCTTAATATGCTGAGCAATATGGAGCATAGAGGTGGTTGCGGTTGCGAAGAAAATACCGGTGATGGTGCAGGTATTCTGCTGCAGATCCCGGATGCTTTTTTCAGAAATGAATGTGCTGCACATGAGATCATTCTTCCAGCTGAAGGAGAATATGGAGTTGGAGTGCTCTACCTTCCAAAAGCAGAAGTAAAGAACTATGTATCCAAACTGGTCATTGCCGAGGTTGCCGCTACCCTGAACTTTGAGGTTCTGGGTTACCGGGTAGTACCTGTGAGCAGCAGTGGTATCGGTCCGACCGCCTTAGAGGGGGAGCCCCTGGTGAACCAGATCTTTCTGAAACCTAAATTTAAATTTACAGATCAGGATGAGCTTGAACGTAAATTATTTGTGTTCAGAAATTATTGCACCCATCAACTGCTTCGCAAGGTGGAGAATGCAAAGAATGACTTTTATTTCAGCTCTCTTTCCTGCAGAACTATTATCTACAAGGGTCAGCTTACCACCTTTCAGTTAAGGGACTATTATACTGACCTGACCAATAAAGACCTGGTATCGGGCCTTGCTTTAATTCATTCAAGGTTTTCGACCAATACTTTTCCAAGCTGGAAGCTGGCACAGCCCTTCAGGTACCTTGCCCATAATGGCGAGATCAATACCATTAAAGGGAATCTGAACTGGATGAAAAGCAAGGAGACCCTTTTAGAATCTACCCTGTTCACGAAAAAAGAACTGGAAATGATCCTTCCTGTCTGTGATCCTGATGATTCAGATTCGTCCAACCTTGATAACGTGATCGAACTGTTATACCTGGGCGGGCGGCCACTGTCTCATACCATGATGATGGTCATTCCTGAGGCATGGCAGGAAAATGAGCAGATGGAAGATTATAAGAAAGCCTTCTATGAATACCATGACTGTCTGATGGAGCCCTGGGATGGGCCTGCCTCTATCTGCTTTACCGATGGCCGTATTGTAGGGGCTACGCTTGACAGAAATGGGCTGAGGCCTTCCCGGTATCTTGTGACCAATGACCACCGCCTGATCATGTCGTCAGAGGCAGGTGCCCTTGACATCGATCCGTCAATCGTTGTAAAGCGTGGCCGTTTACAGCCAGGTAAAATGTTTATTGCTGACCTTGAAAAGGGCGTGATCATCAGTGATGAAGATCTTAAGAAAGATATCTGTACCCGGTATCCGTACCGTGAATGGCTGAACAAGCATAAAATAACCTTTTCAGATCTTGCCGGCTCCGATAAGCTTGTCGTTCAGCCAGATAAAGATGAACTCCTGCGCCAGCAGATCGCTTTTGGTATCTCAAAAGAAGAACTGGAAACCATTCTTACGCCCATGATGACCGAGGGCAAAGAGCCTATTGGCTCCATGGGTACAGACGTTCCGCTGGCTATTCTTTCAGACCTGCCCCAGAACCTGGCAAACTATTTCAAGCAGCTTTTTGCCCAGGTGACCAACCCTCCGATTGATCCGATCAGAGAGAAAATGGTAATGGCCAACTTTTCTATTTTGGGAGGTTATGGCGGTATTCTTACCACTACTGAAGAGCATTGCAAGCAAATCCAGATCACCCAGCCGGTACTGACAGATGCTGAAATTTCAAAGCTCAGATATATCCACCATCCCGACTTTAAAGTGCTCACCATTCATACACTGTTTTCTGCAGTAAGTAAGCGTGGTGGTCTTGAACGGGCTATTGACCGCATCTGCATTGAGGCCGAAGAGGCAGTGGAGAACGGGAATAATATCATCATCCTTTCTGATAAGGGAGTCGATAAAGACAATGCGCCGATTCCTTCCCTGCTGATCACAGGAGCGGTTCATAACCACCTTGTCAACAAAAAGATCAGAAGCAATACCTCGCTGGTTGTCGAAAGCGGAGACCTGCGTGAAGTACATCATTTTGCGGCCCATATAGCCTATGGGGCCAGTGCCCTGTATCCATATCTGGCCTATCAGAGCATCTATGCGCTGAACGGGAACAATGATACAGACAAGTATGAAAAAGGAGTTTCAAACTTTATAAAAGCAGTCAATGCAGGGCTTTTGAAGGTATACTCAAAAATGGG
>JAYWCR010000016.1:0-6229 GCA_043780395.1 Sphingobacteriales bacterium
GTGCCTATCCACACCAGCTTTCCGGCGGGCAGAAGCAACGGGTCATGATCGCCATGGCCTTGTCGTGTAATCCGCAGATCCTGATAGCAGACGAGCCTACCACAGCCCTTGACGTGACGGTACAGAAAACCATTATCGACCTGCTTAAAAAGCTGCAGGCCGACCGGGGAATGAGCCTGATCTTTGTATCCCATGATCTTGGGATCATTGCCGATATTGCCGACAAGGTGCTGGTCATGTATAAAGGCCGCCTGGTGGAAGAAGGTATGGCAGAAGAAGTATTCAGCAATCCTGCACATCCTTATACCCGGGGCCTGCTGGCCTGCCGTCCGGCACATAACCAGGGACTCAGACGTCTTCCGGTGATCGATAATTTTATGGAAGTACTTCCAGATGGAAGCCTTGCTGAAAAGGTGACCAGTATTGACCAGGTAAAAGACATGCTCAGGTATGCACAGGGTGAGCGTGAAGAGCGGCAGCAGCGGATTTATGCCTCAGCGCCTCTGATGGAGGTAAATGGCCTTAAAAAATGGTATCAGCGCAGCTCTTCATGGTTTAAACCACGGCCGGCACCTGTAAAAGCAGTGGATGAGATCAGCTTCAAGGTCTGGCCCGGAGAAACACTGGGCCTTGTAGGTGAATCGGGGAGTGGTAAGACTACGCTCGGACGCACATTGCTGCGCCTGGTAGAACCTGAAGCCGGAAGTATTCTGTATCAGGGGAGAGAACTTCGCACGCTGGATGCCAGGGAGATGAGAATGATGCGAAAAAAAATGCAGATCATTTTTCAGGATCCCTATTCCTCGCTGAACCCGCGGCAGACCATTGGTGAAACGATCCTCGAACCCATGCGTGTCTTTGATCTGAATGAAAATGAAAAGCAACGCCGCAGAAGGGTCTTTGAACTGCTTGAAAGGGTAAATCTGCAGGCTTCCCATTTCGACCGCTACCCACATGAATTTTCAGGAGGCCAGCGCCAGCGTATCGGCATTGCCCGCACACTGGCCCTCCAGCCCGAGTTCATTATCTGTGATGAATCTGTTTCTGCCCTTGATGTATCGGTTCAGGCACAGATCCTTAACCTGCTGATCTCATTGAGAGAAGAGTTCAACCTGACCTATATTTTTATCTCTCATGATCTCTCTGTGGTAAGGTTCATTGCTGACCGGATCATAGTGCTCAATAAAGGGCGTATTGAAGAAGAAGGAAGCCCCGACCAGATCTATAACCATCCTCAGAAAGATTATACCCGAAAGCTTATCAATGCCATACCCGGAAGGTAAATTGTCTGATAATTGAAAGCCTTGTTACAGCCCTATGCTGTATCTTCGCAGCCTATTACCAGTAATTTTATGGCTAAGAAAAAATCAGAAGAACAACTCGGGCAGGTATTCACCCAGCTCATACTAAATATACTCACCCAAAGTAAGGATAAGCCGTTAAACTACAAGCAGATCTGCTCGAAGCTTAACCTGACAGATATTGATTCAAGGGAAGCTATTCAACAGATTTTGATGGATGAGGTGCTGAAAGGTACCCTGGAAGAAAAAGAAAAGGGAAAGTTTATCATTAAATCCCTGAATGCATATGTGACAGGCCTTATTGCCATGGCCTCCACAGGTTCAGCCTTTCTTGTTTCCAAAGACCTGGAGCAGGATATCTATATCGCACCCCGTAAACTGCGCAATGCCCTGCATGGTGACAGGGTAAAACTCTTTGTCTATGCCAAACAGAATGGCAAGCAGAAAGAAGGAGAGGTAGTGGAGATCCTTGAAAGGGCGAAGATGGAATTTACAGGAGTGGTTAAAATAAACGATCGCTTTGCCTTTGTGATGCCTGACAGCCGCAAGATGCTCCAGGATATCTTTATACCCCTGCAACACCTGAATGGTGCAAAGGATGGCGAAAAGGCACTTGCCCGCATTACTGAATGGCCCCATGGATCCAAGAACCCTATCGGTGAGATTGTCAGCGTACTTGGCAAACAGGGCGAGAACAATACAGAGATGAATGCGATCCTGGCAGAGTATGGTTTCCCGCTGACCTTCCCTTCCCTGGTTCTGAAAGAATCTGAAGAGATCTCTGGTACGATCACAGAGACAGACATAAAGGCAAGACGCGATTTCCGGCAGGTGCTCACCATTACCATTGACCCTCATGATGCCAAGGATTTTGATGATGCCATCTCTTTCCTGCCCCTGGCAAACGGAAATTTTGAGATAGGGATCCATATTGCAGATGTTTCTCATTACCTGAAACCCAATACAGCCCTGGAAATGGAAGCTTTCGAACGGGGAACTTCAGTGTACCTGGTTGACCGGGTCATTCCCATGCTTCCGGAAATACTATCGAACGGACTTTGTTCTTTACGCCCCCATGAAGACAAGCTTTGCTTTTCAGCGGTCTTTGAGCTTGATAAAGCCGGCCATCTATCCAGCGAATGGTATGGCAGAACCATTATCCATTCGAACAGGCGCTTTGCCTATGAAGAGGTTCAGGATATTCTGGATGCAGGTGAGGGCGAGCTTTCAGATGAATTAACGACCCTGAATCAGATCGCCCATAAGCTCAGGGCAGAACGCTTTGCTGCCGGAGCCATAAATTTTGAAAGTACTGAGGTGAAGTTCAGGCTCGATGAACAGGGCAAGCCTATCGGCATCTATGTAAAGGAGCGCAAGGACGCCCATAAGCTCATCGAAGATTTTATGTTGCTGGCCAATAAGAAGGTTGCAGAATTTATTGCAAAAAAGGGCGATAAGAAACATGCCCTTACCTTTGTATACCGCAGCCATGACCAGCCGAACGCTGAAACACTGGCTGCCTTCTCCATTTTTGCTGCCCGGTTCGGCTATCGTATCATTACTAAAACACATAAGGACATTTCGCGTTCACTCAATAAGTTAATGGATGATGTTGTCGGCAAGAAAGAGCAGAACGTGCTTACACAGCTGGCAATCCGTTCTATGGCCAAGGCTGTTTATACCACCAAGAAAACCGGGCATTACGGACTTGCCTTTGATTACTATACCCATTTTACTTCACCCATCAGGAGATATCCCGATGTGATGGTACATCGGCTGCTCCAGCATTACCTGGATGGTGGTAAGAGCGTGAATGCTGAAGAAACAGAGCTTAAATGTGAGCATAGCTCTAAAATGGAAAAGAAGGCCGCAGATGCAGAAAGAGCTTCTATCAAATATAAACAGGCTGAATACCTGAAAGATCAGATAGGAACTATTTTTGCCGGGGTTATTTCGGGGGTCACTGAATGGGGTATGTATGTGGAGGTAATAGAAAATAAATGTGAGGGCATGATCAGGCTCCGCGATATGGATGATGATTTTTATATCCTTGATCAACCCAATTACTGCATCATCGGTCAGCGCAAGAAGAAGAAATTTCAGCTGGGTGATGAAATTAAGATCAGGGTAAAATCTGTAGACCTGGTAAAGAAGCAAATTGATTTTAGCCTTATGGCCAACTAAGTATGATCTATTCTGTAAAGGAAATCCGTGCACTCGTCAATGAGGCAATTAATGAAGTTAAGTTCCCGGATATTCCCGCAGAACTCTATGCGCCTATCAGGTACCTGATGGAGCTTGAGGGAAAGCGGTTCAGGCCCTGCCTGCTGCTGCTAGCAAAGAACCTTTTTTCGGATGAGCTTTCTTCTGCCCTGCCTCAGGCGATGGGCCTGGAATTCTTCCATACTTTTACCCTTATCCATGATGATATTATGGACAACGCCCCCCTGCGCAGGGGGATGCCCACAGTGCATGAAAAATGGAATGCCAACACAGCCATCCTTTCAGGCGATGTAATGTTTGTGGAGGCCTTTGAGCAGATCTCAAGCTGCGATACGGTGTATATTCAGCAGGTTTTAAAGATCTTCAATAAAATGGCCAGGCAGGTCTGTGAGGGTCAGCAGCTTGATATGAATTTTGAAAGCAGAAAAGAGGTGAGTATTGCGGAGTATCTGCATATGATCGAGCTTAAAACAGCTGTGCTTCTGGGTTGCTCCCTGCAGATAGGAGCAGTGCTGGGAAATGCTACCCACGATCAGGCGCTCCATTTATATCATTTCGGCCGCTATATGGGCATTGCCTTCCAGCTGAAAGACGACTTGCTGGATGTATATGGTTCGCCTGATATATTTGGCAAACAGGTAGGAGGAGATATTCTTGCAAATAAAAAAACATACCTGCTCCTTAATGCCCTGGAAATAGCGAATGCTGGTCTTCTTGAAGAACTTCATTACCTGCTCAATGCAGAGGTCATTGAACCTTCAACAAAGATTAGTCGCGTACGCTCGGTATATGATGCCCTGGGGATCCGGGAACTTGCTGAAGATGCCATTTCTCATTATTCAGATCAGGCACTCAAGCACCTTCATGCTTTGAATCTAACTGAGGAAAGAAAAGAAACGCTCGCAACTTTCTGTTATCAGTTCTCAAAAAGAGAATCCTGAGAATTGTCTGTCAGGCAGAAGTCTGATTCGGACTGTTAAGCTGCTTGTTTTTCAGTGCCAGGGCATCCTGGCATTTAACAGATTTGCAGTGCTGATACAAATGACTTGCACAGGCTAAGAGGATCAGCGCAGTAAAAAGTATTGCAATAAGAAGAATCAACATAGTGTTAATTTTGCTTTTTGATACGTAAATAACTTGAATTAGTTTTAAAAATAAGATAATAATCCCAATTCTGGAGTCTTTATTGTCTTAATTTGCTTAAAACGCAAAGTAAAATTCGTTAGTATTCTCTCATGAAAATTTTCTGAATTAAAGGCATAAAAAAAGCCGGCAAGTATAATTTGCCGGCTTTTTTTCAGAAATAAATTCCTGTATTAAAATTTATTCACCTGCTTCTGGAGCAAGGGTTTCTTCTGCAGTACCATTTTCTTCTGTGGCTTCTTCAGCTTTCGCAGCAGGAGCAATAGTTTCAACGGTTTCTGCAATCAATGCCTCGGCTGCAAGGTGCTTGGAAGCTTCTGTATGAATAGGTTCTGCAACTGCTACTGCAAAGGGCAGAATGGAAACCCATGATTTATTATCCTGTTTCTTTCTGAACGTAACCGTTCCGTCGATCAGGGCAAATAAAGTATGGTCTTTCCCAATACCTACACCTTTATCAGGATGGTGTTTTGTGCCACGCTGACGAACGATGATATTACCTGCAATAGCGTACTGACCGCCAAATAATTTTATGCCCAGACGTTTGGAATGTGATTCCCGTCCGTTGTTGGAGCTACCCGCCCCTTTTTTATGTGCCATGTTTCTTTTCTTCTAAAATGTTAGATCAAATGCTGATGTTCTCAATCAGGATCTTGGTGAAATATTGACGGTGACCGTTCTTCTTCTCGTAACCTTTTCTTCGTTTCTTTTTGAAGACGATTACTTTATCACCTTTTAAATGAGACAATATTTTAGCAGAAACCACAGATCCTTTAACCAGGGGCGAACCAATGGTTACTTTCTCTCCGGAATCAACCAAGAGTACATTGTCAAATTCAATACTAGCGCCTTCTTCTCCTTGTAAACGGTGTACAAAGAGGTATTGGTCTTTTGCCACTTTAAATTGCTGGCCAGCTATATCTACTATTGCGTACATGAAATAATTTTAAATGAGGGGCAAAAATAGCAAAAAGTTTGACTTATCTGAAGAAAATAATGGATTGGTTTTCGGCAGGTCTTTATTTCGTCTTTTTAATCATCTCCATGGTCGCCATTTCTTCAATCGTGCGAACAAGTTCGCCCATGCGGTCATCGAGTTTCTGATCGTCAAAATACCGTTGCTGCCACCAGACCGACTGCGTTTTGCGGTCGTAAACAGCTTTTACATAGTACAGGGGCACCTGCTTGCGGGCTTGCATGGTAGAATCGCCGGATACATGTTCAATGTTCCAGAACAGGATGTCCATCATCTTTAAATGAAGTTCATGCAGGGTTGATGCAGAAAGGTTGATCTTCTGATGGATCAGAGAATCCTTGCTGTTATAATAGGTATACTCTCCGGTTTTGGTATTGATGGTTTCCCGCAGTGAGCCATTCCTGAATTTTTTAAGTTCTACATATTCAAACTGATCGCCGCGAAAAGGAGCGTTCTTGAAAATATTATAATAATAATAGCCGCTATAGGCCAGGAAGGGTACAACGATCATCAGAACGACAAAGAACTTTCTTTTATCGGTAAATACGTCTCTAAATGCTTCATTCATAGGGTGACTTTTACTTTC
>JAYWCR010000017.1:0-7710 GCA_043780395.1 Sphingobacteriales bacterium
ACCATCAGGCTGTTCTGGGTATTGAGCTTATACTGCTGTGGCCTGGGGATACCTGTAAACGAAAAACTGATCGCCGCAAGCAGGACCATTGAAAAGAAGGCTGTTTTTTTCATTGCGTAAGGGGGTTAATAATAAGGGCGCAGTTTCCTGCACCCCTTATCAATGTTTAATTTAAGAATATATTTCTTCTGTTTCTGCATAAGCTTCAACAGGGGGGCATGAACATACAAAAACACGGTCTCCGTAGGTTTCATTGATCCTTCCTACTGCAGGCCAGAACTTATAATTCTTTATCCAGCTTACCGGAAAGGCTGCTTTCTCCCGTGAATATACATGGTTCCAGGCTGAAGATGCTATTTCAGCGGCCGTATGAGGTGCGTTTTTCAATACGTTGTCAAGCTTATCGGCCAGCCCTTCCTCTACCTCGCTTATTTCCTGACGGATATGGATCATTGCCTCGCAGAACCTGTCAAGTTCTTCTTTGGATTCACTTTCTGTGGGCTCTATCATTAAAGTACCTGCTACCGGAAATGAAACGGTCGGCGCATGAAATCCATAATCAATAAGTCTTTTGGCGATATCGGCTACCTCAATTCCCAGAGTTTTGAATGAACGGCAGTCCAGGATCATTTCATGGGCACAGAATCCATTACTCCCTGCATAAAGAACAGGGTAATGGCCGGTGAGTCTTGCTTTAATATAATTTGCATTCAGAATGGCATGCTCTGTGGCTTTGGTAAGCCCTTCAGTACCCATCATGCCAATATAGGCATGTGAGATCATCAGCACACCTGCACTTCCCCAGGGGGCAGCAGCTACTGCAGGAATAGAATCTGCATTCCCTGATCCTACTACTGAATGGCCTGGTAAAAACGGGGCAAGATGTGCAGCCACTCCGATAGGACCCATACCCGGACCTCCTCCGCCATGGGGTATACAGAAGGTTTTATGAAGATTGAGGTGGCAGACATCGGCTCCTATTTCCGCAGGTGAAGTAAGCCCTACCTGGGCATTCATATTGGCTCCGTCCATATATACCTGGCCTCCATATTCGTGGATAATGGCGCAGATCTCCTGAATACCTTCTTCAAAAACTCCGTGTGTAGAAGGGTAGGTGACCATCAGGGCAGCCAGGTTGTCTTTATGCTCAATGGCTTTTGCACGCAGATTTTCAATATCAATATTTCCTTTTTCATCACAGGCTGTCACAACGACTTTAAATCCAGCGATCACAGCGCTGGCAGGGTTGGTCCCATGTGCTGAGGAAGGTATTAATACGATGTTTCTGGCGGCATGTCCGTTTTTATGGTGAAAGGCACGGATAACCCTCAGTCCAGTATATTCGCCCTGAGCTCCTGAATTGGGTTGCAGGGAAAAGGCTGCAAACCCTGTGATCGCACAAAGGGATGCTTCCAGTTCTCTGAAAAGGCGCAGATAACCCCCAACCTGATCGGCAGGAGCAAAAGGGTGCAGGTCTGAGAACTCAGGCCAGGTAACCGGGATCATTTCAGTAGTGGCATTGAGCTTCATGGTACATGAGCCCAGGGGTATCATGGAATGGGTCAGCGAAAGATCCTTTGATTCAAGTGATCTCATATAGCGCAGCATTTCATGTTCTGTTTTTACAGAGTTGAATACCGGATGGGTCATGAACGTACTTGTACGCTGAAGGTTTTCAGTAAAATCAAGCTGGTGCTCTCCGATCATTGAATGATCAAGGCGGGGCATAGCATCGCGGGTCAGACCTTTCACCCTTCCGAATACAGAAAGAATTGTATGTATATCGTTCAGTGAAGTAGTTTCATTCAGGGAAATGTAGATCCTTGAACCATCATACCTGAAATTAAGCTCTTTATCGACTGCCGTACTGTGGATCATCGAGGTAAGCGGACCGCCTTCAATGGAAATGGTATCGAAATAGGGCTCTTGAGCAAGGCTGAAACCCATTTCTTTCAAACCTATCTCCAGTAGGGCTGCATAGCCTTTTATGCGCCTGGCAATTCCTTTTACGCCCGCAGGTCCATGGTAAACAGCATACATGGAAGCCATAATGGCAAGCAATGCCTGGGCTGTGCAGATGTTGGAAGTAGCCTTATCACGCTTGATATGCTGCTCACGTGTTTGCAGGGTCATCCGCAATGCCTGATTTCCATGTCTGTCGATAGACACACCGATGATCCGGCCCGGCATCTGACGCTTCAGCGCATCACGTGTAGCAAAGAAGGCCGCATGAGGCCCTCCAAAGCCCATTGGAATTCCAAAACGCTGAGTACTTCCAACCACTACATCCGCACCCCATTCACCCGGAGCCTTCAGCAGGGTCAGGCTCATCAGGTCAGCAGCTACCGCAATCGTGATACCTTTTTCATGAAGTACTGTGGCCAGGGAAGTATAGTCATATACTGATCCGCTTTTACCGGGATACTGCAAAAGAACAGCAAAAACACCTTCAGTATTCAAGGCATCCACTGCACTGCCCGTTACTATTGTGATTCCCAAAGGTTCAGCAAAGCCTTTCAGCACGTCCAGGGTCTGGGGGAAAACTTCGTCTGAAACAAAAAAGATGTTCAGGGCAGTATTCTTGCGTGAATTATAAAGCAGGTGCATGGCCTCGGCCGCAGCTGTTGATTCATCAAGAAGGGAAGCATTGGCCACTTCCATTCCGGTAAGGTCCATGACCATGGTCTGGAAATTAAGCAGGGCCTGCAGGCGACCCTGGGCAATTTCCGCCTGGTAAGGTGTGTACTGGGTATACCAGCCTGGATTTTCCAGAATATTGCGCTGGATTACAGGAGGGGTGATGGCAGGGGAATAGCCCAGGCCTATATAGGATTTAAAGATTTTGTTCAAAGAGGCCAGCTCACGGAGCCCTGCAATATAATCCCATTCACTGGCTGCCTCGGGCAGTTCCATAGCCTTGCTGATGCGTATAGCCGGTGGAACTGTCTGACTGATCAATTCTTCCAGGCTGCTTACTCCAATTGTTTTCAGCATGGATACTGTCTTGTTTTTGTCCAGGGAAATATGCCTCCCGGCAAATGCTTCCTGGGTATGCCATTTATTCGTTTCCAACATGCGCTTTCACAATTTTATAATACAAAAATAAATGATTTCGTTCCTATTTACAATTCAGAACAGGTAACGGTATACTCCCTGTTTATTTCATGCAATGATCCGAACGACCTGACTCCGCTGAAACCATGCTGTTCCAGGAAGAGCTCAAACCTTTCTGCAGCATCTTCTTCCACTGCAATAAGCAGGCCGCCACTTGTCTGCGGATCGGCAAGGATCATTCTACTGCGTGCGGAGACCGGACTTACCTTATGTCCGTAACTGTCAAGATTTCTGAGGGTTCCTCCGGGTATGGTCTGCTGATCCAGGTAAGGGCTTAAGATGTCCATGACCGGTACATCTCCGACCCTGATACTTGCCTGAACACCGCTGCCTTCACAAAGTTCTATCAGGTGACCCAGCAAGCCAAAGCCTGTTACATCGGTCATGGCCTTTACATAGTCAAGCTCTCCGACAAGCTGACCCAGCTTGTTAAGTTTTACCATGGAGTCACGGGCTATAACAGCATGCTCAGGGGTCAGAATTCCTTTTTTCTGAGCTGTACTTAAAATGCCCACTCCCAGTTTCTTGGTAAGGTACAGCCGGCAGCCGGCTGTGGCGGTACTGTTCTTCTTTAAATTTTCCAGGGCTACAAGACCGTTTACAGCAAGGCCAAAAATAGGTTCCTGGCTGTCAATGCTATGCCCTCCTGCAAGGCTGATCCCGGCTTCGGCACAAATGGCCCTGCTCCCTTCAAGCACGCGTCTTGCCAGGCTTGCAGGGATCTTTGAAACCGGCCAGCCCAGAATGGCAATTGCCAGAATCGGACGGCCACCCATTGCATAGATGTCGCTGATGGCATTGGCAGATGCAATTCTTCCGAAGTCATAGGCATCATCGACAATAGGCATAAAAAAATCGGTGGTGCTTATGATCGCCTGCCCGTTTCCAAGGTCATATACGGCCGCATCATCACGGGTATCATTCCCTACAAGCAGGGCAGGGTCAAAGTCATAGTTCTGGTCGGAATGCAGAATTTCATTCAGTATGGCTGGTGAGATCTTGCATCCGCAGCCAGCACCATGGCTGAAGGCTGTAAGTTTAATATCAGTGTCGTTGGTCATTCGTTGTTTTGTAAGCAAAGTCTTTAAGCATGGAAGCAGTATTGCCAAAATCAAGGCTTGATGTATCCAGTTCTGCAAGTTTTGCCGGGTCTTTCTTCTTTAATTGTTTCAGGTATGATTTATCATAGTAGGCCAGTGTAATGTCAAGTACCTGTGCTGAATCGTTATCTTCTACTGCTTGTATGGCACGGCGGCTGATCTCCGAACCCAGGCGCTTTTCTATTCTTACAAAGCGTTCCTTTAAAAATTCCCTGTCCATAGTTCCATACTGCCTCAACAGATGTTCCTTACGCAGAGAGTCTGGTAATTTTACCTGGAAGACCATGGCTGATTTCATCTGTGCCCAGAATGTCTGGGGAATCATGATGCGGCCGATATTGATGCATTCATCTTCGAGCCATACAGGACGCCCTGGATCCATGGCTGCAAGTTCGAGGGCCATGGTATTCTCAAACTCTTCCTGCGGAGGCTGGATCATAAAGCCGAGTGTTCCAAAGGCTGAGCCTAAATGACCAGCAAGGCCTTCAAGGTCTATGACCTGCTCGCCAAGTTTTCGCAATTCCTGCAGAATTTCTGTTTTACCGCTTCCAGTGAGCCCGCCGATAGACCAGATGGTAAAGGGATGCTCAAACTGGGTCAGTACATGGGTCCTGAAAGATTTATAGCCCCCTTTCAGTGTACATGCTTCAAAGCCGCATGCCCGCAGAAGCTGGGCAAAGCTTCCCGAGCGCATGCCACCCCGCCAGCAATGGAGCAGCACCTTTCGCTCAGGTGCTGCAGCCGCGGCGGCAAGTACATAGTCTTTAAGACGCGGACCAACAAGTTCAAGCCCTTTCATCAATGCAGGCTCCTGGCCTTCCTGTTTGTAAAGGGTACCTACAACAGCTCTTTCTTCATTGCTGAATAAGGGCAGGTTCACAGCACCTGGCAGATGTCCCTTTTCGAATTCAGCTGGTGTGCGCACATCAAGTACAGGCAGGCTGTCTGCAAGGTTTAAAAAATCTTTTATTCCTAAAATTTCTGGTAGTTTATTCAAGCTGATTTTTATATAAACGGATCGTATTTTCCAGGCCAAGGTACAGCGCATCGCAGATTAACGCATGTCCGATAGAAACTTCCTGCAATCCAGGTACATGCTGATGAAAATAGGCGAGGTTCTGCAGGTCCAGGTCATGGCCTGCATTAATGCCAAGGCCCAGTTCTATGGCCAGGGCTGCAGCCCTTCTGTAGGGAGCCACACAGCCTTCCCTGTTCGTATGATAGCCAGAAGCATAAGGCTCTGTATAAAGTTCTATGCGGTCGGCACCCGCCTCGGCGGCACCTTCGATCATTCGCTCATCGGCATCTACAAAAACAGAACTGCGGATCCCGTTCCTTTTTAATTCCGAAAGAACCTCTTTAAGCATTCTGGCATTATGAATAGTATCCCAGCCTGCGCTCGAGGTAATGGCATCAAGGGCATCTGGTACCAGCGTACATTGTGCAGGCTTTACTTCAAGCACCAGCTGCATAAAATATTCTTCAGGCCGGCCCTCAATATTAAACTCTGTGGTCAATATTTTGGAAAGATCAAGTACATCCTGATAACGTATATGCCGCTGATCAGGTCTTGGATGCACGGTAATACCTTCGGCACCAAAACGCTCACAATTAGCCGCCACCTTCAGCAGATCAGGATTGTTTGCTCCACGGGCATTTCTTAAGGTGGCGATCTTATTAATATTAACGGAAAGCTTTGTCATTCGCTCTAAATTCTGCCAGCCGGTTTGCCTGGCAATTTGGTTTAACGAACAACAGGCGGTTCAATGCCGCCTGTTGTAATCTAAAAGTAAAGGATATTAACCGGCTACTAGTAGCGGTAATATTCCGGCTTGTATGGGCCCTGTGTCTTCACACCGATATAATCGGCCTGATCCTGGTCAAGTATATCAAGTTCTGCGCCTACTTTTGCAAGGTGCAGACGAGCTACTTTCTCATCCAGGTGCTTTGGAAGGGTGTAAACCTTGTTCTCGTAATTTTTAGCATTGTTCCAGAGTTCAAGCTGGGCAAGGGTCTGATTCGTAAATGAATTGGACATTACAAAAGAAGGGTGACCTGTAGCACAGCCAAGATTTACCAGTCTGCCTTCGGCAAGAACCAGAATATCTTTTCCGTCGATGGTATATTTGTCGACCTGTGGTTTGATCTCGATCTTGCTGTCACCATGTGTTGAATTCAACCAGGCCATATCAATTTCATTATCAAAATGGCCAATGTTACATACAATAGCCTTGTCTTTCATATTCTCAAAATGCTCAGGGCGAACAATGCGGCAGTTTCCTGTAGCAGTGACAATAATATCAGCACGAGGAATGGCATTCGATAATTTCTGAACCTCAAACCCATCCATGGCAGCCTGCAGGGCACAGATAGGGTCGATCTCAGTAACGATCACGCGTACACCACAGCTTGCAAGTGACTGGGCAGAGCCTTTTCCTACATCACCGTAACCAGCTACAACAGCTACTTTTCCAGCCATCATTACATCAGTTGCACGTCTTATCGCATCAACCAATGACTCACGGCAGCCATATTTATTATCAAACTTTGATTTTGTAACCGAGTCATTCACATTGATGGCAGGGAAAGGAAGAGTTGCTTCTTTCACACGCTCATAAAGGCGGTGAACACCAGTAGTGGTTTCTTCAGAAACGCCCCGGATCTCAGAGATCAAGTGAGGATAATGATCCAGTACCATATTGGTCAGGTCACCACCATCATCAAGAATCATATTCAGCGGCTTGCGGTCTTCTCCAAAAAACAGGGTCTGCTCGATACACCACGTAAATTCTTCTTCATTCATACCCTTCCAGGCAAAAACGGGAACACCTGTTGCGGCAATAGCTGCAGCAGCATGATCCTGGGTGGAGAAAATATTGCATGATGACCAGGTAACTTCTGCACCAAGGGCAGTAAGTGTCTCAATCAGCACTGCTGTCTGGATCGTCATATGCAGGCAACCTGCAATTCTTGCACCCAGCAAGGGCTGTGAAGCGCCGAATTCTGCTCTTAATGACATAAGACCAGGCATTTCAGCTTCAGCAAGTTCGATCTCCTTACGCCCCCATGCGGCAAGGGTAATATCCTTTACCTTGTAGTTTTCCAATGTTTCAATCATAAAATTTTTTTTACTGGTCAAAAATACAGCATTCCTTTTAGAGTATCAAAGCCTTTGCATTTGATTTGCTGATGTTCCTTTATAATCTTAATTTCTAAAGGATTGTTTTATACGCAATGAACTAAACTCCAGGGCAGGGTGCCGGTCTGTTTTTCATCACCCTTATTAAAACTCTCTGGCTTTCCAATAGTTATTACTTAAATTTGCAATTCAAATTGAACTTATGTCAACATACCCGGAATATATGGTCTCTCCGATGAGAGAAGAATTAAATGTGGCAGGTTTTGAGCAGTTGCGCTCAGCCGAGGAAGTGAAGAATGCCCTTGCACTTGAAGGTACTGTATTCCTTGTTGTAAATTCAGTATGCGGATGTGCTGC
>JAYWCR010000018.1:0-3026 GCA_043780395.1 Sphingobacteriales bacterium
TAATCTGCCTTCCCTTCTGGAAACAGACAAGCTCAGGCTGGAACAGATTCTGCGTAATCTGCTTTCTAATGCCCTCAAATTCACTTTGGACGGATCAGTTACCCTGAATATAAGCAGAGCACAGAAACCAGGCTTCGTATCTTTCAGCGTCCGGGATACCGGTATCGGCATCGCGAAAGAAAAACACAATGTAATTTTCGAAGCCTTTCAGCAGGCCGATGGATCGACCAGCCGTAAGTTCGGAGGAACGGGCCTGGGCCTGTCGATCAGCATGCAACTTTGCCAACTTCTACAAGGCACCCTTGAATTTGAGAGTGAGCCAGGGAAAGGCAGCCTGTTTACACTGTCTGTTCCACTGTCTCCGATAATTCAGGATAGCATGCTTTCCTCTGGCAAAAATCATCTTTCGGAGCAAAATACGACTGGTACCTCACTGGTCAAAATAAGGGATCAGCAGCATAACCTGCTGGCACGATCCATTCCGGAGGAGATTGAAGATGACCGCATGGTGCTTGTAACGGGTGACAGGGTGATACTTATCGTTGAGGATGACATTAATTTTGCCCGGGTATTGCTTCGTATCACCCGTGAAAAAGGCTACAAGGGTATTGTTTGCGTCAGAGGAGATCAGGCTCCGGATCTGGCACTAAAATTTCAGCCTGCAGCCATCCTGCTCGATGTCGTATTACCCGTGGTCGATGGATGGCAGGTCATGGAAAAGCTAAAAAATCATCCCGGGACTAAGAATATCCCGGTTCATATGATGTCATCACTCGAAGCCAGAACTGAAAGTCTGCAAAAAGGAGCTATTGATTTTATCCATAAGCCGCTTGCCCTTGATGAAGTAAGAAATATTTTTTCGCGCCTGGATAAAGTAATCAGTAATACGGGGAAGAAAGTGCTGATAGTCGAAGAAAATCACCGTCATGCCCGGGCGCTGAGCTATTTTCTCGAAACGTTTCAGGTAAGTTCGGTGATCTCATCAGATCCGGATGAAAGTGTCACGCTGCTCCTGCAGCACGAAGTTGACTGTGTTATTTTTGATAATGGAAAAACGCAGGGTGACATTCTTGATTCCATTTGCAAAATAAAGAAGTCGGCTTTACTGGAAGAAATTCCGGTCATCGTATTTACCGGTAAAACACTGAGTAAGAATGAAGAAAATAAGCTGAGGCAGGTTGCTGATTCAATCGTTCTGAAGACCGCCTTTTCCTACCAGCGGATCCTTGACGAGGTCAGTCTTTTTCTGCACCGTGTTGAAACGAAAGACCTGCAAATTATTCCTGCGGCAGGTCAGCTGAACGATGACAGTTACGGACGGCTGCCTGAAACCCTTAGAAATAAAAATGTACTGATTGCTGATGATGATGCGCGGAATATCTTTTCTATAGGCAGGACACTGGAAGTACATGAAATGAATGTTTACTCTGCGCTTGATGGCCGGGAAGCACTTAACATACTTGAAAAAACAGCGCGGATCGACGTAATACTCATGGATATGATGATGCCCAATATGGACGGGTATGAAAGCATTGCTGAGATCCGCAGAATGCCCCGGTTTAAAGACTTGCCTATTCTTGCCATAACAGCTAAAGCTATGGCTGAAGACCGGGAAAAATGTATTAGTGCAGGCGCTTCTGATTATATCTCAAAACCTGTTGACATTGATCAGCTGGTTTCACTGTTGCGGGTATGGCTATATTAATTACAGATGAACGAAAAGATCAATCTCAGCGATGCAGAAATTGAAAATCTGCTTGATCATATTATCCAGGTCTATGGGTATGATTTCACCGGCTATGCCCGCGCCAGCCTTTACCGCCGGATTAACCGTCTTTTTAGTCTGGATAAATTCACCTCTTTTTCAGATTTTGCAGGCAGAGTTATCGCAGACAGGTGGTACATGCTTCGGTTCATTGAAGAAATTACAGTGAATATGACTGAAATGTTTCGCGATCCGGGCTTCTTCTCCAGCCTTCGGAAGAAAATCATTCCTGAACTTGCAGGCCGGTCACTGATACGCATCTGGCTGGCAGGTTGCTCTAGCGGAGAAGAAGTGTTCTCGCTGGCCATTCTGCTGCAGGAACTGCACCTGCTCGACCGGTCGATCATCTACGCTACGGACCTGAACCCAGCGGTACTAAAACTGGCCAAACGCGGAGTATTTCCGATGCAGCATATGAAACAATATTCTCAGAATTACATTAATTCGGGTGGAAACATGGAATTTTCAAGCTATTATTCTGCGCGGCACGATTATGCAACATTTAATCCCGGCCTGATCAGCCGGGTGTTTTTTTCTACCCATAACCTGGCGACTGACCATTCTTTCAATCTATTTCAGCTGATCATCTGCCGTAACGTACTGATTTACTTCAACCGCAACCTTCAGAACAGGGTATTCAGCCTTTTTCATGAAAGCCTGGACAATCAGGGTTTTCTGGGGCTGGGACCCAAAGAAACCCTGCGTTTCTCTCAAATCTCAGCTAAATTCAGGCAGGTTAATGAAGAAAATAAGATCTGGAAAAAGATTGCCTGAATAAAATAAACCCATTTGACTTTAGCGAGTGAATGAACATTCGAAAGATTCATTATCTTTAAAAACCTATACAGCCTGATGAAAGTATTGATTTTTGACGACGATAAAGATATTCTTGAATTATGCGAAATTGTCCTGGATGGTTACGGGTATAGTGTAGCAACAGCAGAAACCTGTGATAATATTCTGGAACTGGTTGAAGTCGAGAAGCCTGACGTCATTTTCATGGATAACTGGATTCCTAAATCCGGCGGCATTGAAGCCACACGGTTGCTCAAGAACTCGTCACTCTACAAGAATATTCCGGTTATTTACTTTTCGGCAAATAACGATATCCGAAATCTCGCGGAGAAGGCCGGAGCGAATGCCTACCTGCCAAAACCTTTTAACATCAAAGATCTTGAGAAGATAATTCTACAGGGTATTGAAAATGCTAAGAGCCTGGAATAACAATTTGCCCTCTTTTTTGTTATGTAACATGAAGGAT
>JAYWCR010000019.1:0-22955 GCA_043780395.1 Sphingobacteriales bacterium
TTCGATGGCTTTATATCATCAATGACCAGTTTCTCCAGTAATTTTTTTCGTGAAGTAGCCTGGCGTGATTTTGATGCATTGGCGCTGAAACGGGCTACAAAACTTTCAAGGTCTTTTCTTTTTTCCTCTGTCTTCTTGTTCTGGTCTGAACGCTGACGCAGGGCAAGCTGGCTGCTCTCATACCAGAAAGTATAATTACCGGTATAAAGCTGGATCTTTCCAAAGTCGATATCGGCGATGAGTGTACATACCGAATCAAGAAAATGCCTGTCGTGTGAAACTACAATGACTGTGTTTTTAAAATCGGCAAGAAAGTTTTCAAGCCAAAGTATTGATTCAGCATCCAGGTAGTTGGTAGGCTCATCAAGTAACAGTACATCGGGGTTTCCGAATAATGCCTGAGCAAGTAATACTTTTACCTTATCAACCCCGCTGAGGCTTTCCATGGTGCTATAATGGTCTTTTTCAACTACACCAAGACCGCTGAGTAAATTCGCTGCTTCTGACTCTGCATTCCAGCCGTTCATATCAGCAAATTCAGCTTCCAGCTCTGAAGCCTTTTCACCATCGGCTTCAGTGAAATCTTCCTTGGCATACAAGGCGTCTTTCTGGCTCATGATCTCATAAAGGCGCTTATGGCCCATAATCACCACCTGAAGCACCGGATACTGGTCGAATTCATAATGATCCTGCCTCAGGAAAGCCAGCCTTGCTCCTTTATTTAATGAAACGGTTCCTGAGTTTGGTTCAATATCTCCGGAAAGGATCTTCATGAACGTAGACTTTCCTGCGCCGTTTGCCCCGATCAGGCCGTAACAGTTTCCTTCAGTGAATTTAACATTCACATCTTCAAAAAGCACTCGTTTTCCATAGCGGAGTGTTACGTTACTGGTTGTTAACATGTATCTATCTTGTTTTTATGATAAAATTATTGGGGTTGGTTTTACTGGCCATTGCCTGCTGCACTCTTTGCTTCTTTCTTCATCTGCTCATCAGCCATAATACCTATATCCACCCTGCGGTTCTTGGCTCTGCCTTGTTCGGTAGAGTTATCAGCAGCAGGGTGAGTAATTCCATAACCCACACTTGCCATACGCGAAGCATCTACACCTTTATTCATCAGGTATGATTTTACTGCATTTGCCCTGCGGTCAGAAAGGCTCAGGTTATATTCAGCAGTTCCGGTATTGTCGGTATACCCGTCGATCTGTAGTTTGGTCTGTGGATTGCTCTTCAGAGAACTTGCAAGATTATCAAGGTTTGTAATGGCTGCAGGTTTTATATCTGTCTTGTTCACATCAAATAAGATTCCGGAATCGAATTTCACATCGATACCTTCACCTACCCGCTGAACCTGGGCATTGGGGAGCGTATTCTGAAGCTCGGCAGCCTGGCGGTCCATTTTTCGGCCAATCAATACTCCGGCGCCTCCACCTAAAGCACCTCCGATAATTGCTCCAAGAGCGGTATTACCAAATGCATGTCCAAGAACTGCACCTGCAGCAGCGCCGCCGCCTGCACCGATCAGCCCTCCTTTTGTGGCAGTATTCTGCCGTTTATACGTATCGCAACTGGTCATGTTCATACCTATGATCAGAAGAAGGAAACCGGCAATGATCGATTTTTTTACTGGATAATTCATGGATGTCATTTTTACAAAAATAATCGATTTATTTCAAACACTATGCCATTGACTTGTACAATTATCAGTTCATATATGTGGATGCTCCTCTTTTATCAGGGTCATTGCAAATAATCAATCACATACCGGTGTATATTAAGGTTGTTACAATCTCTCTTTTATAAGGAATGTAAATCCTTATTTTTGTAGCGATGAATCTTTTCCAGAAAAACCTCTTTAGAAGCTTGTTTGATCAGTTGCCGGATCCGGCTTTAATTTTGGATATAGATTTCCCGCATTTTACAGTGCTGGATTCGAACATCGCGTTTAACCGGGTTATAAGGTCAGAGGCTTCAGAAAGTTCAGGCTTAGGCTTCTGGGATGTATTTCTGCCTGCTCATGTAATAGATAAGAATGATTGCATTTTAATAGATAAAGGGCTCTCTGAATGCCTTGAAACAGGGCAGCCAGTAAAATTACCCCTTATAAGGCTTGATCTGCCGGGTTTTAATGCGGAAACAGGTGACCGTATCTGGTGGGAAACAGAGATCAGGCCTTTGAAAGATACCGGGGGCAGGGTAGAGGCCCTTGTATGCACCGGCAAGAATATGTCAGAGCAGGTAACGGCCATTGACCCAGGTTATAGATCAAGCCAGTGGAACGAGGATCTTGAAAAGGAACAGCATTTAAACAATGCTCTTGCGCTGGCCAATGCGGCCATGAATGCCAGCAATGAGGCATTAAACAGGTCACATGACAGCCTTAAGATTCTGAATGAAGAGCTTGAGCAACGGGTAAGCCTGCGTACAGGTGAATTTCAGGCCGCTCAGGAAGAAGCACTTATTCAGCGTGACCGGCTGAATGATTTTTTTATGCAGGCGCCTGCAGGAATTTGTTTTCTTAACGGGCCCACGCTGGTCTTTGAGCTTGTAAATCCGCTTTACCAAAGCATCTTTCCCGGGCGTGTTTTACTGGGCAAGCCTATTCTAGAAGCTATCCCCGAACTTGTCGGCCAGCCTGTATGCGCAATTCTGGACAGCGTTTTTCAGACAGGTCAGCCTTACGAAGGAAAAGAACTGCTGATCCCTATGGCTAAAACCGATGATGGGCCTGTAGAAGAGCGGTATTTTAATTTCATCTACCAGGCCCGGATTGCAGATCAAAAACAAGTGACGGGCATATTGGTCATGGCCTTTGAGGTCACGGAATTGGTATTTGCTAAAAGAGAACTTGAGCAGAGTGAGAAGCGCTTCAGAACCATTCTGAATACATTACCCCAGATTGCCTGGACGAATACCCCTGTTGGGGAAGTGAATTTTTTTAATAAGCGCTACTATGATTATACTGGTCTGGACAATAGCCTGAGTTTGCAAGACAGCTGGGTAAAAGTAATTTATGCAGATGACCTGCCGATAGCGGCTGAAGCTTATAAAGTCATAAACCAGGGAACATCAGGTGGGGAGTTTGAGGCAAGGATCCTGAGTGCGAATGGATCTTACCGCTGGCATCTGAACCGCATGCAGCCAATTCTTGATAAAGAAGACAGGGTTAATCTATGGATTGGCACTGCCACTGATATTGAGGTGCTGAAGGGAATGCAGCAGGAAAAGGATGATTTTGTAAGTATTGCCAGTCATGAACTCAAAACTCCTATTACAAGCCTGAACATGTCTATTCAGCTAATCAATGAAATGAAAGACAGCATATCCCCGCAGCTTCTGTCTAAACTGATGGGGCGTGCAACAAAAAGTATGGATAAGCTGATGCTTCTGGTAGATGATCTGCTGAATGTAAGCAGATTAAATCAGGGTCAGCTTCATCTGAACAAAACATGGTTCAGGCTTGATGATCTGATAAAGGACTGCAGCAGGGATGTGGCCTTTTCGGGGAAATTTGAAATAATACTTGAGGGTGCACCTGATCTGAAGGTATATGCAGATGCCGAACGCATTGAGCAGGTACTTGTAAATTTTATCAATAATGCCGTAAAGTATGCCCCTGATTCAAAGACCATCCGTATCATTACCGAAAAACTTGATCATGAAATAAAGGTATCTGTCATAGACAAAGGCCCTGGGGTATCGGCCTTAAAGCTTCCCAATCTTTTTGACCGCTACTACCGGGTTGATGACAATGGTTCTCAATATTCAGGGCTTGGACTGGGTTTATATATCTGTGCAGAAATTATAGAAAAACATAAAGGGCGTATCATGGCAGAAAGTGAACCTGGTAAAGGATGTATTTTCTGGTTTACCCTGCCTGCATAGGTTAAATTCCATAACCATAGGTAAGAAGTATAAATCAGGGGTAAATAATTGCATTTCCAATTTAGATATGTAATAAACTTATTACATATCTAAATTGTTATATATTTACTTCTCATGTCAGAAGTACTTCTCGAAAATAGCGCGATAATTAACTATAAAGAATTAAACAAGCGGTTAATTCTTGAAAACGCAGCTTTGCGCGCGTCAAACCAGTACCTTTTAAAAAAGACAGACATACTTGGCAGGTCTGAAGAAAAGTTCAGGCGCTGGTCTATAGGTCTCCGGCTGCTTGATGTTGCAAAATCAAGAAAGCTAAGGCAACATGAACTTTCTGCTGTCAGGAAAGCCAACCAGAACAATAATTTTCTGATGAAAGCTCCTGCAGGGATCTGTTTATTAACGGGGCCGGATCTTGTCATGGAGCTCGTCAATCCTGGGTTTCAGAATTTATTTCCTGGTCTTGAAATGCGTGGAAGGCCTTTGATTGAAGCAATGCCCGCATTAAAGGAAAAGCCTTTGTGGCCCATACTGCAACATGTTTACCTGACAGGAGAGGCTTATGAAGGCAGGGAAATGATGATTCCAAAGCTCAATGAGGGCTCGGGCTTATGGGAAAACAGATATTTTAATTTTATCTACAATGCAAGGTTTGACGAGGCGGGTAAGGTAGACGGGATCATGGTCTTCACGTTTGAAGTCACTGACCTTGTTCTCAGTAAAAGGCGGATTGAGGAGAGTGAGCTCCATTCAGGCAGAATTTTAGATGCCATTCATCAGATAGCTTTTACCATGAACCTCAATGGTGAAGTTACCTTCGTAAATCAGCGCTGGCATGAATATACCGGGCTGAACCTTGAAAGAGATAAAGATCTTGTCTGGGAACTTACCATGCACCCCGACGAAATGGAAGAGATGTCTGTCAAATGGGTTTCGCTTTTATCAGGAAACACAGGTGGAGAATATGAATACCGCAAAAGACGAAGGGATGGCGAGTTCTTATGGCATTTATGCTGCATGGAGCCCATCCTTGATCAGAATGGTAAGGTGCTGATGTGGATAGGCACCTCTACAGATATTAATGAATTCAAGAAACTCCAGTTTCAGAAAGATGACTTCATTAATATAGCAAGTCATGAACTTAAAACCCCGTTAACAAGTCTGAAGGCAGCTATTCAGCTCCTTGAAGAGAGCAGTCATAGTATTTCTGCCGGTATGTATAACAATCTGATCAGCAGGGCTTCAACAAGCCTCAATAAAGTATTGGCCCTGGTAGGAGATCTGTTGAATGTGGGTCAGTTCAATCATGGGCAGCTTTCTTTAGACCGGTCATGGTTTGTGCTCACTGAACTGATGGCTGATTACTGCAAGGTGCTTCATATTTCAGGAGGTTATATTATAACATTTACAGGCGATCTGGATCTCAGCATCTTTGCCGATCCTAAAAGGATCGAGCAGGTAATGATCAATATCATTAATAATTCAGTCAAATATGCTCCTGATTCCAGATCTATCCAGATAGATCTGGAACAAGGCTTGGGGGAAATAAAGATTTCAGTCACTGACCAGGGTCCGGGAATTCAGGCAGAGGTAATTCCGCGGCTTTTTGACAGATACTACCGCGTAGAGAAGAATGGACATAAAAAAACAGGGCTTGGCCTCGGCCTTTATATCTGTGCTGAAATTGTAAAAAAGCATGGAGGTTCCATTCATGTGAAAACGGCTGCAGGTTCAGGCAGCACATTCTGGTTTACCCTTCCTCAATGATAAGAACAGGTAACCAGAGGGTTGAAGATGATATATCAGCAGTTGGGCTGCCCAGGGCTGACCTGCGCCGGCTGCAAACGAGTGTATCCCTTCTGAAAGATCAGCAGGCGCTATTGCTTAAACAGAACAGAGTCCAGAATTCTTTGCTGCGTATACAAAAAAATGAAATGCGCTCAGCCCTGGCCATGACAATCAAGTATAAAGAGCAGTTTCAGGGTTTCTTAAATCTCGCACGTGCCTGCATTGCAGTGCCGGGTGGTGAGAATTTCATCGTAGAGCAGATGAACCCTCATTTCCAGGCCTTATTCCCTGGTCGTAGCTGGCTGGGAAGGCCAGCAATGGATGCATTTCCTTATTACAGGGTCGGTCATATAGCTAATGACAATACCGGGCTTGGATTGGGATTGTATATCTGTGCAGCGGTCATAAAAAGGCATGAAGATGAGATCGAGGTTATTTCTATGCCGGGCAAAGGAACCTCATTTGGGTTTATACTGCCTGTTCACATTTCTTCCAGAGGCCAATCGAATTGTTGAATTGCATTGAATCTATGACTGAACTTAAGAATACACTGCCAGGGAGCGATACAATACCACTAGCTTTTGACCAGCCTGATCATAAACCCAGCACTTATTCACATCCGCAGGTAAGTTCTTATCTGGCCGCCCAAACAGGGAATTCCATGAATGATCAGTTCTTCCAGTTCTTTATGGAAGCCCCAACAGGTTTCTGTATGTTAACCGGACCTGAATTCTGGGTTGAATATGTAAATCCCTTCTATCAGCAGATCTTTCCGGGCCGCGATCTTCTGGGAAAAACAGCGGTAAGAGCCATGCCTGAACTTGCACAGTTTGATCTGCTACCCATTCTTGAAGAGGTGTATCGAACAGGGGTAACCTATGAAGGAAAGGAAATCAAGAATTCATATGTGAACCCTTTTACAGGAACTACTGAGGAACGCTATTTTAACCTTATTTACCAGGCGCGCCGCAATGATCAGGGACTGATCTACGGAATAGCTGTATTCAGGTATGAGGTTACAGAAACCGTTCTTGCAAAACGTCAGGCAGCAGAAAGCGAGCAGCAGCTACGCTCAATACTGAATGTATTGCCCCAGATCATCTGGACGAATACCGCTGAAGGTGAATTAAGCTTTATAAATGAAAGGTGGCAGGCCTATACTGGCCTGAACCTCGAACAGTCTCAAGGTTATGGCTGGCTGGCCACCGTTTTTCCTGCAGATCTTGAGATCTGTAAAGCAACCTTCAGTTCAATTCTTGGAGGTACAACCGGAGGTGAATTTGAACTCAGAAAGAGAGGGCCGGGCGGTCATTACCGCTGGCATTTAACACGGATTCAGCCTATCCTGGATGAAACTGGAAAAGTTCTGTTCTGGGTAGGAGCCTCTACAGATATCCATGAGCTTAAAAAAAGCCAGCAGCAGAAAGACGATTTTATAAATATTGCAAGTCATGAGCTTAAAACACCCCTTACAACCTTAAAGGCCTCTCTTCAGTTAATGATTGAACGAAAAGAGGAGCTTACTTTTAAGCTTTTCAATAACCTGATGTCAAGGGCTTCAGGCAGCCTGGATAAAGTGGTAAACCTGGTAGAAGATCTTTTAAATGTCGGCAGATTCAGTCAGGGGCAGCTTGAACTTGATAAATCCACAGTTACGCTTTCTGCCCTGATCCATGATTACAGTCATGAGCTGGCTGTAAAGGGTCAGTACAGTATAGAATTTACCGGAGATCCTTGTTTAAAGGTCTGTGCAGATGCTAAACGGATTGAACAGGTGCTGATCAATATGGTTAATAATGCTATCAAGTATGCTCCTGAATCCAGAACGATACGGATCCATATTGAAGAAATAAATAAAATGGCACGTATTTCTGTGATTGACCATGGGCCAGGAATCTCACCTGATATTTTAGCGAGGTTGTTTGACCGCTATTACCGGGTGGAAAATAATAATCATAATACAGGCCTTGGATTGGGCTTGTATATCTGTGCCGAGATCGTTAAGAAGCATGGTGGTGAAATTGATGTAACAAGCTGTCTGGGGCTGGGAAGCACATTCTGGTTTACGCTGCCCCTTCACCAGTAATAAAAGAAGACCTAAAATAAATCGCTATATTCAGTATTCATAAGATAAATGAATACTCCATGAAAAGACTCTCTTCAGTACTGGTTGTCTGGATAATTTTCATCAGCCATGTGTATGCCCAGACTGCAGCCTATCCGGCCGCAATAAAAAAAGGTCTTGAACAGGCTAAAACAGCGACTACTGTTGCCGGACTGCAGGAGCTCTCGGCCTATTTTGACCATCTTAGCATAGACGAAAAGACTCAATGGCTACCCTCATATTATGCAGCACTGTATAATATGCTTGCCGGCACATTCAGCATGAAAATACCTAAAGATGCCGACCCTATTTTTGACAAGGCAATGGCTCAGATAAACAAGGCAAATGCCATAAAACCCAATGAAAGTGAGATCCTGGCTCTTAAAGGTCATATTACCTATATGCAAATGGCCGTTGATCCAATGAACCGCTATATGATATCAGGTCCGCAGACGAAAGCCGAAATTGATTCTGCCCAGACTTTAAATGCAGAAAATCCCCGGGTTTATTATCTAAGGGGAATGCAGTTATTCTACACGCCTGAACAGTACGGTGGTGGCAAGGCCGCAGCCAGACCGCTCTTGCAGCAGGCAGTGGAGAAATTTAAAACCTTTAAACCTGAAACTGACCTGACACCTGTATGGGGGGCAGATCAGGCACGGACCCTGCTTGAAGCGTGTAGTAAATAAGTAGTAAAGTGAGTGCCGCTTGTCAAATGCTTATATTTACTGCTGTCTTAAGGCAGACATAAAAAGTATGAGCGATAAGGTAATCATTGAGGTTAAAGACCTTGTTAAAAAGTACGGAGATTTTACGGCCGTAAACGGCATTAGCTTCAATGTGTTTGAAGGTGAAATTTTTGGCTTGCTGGGTCCTAACGGAGCAGGCAAAACCACTACGCTTGAAATCATTGAAACGCTGAGAGAAAAAACATCCGGAAGCATTCTTATTGACGGGTTTTCAGTAGACAAAGAGCCTGGTCAGATCAAAAAGATCATTGGCGTTCAGTTACAGGCAGCTGGTTACTCTCCAAGCCTGAATCTTACAGAGATCATTGAATTGTTCTGCGGTCTTTATGGCGTATTTGTGAATGCCCTTGAGCTGCTCGACAAGGTGAACCTTCGTGATAAAGCAAGGGCGAAATTTAAAGAACTTTCAGGCGGGCAGAAACAGCGCTTCAGTATTGCTACGACCCTGATCCATCAGCCAAAGATCATTTTCCTGGACGAACCTACTACGGGCCTGGACCCTCAGGCAAGGAGAAACCTCTGGGACCTGATCTTTAAAATAAGAAGTGAAGGAACTACTGTGGTGATTACCACTCATTATATGGATGAGGCAGAAATTCTCTGTGACAGGGTTGCCTTTATTGACAGCGGACGCATCAAGGGTATTGACAGCCCTGCTAATTTCATTGATAAACTTATTGAATCAGGCTTTGAAGCACCCAAACTGATCCGCCAGGCTACCCTTGAAGATGTTTTTATTTCTATGACAGGCAAAGACCTAAGGGAATAGATCCCCATTTCCATACACTATACTCCAAGAAAGTACATGATAGATTTACCCAAGCCGTATAATAACCTGCGGGCTACCCTTGCCCTGGCTAAAGCAAGCTTTATTTCCATATTACGAAGCCCTTCGGCAGTTGTATTCAGTCTGGCTTTTCCCCTCATTTTTATCCTGGTCTTTGGTTTTATAGGCAATGGCGGCATTAAAGTGCAACTTGGGGTAAAACAAGGCTGTGATACTACAAATTTCATATACAGGGAACTCCGAAAAGTTACGCTTGTAAAATTTGTGACCGGGCAAAGCGATCAGTTAATGGGTATTAATCTGGCAAAAGGAACACTCGATGGGGTAATTGATATACAGAAAAATGATTCAGGTCATCCTCCCTTTATCCTAAACATCCGCTATACCAGAGCATCCCTTCAGAATGGAGCCATTTTGAAGTCGGTGATTACGGATATTCTTTATTACGCCGGCAAAAAGGCCCAGCAACCTTCACAGCAGCCCGTGATGCTGAACGAGAGTACTTCAGAAGGAAGAGCCTATAAAACCATTGACTTCATACTTCCCGGGCAACTGGGCTTTTCGCTTTTAAGCTCCGGAGTTTTCGGAACGGCTTTCGTATTTATAAGCCTTCGCTTAACCCTTGTCATAAAACGGTTTTTTGCCACCCCTGTAAAAAGGTACAGCATTGTGCTGGGAGAGGCATTAAGCAGACTTGTCTTTTCGTTACTTGGGGCGATCATTATTATTGTTATAGGGCATTTCGCATTTGGCTTTACCCTTATTCACGGGGTAAGTACTGTGCTGAATATGCTGATCGTATGTACCATTGGCATTATTGTTTTTATGGGTTTCGGCTTTATCATCTCAGGAATTGCCAAAAACGAAAGTATGGTGCCACCTCTGGCCAATATCATCACACTGCCCCAGTTTCTTCTTGCAGGTACATTTTTCCCTATAGATGCCTTTCCCGGCTGGCTTCAGCCAGTTTGCAAGGCGCTCCCGCTGACCTATATGAACGATGCCCTGCGTAAAATAGCATTTGAAGGCGCATCACTCAGTGCTGTCTCGTTCCAGGTGCTCGTTCTTGTTCTCTGGGGTATAGGAACATATGCTGTAGCAGTAAAGACCTTTAAATGGGAATAAAAAAAATGGGCAGTTACAATGAAGTAACTGCCCATCAATTTATTAAGATAAAATAGTTCTCTTATAAGAACTTATACCCTACAGAAATTCCGAATGAATTCAACCTGCTGTTAAATCCTCTGTTAACCTGTGTAAATCCCAGGTTATACCGGGCATCAAGGGTTAAAGGACCTACATCCACACCTACACCAAGAATTCCGCCTACAGTTGAACTTTTAAAGTTGTAGTCATTTGTATTGAAATTATTGGTTCTGTTATTGGATGAATTGGTCTTAAAGCCAAAGTCAGGTCCGATATAGCCTCTGAAGTTAAACAAAGGCAGAGAAACGAACTTATGACCGACCAGGATAGGAATATCCAGTCTGTTAAATTTCAATGTTGACATGCCTGATGCCGCACCTGTAGCACCATTTGTTTTGTAGGAGATAGTACCACTTTGGCCTTCATAGTTTAATTCAGGCTGTAAAAATGTTTTACTACCTATTCGGGCAAATACACCAACCTGATATCCTGAACGACCATTTGTATTGGTTATTCCTGAAAGGGATGTAGGCATGGTTGAATACAGGTACCCTGCCTTTACGCCCAGGGCAAGACCCGGGATCTGCGCTTGTGCTGCACTGAAGCCAAAAATGGATAAAGCGATCAGCAACCCTAGTTTTCTTGTTTTCATTGTTTTTTCTTTTGAGTTAAGCATGCTCTTCTTGAGTGTAAAGCATTTGACAAACATGACTCAACAAAAAAAATACCAAGCTTTTGAAATTAGAAATATCCGAAGCTCCTGCTATGGATTTAGTTTGTTATTTTTGCAGCAGGTAGAAATTATGGCTGAAATAGTAATACCCCAGCAGAACTGGGAAAGAATCAGAATTAAAGTACAACGGAAATACAGCAACCTTAAAGTTGAAGACCTGACATATAAACAGGGTGAAGAAAATGAGCTGATCATGCGCCTGGAGCGACTTTTAAGCCAAAACCGAGATTATGTTGTATTTATGCTCCGCAAGATGCAGGTAAATATAGAGAACAACAGACTTTAAGCGTTAACCTCTCCTGTCAGGTCCTGCAATATTACATTTGCTTATGTATCATTTAAAATTCAGTGTCGAAGAAGAAGAACTGGTTGAAACCTCTGTCGAAAATGAAGTTCTTCCTGAAAAAGGTATTCTTCACAGACTTATTCTTTGGAATGACGACTTCAACACCTTTGAGCATGTGATTGCCTGTCTGATAAAGTTTATTAAAAAAAGCTATGATGAAGCCAGTGAAATAGCCTTTATCGTGCATACAAAAGGTAAATGTTTGCTTCTTGAAGCTGAAAAACAAGAGCTTGTAGAATTGTATCATATACTTGTGATGAAAGGTCTTACAGTAACCCTGGAGTAAGCTGCATTCATTGCCAGGAATTCCATCTTTATAATATTTGCCTATGAAGCGGTTTTTCAGAAAAACCCGGGGATTGTATACAATCCTGGTCAGCGTAGTTCTTTTGGCAGGAATTTTTGCCTTCAGGCACAGGGATGATTATTTCGAACTATCCCGTAACCTTCAGATCTTTGCAGATGTATACCGGGAGGTAAACCTCAAATATGTAGATGAGGTGAAGCCAGGTGAACTTATGAAAAAGGGGGTCGATGCAATGCTCGATTCTTTAGACCCCTATACGGAGTATATTCCACAGTCAGAAGTTGAAGACTTTAAAATGAAGTTTGTCAATCCCCAGTATGGGGGCATCGGAGCGCTGATCTTTCAGTCTGGTAATAAGGTAATTATCCGTGATGTATATGAAGGGTTTCCTGCCCAGCGAGCCGATATCAGGGCTGGAGATCATATTCTGCGCTTTAATGACACAGAGGTGACGAGTAAAAACGGACTGCAGGTAAGTGATATGCTAAAGGGTCAGAAAGGCTCAGCGATCAATCTGCTTATTTCAAGGCCGGGTATTCCAAAACCTTTTCTGAAAACAGTGACCCGCGAAGAAATAAAATTGAATAATATCCCATACTATGGCCTTATAAACAGCCATACAGGATATATAAAGCTCAATCATTTTCTGGAAAACTCAGCACAGGAAGTTAAGGATGCTTTTTTAACCCTCCGCGATAAGGAACATATCAGCTCTCTGGTATTTGACCTTCGTGGAAATGGGGGTGGCATTCTGCAGGAATCTGTAAAAATTGTAAACCTTTTTGTAGACAGGGGTGCAACCATCGTTACCCAGAGTGGCAGAAACCATCAGGGTGAAATTGTTTATAAGGCGACAAGCCAGCCCCTTGATACGCATATACCGATCATTGTACTTGTTGACAAAGGTACTGCATCTGCCTCAGAAATTGTTGCCGGCGCTTTACAGGATCTTGAAAGGGCTGTGATTGTTGGGCAGCGTTCTTTTGGAAAAGGTCTTGTTCAGCAAACACTGCCGCTTTCTTACAATACCCTGATGAAAATTACTGTAGCCAAGTACTATACCCCCAGTGGCAGGTGTATACAGGCACTTGACTATGTGCACAGGAATAAAGACGGATCGGTGAATCAGGTGGCTGATTCTACCATTGCCGAGTACAGAACACGTGCCGGGAGGCTTGTCTATGACGGAAGTGGTATTTTCCCCGATATAGCCACAAGATCAAAAACCTATAGCAACCTGTTATATGCCCTGGTAAGCAAACAGCTTATTTTCGATTATGCGACCCTGTACAGGAATTCTCACCCCAGCATTGCCCCTGCGGCTATTTTCAGGCTTACAGAGGCAGAGTTCAACGCCTTCAGCACATGGCTTGGCGACAAGAACTATGATTATACCACAAGCACAGAAAAGCTCATGGTTGACCTTAAACAGATCGCTGAGAAGGAGAAGCGATTTACTGCGATCATGCCTGAGTATGATGCACTCAAGCTGAAGATCAGTCATAATAAGAATGAGGATCTCACAAAGTATAAGGATGAAATCCGCAATTTTCTTGAGAACGAGATCGTACAGCGCTATTATTATCAGAAAGGCAAGCTCATCTGTTCCCTTTCAAAAGACACTGATATAGCCCGAAGCCTGGAGCTGATGGGAAACAATCCCTTACTGGCCACCATACTCCGGGGTTCAGGGGCGTATCATACCATAGGTAAACCCGAAAAACCTATTCTTTCTTCAGCCCTTGTAAGGCTTAAAGATTCACAGGACAGCATGCTTGTGATCGAAGATAAGTAGAAAGCTCCTATAGGGTCAGATGGTGTTAATTTTTTCAAGAAGGTTATGTCTGTATGAATTACTTATAGGAATGATATTGTTTCCAATAAGCAGATTCGCATTGTCAATGTTTCTGATCTTGTCAATACGCACTATGAATGACCTGTGCACCCGTACAAAATCCTGAGCAGGGAGTTTTTCTTCTACATTTTTAAGCTTTGTCAATAATTTATGGGTTTTGTTAAGGGTGGTGATCAGCACATAGTCACCACTTGCTTCAACCCAGAGAATATCTTTAAGATCAAAGTTCACCAGCATCGAGTCGACCTTTATGAAAAATGTACGGCTGTCAGAAGCCTTCGATTTATCTGGTTTCTCTGTGTTTTCACGAATCACATTGGTTCTGGCTTTATTAACAGCCTGAAGAAAGCGCGCATAATTAAAACGGCCCTTGATCAGAAAATCGGTTACGTTCAGGTCGAATGCATTGATCGCATACGTTTCACTGCCCGAAACCAGGATGATCTGTGGTTTCTTTTCAAGTACCTGCATGAGTTCAAAACCATTCATGGTAGGCATCTCTACATCCAGGAACAGAATATCAATGGGCATCTCGCGTAAAGCCTGCGCAGCTTCGACTGAATTTGCAAAAGCCCCCTTCAATTCCAGAAACTCTGTTTTATCTATCAGCTCTTTAAGGATCCTTAAAGAGATTTCATCATCATCGACAATAAGACAAGTGAATTTAACGCTCATATTCTTATTTAACTAAAACTAAATTACTATAAATTATTCAAAATCACCGGGCGAGATAAATGACCAGTTCATCGAATCAAACATTCATTTTGGCGAGATAATTGTTGTCAGGTTTGATGACAAGCATTATATTCACGTTAATTGCGGATTTGGATTTCATGTAACGGATTTTAAGGGGGTTCGTTACATGTACGAACTGGTTAATAAATCGATTTCGTTTCGGGTTGATTTGATTCCAAAGATTTGACCAGTTCACTCCGAAAGTAATCGTAATAATGGGCAGAACCAACCGGGTACTGCCCATTTTTTATGATAAGCCATATATGTATAATTAAATTTACATAGATGGGTTTTGCCTGTCTTAAATTAAAATTCAATCCAATGATTTTTATTAAGGATGAGCCTGTAATGCTGCAAATGCCCGATGGGGGTATGCGGTATACTGAAACGGATATGAGCAGGCTTATTCCTGAGCCTTTGAATACCCTTTCTTCATCCCTGTTTATTCTGCTTGCCCTGTACTGGCTCATTAAACTTCTTCCTGTTTACCGCAACCATCTCTTTCTGCTTACCTGTAGCTTTATCTTACTCATTGGAAGCATAGGGGGCACACTTTTTCACGGCCTGAGAAAGTATCATTTTTTTCTGGTCATGGACTATATGCCTATAATGATCCTTTGCCTGATGACAGGTATTTATTTTCTGATCAGGGTGATAGGGAAGTGGTATTATGGCTTGCTGATTCTGATGAGTTATGGCGGATGCATATTTTTTCTCAGAAGTGGAATGCATGGATATAACAGACATTTCCTGATAAACGTGAACTATGCGATCCTTGCATTGATGGTCCTTGTGCCTACGATCCTTTTTCTGATAAAAATGAAGTTCCGTGGCTGGTTAATGGTGAGCCTGGCTTTGTTTACATTTTGCATAGCCTTGTTCTTCAGAATAGCCGACCCCTGGAAGCTTCTTTCCGCAGGAACTCATTTTTTATGGCATATATGCGGAGCCTTTGCCACGGCCCTGATGTTCAGATTTATTTATCTGAATGACTCCTCGTGGCAACCCATACAGAATCACTTCCAGAGGGTACCGAAGATTCTCCCCAGCTGCCGGCATGTATCCTGACTGGTTCCACAATGTTTTCAAGTTTATCCCTTAATAATTGAAATGCAAACTGAAGAAGAGTGCCATTCGTCATAAGCGGGCCTGCTTCTGGAGAAGCAGTATCCGTATAACACATTCGGGTTTTTCTATTGTTTAAGGCCTGGTTATTCGTTTTTTGCTGAGAATCAGCCGGTTACTGAGATGCCAGGAATTACGATCGTTGATCTCTCAAGGCGTCTGATCTGAGATTCAAGTTCAAGCATCTGCTGGAGGATCCGTTCAATGGAGCTTAATTTTTCTGAATCAGAATTCACTGCTTGAAATTTTTCGGCTGGAACAGGTGCTTTCTGTAAATGATAGGCTGTCTGTATAGATCTTGTATTTATTTCAGATTGAAAATGACGCACATAAACCTCCATGAACTGGGTAAGTATTTCTGTCTGGCGGTCTTGTTTTATTAGAATTTCAGAAAGAACAGCATGTAAATCGGTATCGGCCATCTGGGTTAAAAATAAGCAAAAATTAATCCTCTATCAATTTATGCTTTTACGGAGGCTTTATTGGAATGTTTCTGCTATTTTTGGCTTGCCATTCTTATTAAGTAAAATAAATGAGTCAATGGCTCGTTTCTTGCCAAATTGATAGCTAACGCCCATCTTCGTTATCCAAGCCTCCTTGAATTTTCTATGAAACGTTTTTTTACAGTCATTCTTTTCATGGCTTTATATGTATTTCAGGCAAGGGGGCAAGATTCATCTTTTGTAAAGAAGGTTTACAAGGAATTTTATAACCGCTTTCTGCAAAAAGACTTTTCTCCTTCAGATCCTGATTCCGCCCGGGGGATCAGGCCAGGGCTGAAGCGGATCTACAGCCGGCTGTATAAAAAGTATGTATATGTCGACTCCACGCTGATCGACCGTGATTCTTCACGCGGCTTTTCATCAAATCCTATTGCAGTACCGGTTGTTGGTTTTTCTCAGGAAAGAAAGCTTGAGATCGGTCTGGCCATGATCTATTCATTTTATAGAAACAGAATTGATGTCAAGGCTTTGGGAACAAGTTTATATATCAATGCAGGCCTTTTCCATCTTGAGGAGGTCAGGTACCGGCTGAAGCCGGTTGTCTGGGGCAAGAACCGGGAGTTTCGGTTTCAGCAGCTTTTCGACTATCAGCGCTATAACACTAACTTTTATGGCATAGGGAACCATACCCTGAAGGCCGATGTAAGCCGTTATTCTTATCTGCAGCTGAATTCCGTAGGAGAAATTCAAAAACGGGTGAGTGATAAAATGTATCTGGGTGTAAGTGCCGGCCTGCAGTATGTACGTCTCAGGGATATTTCTCGTAAACATATGCTTGATAGCCTTCCGGGTCTGGTGAACAGAAAGGGAACTACCCTGTTTCAGCTGGGTCCGACACTGAACTTCGATACCCGCGACTTTCAGAATTTTGCAGACCGGGGTGATTATATAAGGGCCTCTATGCTTTTTTCGCCCAGGTTCCTGAACAGGGCTTCAGGTCACCTGCTTTCCTATTTTCTGGATCTCAGGCATTATGCACACCTGTCTAACCAGCAGGTGCTCTGTATGAACCTGGTCTCATCAGGCTTCCTGAATAATATTGTGCCTTTTGTGTTTCTAAGCCAGCTTGGAGGCAACCAGATCATGCGGGGCTATTATTTAGGGCGTTTCAGGGATAAACGCATGACTGCCATTCAGGCTGAATACCGATATCGGATCATACCAAGGCTCGCCCTGGCCCTGTTTACCGGTACCGGTGAAGTTTACGGCTATGAGCCCTTTAGTCTTAAAAACCTGAAGCCTGATTTTGGTGGAGGTATCCGGTATATTTTTGATCTTCCTTCAAGGTCTACACTGAGGCTTGATTATGCGATCGGAGAGAAGATAAAAGGGGAACCCCGGATAAAGGGCTTTTATATTTCCATAAATGAAGCATTTTAATGTCATAGCCACAGAGCCTCTCGTTTGTTGCCAGTAATTCTTATTTTTGTAAAAAAATTGGAATGAACATTCTTTCTGTTGAAAATTTAACAAAATCATTAGGTCTGCGTAAACTCTTCGAAGGCCTCACCTTTGGAATCTCCAAAGGCGAAAAAGTTGCTCTCATTGCCAGAAATGGTGTAGGTAAAAGTACACTCCTTAATATAATTTCCGGGAAAGAATCATCTGATACAGGTGTTGTTGCCCTTTTGAAAAATTCACGGATTGCATTTCTTGATCAGGAACCACAGATTCCTGAAAATATTACGCTCTTTCATGCCATCTATGCGGCAGAGAACCCTTTGCTGAAAGTGATCTCTGATTATGAGGAGGCCCTGCTTGACCCTGAAAACTATAAGCTTCTGGAACGAGCCATGGATGCAATGGAAACGCATGCAGCCTGGGATTATGAGCAGCGGATCCGTCAGATCCTGACAGAATTAAAACTCCATGACCTGGAGCAGAATACTTCCACACTTTCAGGCGGCCAGCGCAAGCGCCTGGCCCTTGCGCTGGCATTGATCCAGGAACCTGATTTTCTGATCCTGGATGAGCCAACCAACCATCTTGACCTTCAGATGATCGAATGGCTTGAAGAGTACCTGACTAAAAGCGACCTTACCCTGTTAATGGTTACCCACGACAGGTATTTCCTTGACCGGGTATGTAATGTGATATTGGAAATTGACCTGGGGGTTCTGTACCGCTATGCAGGTAACTATCAGTATTTCACGGAGAAGAAATCAGAACGGTTGCTGGCACAGGATGCCAGTATCGAAAAAGCAAAGAACCTTTACCGCAAAGAGCTCGACTGGATGCGCAGGCAGCCCCAGGCACGGACCACTAAGTCTAAGGCCAGGATCGATGCTTTTTATCAGGTAGAAGAACGGGCCAAGCAGCGCCAGCAGGAAACCCAGGTGAAGCTTGAGGTGATGATGAGCCGCCTTGGCCGGAAGATCCTTGAACTCGACCATGTAAAAAAGGAATTCCCCGGCAAGAAGATCATGAATGATTTCAGCTTTGTATTCAAACAGCGTGACCGTATAGGCATTGTGGGTGAGAACGGAACTGGAAAATCAACCTTTCTGAAGCTTATTACAGGTGCGCAGAAAGCTGATGCCGGTACGATCGATGTAGGTGAAACAATAGTTTTTGGTTATTATACCCAGGAGGGCATGATCCTTCCTGAAGATAAGAGAGTGATTGAGGTGGTAAAGGATATTGCCGAATACCTTCCTCTTGGAAAGAATAAGGTCATTTCAGCATCCCAGCTTCTCGAGCGCTTTCTGTTTGCAGGCGACCAGCAATATACATTTGTATCCAAATTAAGCGGGGGTGAACGCCGGCGGCTGTACTTATGTACTATTTTATTAACAAATCCGAATTTTCTGATCCTGGATGAGCCTACCAATGACCTGGATATTCAGACCCTGACCATTCTGGAAGATTTTCTGGAAGAATTTCCTGGTTGCCTGGTCATTGTTAGTCACGACCGGTATTTTATGGATAAGCTTGTAGACCATCTGTTCATTTTTGAAGGGGATGGGGTGATCCGTGATTTCAATGGAAATTACTCTGATTACAGGGAAGACGTGGAAGAAACGGCGCTCCTTGCCGCCCAGGAGAAAAGAATGCTGGGCAAGAAAAAAGAGCCTGCCCAAAAAGCTCCCGAGCCTGCAGTGAAAACAGAGAAGCCGGTAAAGCCAAGTTTCAAAGACCAGCAGGCCTTTGAGAAACTGGTAAAGGAACTGGAAACAATGGAAAAGAGAAAGAAAGAGCTGCATGTGCTTTTTGAGAACCCGGCTTTAAGTGCGGCAGAGATGGAAAAGCATTCTCTTGAATTGCAGATGCTTGGAAAAAGCCTCGAAGAAACAGAGCTTTTATGGCTTGAACTGACTGAACGCATTCCTTCACTGGTATCCTAAAGGCGGAAAATTCAGGGCATTTAAAACTTTCCCGCTTAATTTTTTACATAAGGTAAATCATTTATAGTATTGCAGACGTTTCCTTTGTATAGAGAATACGAAGGAACTGAATATGAAGCAAAAGACAGCATCATTGCGCAGGTTGCAGGAAGAAGGGAAACCTATTGAAAAACTTCCATTTTCAATCAGAATTTTACTTGAGAATGTACTTAGAAATCATGATGGCTTTGCCATCACTGACGAACATGTGCATACGCTGGTCAACTGGACCGGGAAGCCTCAGGATAAGGAGATACCGTTCAAGCCTGCCCGGGTACTCATGCAGGATTTTACCGGCGTACCTGCAGTCGTGGACATTGCCTCGATCAGGGCAGAAGTTATACGCAGGGGAGGAGACGGAACCCGGATCAATCCGGCTATTCCCGTAGACCTGGTCATCGACCATTCTGTACAGGTAGATTTCTTTGGTACCGGATACTCGCTGGGCAAAAATGTTGAACTTGAATATGAACGGAATCAGGAGCGCTATCAGCTCCTGAAATGGGCCCAGCAAGGGCTTGATAATTTCTCGGTAGTGCCTCCGGGTATGGGTATCTGTCATCAGGTGAACCTGGAGTACCTGGCCAGCGGAGTGGTAGAGCGCGATGGATGGGTATTCCCTGATTCGCTGGTTGGAACCGACTCACATACACCCATGATCAATGGGTTGGGTGTGCTGGGCTGGGGTGTAGGCGGTATCGAAGCTGAGGCAGCCCTGCTTGGTCAGGCCCTGTTTTTCACCTGCCCCGAAGTCATAGGTCTTCGCTTTACAGGGAAACTTCAGGAAGGCGTAACGGCTACAGATATGGTGCTTGCCACCACTGAACTTGTGCGCAGTTATGGGGTGGTTGGCAAATTCCTTGAGGTTTTCGGAGAAGGTCTGGATTCGCTTTCAGTACCTGACCGCGCCACTATCTCAAATATGTCACCGGAGTTCGGATGTACCGTTACTTATTTTCCGATAGACGGGCAGACGCTTGAATATATGCGCCGAACCGGCAGAAAAGCGGCTCTGGTAGAACTGGTAGAAGAATATGCCCGTGAAAATCTGCTCTGGCGAACTGGTGAAGAATTAATCGGGTATACTGATATCATTGAACTCAACCTTTCAGAGATAAGACCTGCGGTAGCTGGCCCGAGCCGCCCCCAGGATAAGATTCTGGTGCAGGATCTGCATGCTAAATTCGGAACTCTTATAAAAGACCAGTATGCCCGTGACTATGTACCGGTGGCTGAGCGAAGAGAAAATACCTGGCTTTCAGAAGGCGGTTCCGGAACAGCATTCATTGAAGATAAGGCAGAAACTGCCAGGGCTTTGGCAAAAAAAGTTCCTGATAAAAACTCTCTACGCTCTGTAAGGGTCAGGCATGATAATGAAGAGTATGTGCTGAGTGATGGCTCCATTGTTATCGCTGCCATTACCAGCTGTACCAATACCTCAAACCCTTCAGTGATGATCGGGGCAGGGCTGGTTGCAAGAAAGGCGCTGGAAAAGGGGATCCAGGTTAAACCATGGGTGAAAACCAGCCTTGCACCCGGCTCTAAAGTGGTCACGGAATACCTGAAGCGCGTTCATCTGCTTGAAGACCTCGAAGCCCTTCATTTTCATACTGTAGGTTATGGGTGTACCACCTGCATCGGAAACTCGGGACCCCTGCCTGCTCCGATCGCCTCGGCAGTAGATAAAGGGGAGCTTATTGTTTCTGCGGTGCTTTCAGGGAACCGGAATTTTGAAGCCAGGGTACACCCGCAGGTAAAGATGAATTTCCTGGCCTCACCTATGCTGGTGGTAGCCTATGCACTTGCAGGCAGAGTGGATATTGATCTGACCACAGAGGCTCTTGGTATTGATCCGAACGGCGTGCCGGTCTATATGGCTGATATCTGGCCATCCCAGGAAGAGATCAATGAAACAATGCACCTGGCTCTGCAGCAGCAAGATTATGAATCAACTTATTCAGTAATTTTTGAAGGGGAGCAGGAATGGCAGAAATTACAGGCTCCGCAAGGTAAAGAATATGCCTGGAATGACCGGTCGACCTACATAAGCGAAGCCCCGTTCTTTAAAGACCTGCCTTCAGAGCCTGCCCCTATAAAAGACATTATAAATGCCCGCGTGCTGTTGATGTTGGGAAACTCCGTAACTACAGATCATATTTCTCCGGCAGGGTCATTTGCTGAAAGCTCGGATGCCGGCCAGTACCTGCTCTCGCAGGGAATTGATAAGAAAATGTTTAATTCCTATGGCTCCAGAAGAGGAAACCATGAAGTGATGATCAGGGGTACATTTGCTAATGTGCGGATCAAAAATCAGATCGCCAGCCGTGAAGGAGGCTATACCACTCATTTTCCGACTGAAGAAAGTCTTTCTGTTTTTAAAGCGGCTGTTCGGTATGAGGCTGAGAAGGTACCTCTGGTGATTCTGGCCGGGAAGGAGTATGGAAGTGGATCTTCACGTGACTGGGCTGCCAAGGGTACTTTTTTACTTGGAGTAAAAGGGGTTATTGCTGAAAGCTTTGAGCGGATCCACCGGAGCAATCTTGTAGGGATGGGTGTATTGCCTATGGAATTTATGCCAGGCGAAAGTGCCGGGAGTCTTGGGCTTACCGGCAGAGAGATCTACACAGTGAAAGGTGCTGAACATGACCTTAGCCCGGGAAAAGTTCTCGAGGTATCTGCAACGAGCGGGGATGGATCAGAGAAGCTCTTTAAAGTAAAAAGCAGACTTGATTCACTCATCGAAATTGAGTATTACCGCAATGAGGGTATTCTTCAATATGTATTGCGCGATTTTTTAAAAGAGTAACATTCTTAACCAAATCATATGATTACTTCCCTGGATGCAAAAACGGCATTGGTACTGATAGATTTTCAATATATGAATACAAGGCGTGAACTTGTTCACCCGGCACTTGAGATTGTTACCAGGGCAGCGTCCCTTGCCTCCGCATTCCGAAAAGCGGGTCAGCTGGTAGTGATCGTAAACGTAAATCCATCTGGTGCTGCCTGGACCAAAACCCGAAAGGAGCCTCAGGTTGCGGGACTAGTGCTGACAGCGGATTCTTTTGAGATCGATGAGCGGCTGTCTGCTGATCCTATGGATCTTTACATTACTAAAAAGAACTGGAATGCTTTTTATGAAACTTTTCTTCATGAGGAATTACATGAAATGGGTATCACCGGAATCGTTCTTGCCGGAATAGCTACCCGTATTGGTGTAGAGGGCACTGCCCGGGCAGCAAGCGAACTTGGTTATAATATAACCTTTGCCATAGATGCGATGACCGATGTGAACCTTGAATCACATGAGAACTGCCTGGCCCTGCTCTTTCCCCGTATAGGTGAACTGGGCACTACAGATGAAATAATTGCGATGCTTTCCGGGAGCTGAGTTTTTTTATATTTACTATAAAAACTCCTGTGATGAATAAAGTACTGTCTGTTTTTTCCCTGCTCATGCTGCTGGGTATGGTAAGCCATGCACAGCTCCCTCAGCTGAGCCATTCTAC
>JAYWCR010000020.1:0-7778 GCA_043780395.1 Sphingobacteriales bacterium
CCACCAAAACCATCACAGAAATCTGCCATTCCATCTTCATGAAATGCGCCGGTCAGAAGTACCGAGGCACAGAGACTCAGAACTAATGCTAGCAATGGATGAAATGCAAGAGAGCAAAAATAAAAGGTAACAGCACTCACCAGACCTACCAGAATTCCGATCAGTGGGAAATAACGGGAAGAACGGTTTAACATTTCATCTGTAGGATGTACAGAACCGGGAACAGGAATCCGGGTATAAAACATCAATGCAGTTAAAAATACATTGATCTCATTTCTTAAAGGTTTCATAAAAAAAACAACGCAATAGGGTTTCACTGCTAAAATAAGAGATTCATTTCTAAAAATTCAGTTTACCTCCGAAACCTGAAGATCCTTGTTATTTAAGGGGTAGATAAATGACAAAATTAAATTTTGTTTAGATTAATATAATATTAGTGATCAGTTAGTTACATATATATTATAAATGTTTTGTTTAAGTAAATCGTGTGAAATTAAATTATGTCTGGAAGTTTCTTTTAAGCGCACCAAATTAAATTTTGTTTACCTGAACATTAAAAAATAAAGCGGATTAAATCAGTGTTTTAACCTATATAAATTGATTAATATATTTAACATAATATACTCTTATATATCAAGGATCTCCTGAAAGCTCTCATCCATGATCTGAAGATTATCAACCACCTTCTTTATAAAATCTTCGCTGATCGAAGCAACGAAATGATCAAGTTCACCAGCTTCGGATTCACTTACTTTAAAGGTTTGCTCAAGAAGGCCTGCTTCAAATTTCAGAATGAACTTTCCGTTCCAGCTCAGGATACTTATTCTGCAGGCGGGGTGTGGGATCTGGGCAACTAATCTCATAATAGCTATTTTGGGTCTGCCGTAAATCTAGTGAATGCAGGTTCTTAAAACATTTTTGTCAGGTATTAAAAGCGATCATACACTGCCCAAAAAAAAGCCTTCCTGTCAGGGAAGGCTTCATACTTAATTGCTTTATTGAATTATTCCAACTCTTTTAACACCTTTTATTTTGTAGGCGTCGTTGAAGGAGTTGTTCCTGCAGGATTCGTTGACTGATCTGTAGTTACAGGAGTAGTCTTTGACCTATTCTTTCTCCTTGAACTTCGGGTTGGGGTTGGATCAGTAGGTGTTGACATACTGCTTCCATTACCACTCTGCGAACCATTTACAGCAGGGCTTCCATTGCCAAGACCGTTGTTAGGATCTGACTGGGTAGCTGGGCTTGCAGAAGGCGAAGTAGTGGAAGAGGGTACTGTTCCCTGAGATGGCGAAGTGGTGGCTGGCTGCGTACTGCTTCCTGGCTGACTTTGCGTGGAAGGGGACGTAGATGGCGAACTAGGCGAAGTAGGGGAAGTCTGTGCGTTTACGGAAACAATACCTGCTAACATAAGGGCTGTTCCTAACAAAAATAACTTTTTCATAATTTGTTTTGTTTTGAATGAATATTCTGAAGATATATGCACAAGGAATGTACCGTAAGAAGCGCATTGCAAATGTTACGCTATTTAACCCATGGGAATATAATTTAAAGTACCTCTGGGCAAGGGAAAGGCTGATTATAAAAGAATTTTATATTTATAACTTGTAAAAACATACCCGTACTAATGTATAAACTGGGTAAAACAATCGCCATAGTTGGAAATTGGTTCAACAGTTTTTAAAAATTCTTGTTACAATTGGGGCTTGAATAGTTCTTTCTCACAAAGTATCAAACAAAATGTCAGAAGATTTAAAGATAACAGGAGTAAGCCGCGAAGAAAAATACCTTTCGCTTCTCCCACAGGTAACAGGACTTCTGGCAGGTGAAACCGACCAGATTGCATGTATGGCCAATTTTTGTGCAGCAGTCAAAGAAACATTTGATTTTTTATGGGTGGGATTTTATCTTGTCAGAGGCAAGGAACTTGTTCTGGGTCCGTTTCAGGGGCCTGTTGCCTGTACACGGATAGCTTTTGGCAGGGGTGTCTGCGGTAAGGCCTGGGAAATGAGAGAATCAATCCTTGTCGGGGATGTAGAGTTGTTTCCCGGTCATATTGCATGCAGTTCAGCATCAAGGTCTGAACTGGTGATTCCCCTGATGCATAATGGCATGGTCTGGGCTGTACTGGATGTAGATGACCGCTCCACAGGAAGTTTTACATCTGTTGACCAGCACTACCTCACCCAGATGCTGAAGTTGGTAAAACCTTAGTACACCTTGCTCATGCTATTAACTCCGGAGTTTTATTCAGACAAAGATCTTGTCATGCTCAGTAAAGACCTGCTTGGAAAATATCTGTTCACTAATATCGGAGGTATGGTCACAGGCGGAAAAATTGTGGAAACCGAAGCCTATATGGGGCCTGATGACCGCGGCAGTCATGCCTGGATGAACCGCAATACGCCGCGGACGCAAATTATGTTCGGGCCTGCGGGCAATGCCTATATCTATTTATGTTATGGGATCCACCATTTGTTTAATATTGTTGCCGGTGGGCAAGGTGAGCCCCATGCGGTGCTTGTGAGAGGGCTTGAGCCTGTTGAAGGTATTGAGTATATGCTCAGGCGACGGAATATGGATACGCTTAACTATAAGCTCACTGCCGGCCCGGGTGCGCTTGCCTCTGCCCTTGGACTTACAAGGGCTTATAATGGGGTATCTCTGCAGGGCCCTGTGATCTGGCTTGAAGACCGGAATGAAAGAAAGCCTGAGGCAAATGAGATCCTGGCCAGTCCAAGGGTAGGGATGAATTTTACAGGTCCCTGGCATTCCATCCCCTGGCGCTTCAGAATCAGGGATAATGCCTATACAAGCCGGGCTAAATAATCACCATCAATTATTTTTTATCAGACGGGGCAGGTAAAGGGAGTTTTTTCTTCGTTTCCGCCTGACTGGTATCCGGCCTCACAAGGTCTGCCTTTACGGACGAGGACCTGGTAAGCCCGCTGAGCTGGGGCGTTTCTTCATATACCTTGAACTGCCTTGCATTCATAATTTTATTGTAATACTCCACGCGCTGCCTGTCTGCCTGCTGGATACCCTGCTGGAATTCAATGGCTGACTTCGTGGTTTTTGTCAGTTTATCGATCTGGCCGATAAATACTGTGTTCACATCCACCAGTTTCCGGGTCTGTTCATCTGTTAAATTCAGCACCTGCCTGATAGCCTCTGTATATTCTTTTGAACGGATGGCTGCAGCAGGGGTGCTGGCAGGACCTGTCTGGGCATGAACGCGGAAACAAGCAGCCAGAAGCAGCACTAAAAATAGTTTTCTCATTGTATTTCGTTCTTTGTCAAAGAATGCAGCAATGGGCTCAGGCTTACCAGGTGTTGCCTGCTCTTCCACTGAAAACGGATAAAGAGCATGCCTGCAGCCATTGCAAGGCCTACCAGCAGCCCGATCCATACACCATTTGGCCCCATATGGTTTCTGATCCCCAGCAGATAGCCAAGTGGCAGTCCAATGATCCAATAGGCGATAAAGGTGATCAGGGTAGGGACCTTGACATCGGACATACCCCGTAGAATCCCTAATCCAACAACCTGAAAACCGTCGAAGAGCTGGAAAAGGCCTGCAATGATCAATAATGGCGCTGCAAAATTAATGACATTCTGATCCTGGATATAGAGCTGGGGAAGGATCCTGTTCAGGCTGATGAACATAATTCCGGTAATACCCATAAACACAAAAACGAGGTGATAACTTGAAATTCCGAATATCCTCAGATGCGCATAGTCAAGCTTTCCATAGGAATGCCCTGTCTGAATGGTGGCCGCTGCAGAAAGTCCGCTGGCCATCATATAAGTAATAGCTGCAAGGCTTAAAGCGATCTGATGGGCAGCAAGCTGGTTTGTTCCCATCCAGCCGACCATAATGGCAGCACTGGTAAAGGCACTTACCTCAAACAGATACTGGAGTGAAACAGGAATACCTATTCTCAGAATATTTTTCATCCGGATCATGGAAAGACCTGCTTTTTTAAACTTTTGCAGGTATAATTTAAACCGGTCAGCCTTTAGTACATAAAGACACATAGTAATACCCATCAGACTCCGGTCAGTCAGTGTACTGATGCCTACACCCAGTACCCCATACGACCTGAAGCCAAAAAGTCCGAATACAAGGGTAATTCCAAGACAGATATTGATAAGGTTTCCAATAATACTGATCCGCATAGCCTGCTTTGTAAATCCAAGCCCTTCAGCAAACTGCTTGAAGGTGAGAAAAAGCATTAATGGAATCACAGAAAAACCCAGGAAATTCATGAACGGCCTGGCCAGGCTCACTACTTCCGGCGGCTCTCCAAGCAGTGGTAGAAAATGACTTGCCAGCAGGGTAAGTGCACAGAGCAGGAAACCTGTAAAAACATTAATGATCAGGCTGTTCTTCAGAAGTTTTCCAATCTCGTCATGGTTTTTACGGCCGTTCTCCTGGGCAATCAGGGGGGTAAGGCCATAGGAAATACCTATACCTATCATCATGATCACAGTAAAGACGGCATTTCCAAGAGAAACAGCAGCAAGGGCCACACTGCTTTTATGGCCTACGATCAGGCTGTCAGATAAAGCAACAAGGGTATGTCCTAACTGGGAAATAACTACCGGATAGGCAAGCTTTATATTGGAACGGTAATATGGAAGATATTTTTTAAACATGAAATAATTCAGGATGCGCTGTAAAATTCGGTTTTTTCAGTGGTATGCGCCTTAATTATTCCTAATAAAATAAGATCAACCAGAATTTTGGATGCTGATTTTCGCGAAATGCTTACAAGTTTGCAGAACTCAGGCAAACTGATCTTTCCATTCACATGTAAAAATTCCAATAAGGCTTTTTCTCTGGGTGAATATTCTAAAACGATATTTTCCCCGCTTGTTTCCTTTTTGAGCACATCCACAATTATTTTACTGGCAAGTACTGATTTATCCCTGATGCGCACATATACCCACCATTTATTATCTTCACCAAGGGCGTAATGAGGCTTGATATCGGATATTTCAATATCTACGACGACCACGGTTTTATCATCGACCACAATCTCTGTAAACACCGGCTCGAGCTGGGGCCTGCAATAAAAATGAGCAGCCCTGGTAATCATATACCGTTCTTCCTCCTCTGACTTGACGCCCGAAATACGGCCGTCATCATCCACACCTATCAGCAGCCGCCCTCCTTTATTATTGGCAAAGGCTACCATTGTTTTAGAAATCTTCTCAAAACTGGTGATCTTTTTCTTGAAATCGAGGACTACACTCTCACCTGCCAGGATCTGTCTTTTTATGTTCATTTTTCCGATGTCTCAATTTTGCGCACATATACTTCGGTATTTATTAACGCAGAGATCGCTCCAAGCTTATCAACAGCCTGAACAGAAAAAGTATGGATAAACTTTCCCGTTCTGTTCAATGCATCTTCCGCTTCCATTAGCTGGCGGGAGTCAAGTGTAAAATCAATCAACAGGTCTGTATGCGCGGGTTTAATGAACTGAACAGAGGCACTTTTCAGCCATACCCTGGTTTTAATCCCCTTCTGATGAAAAACACCCCAAAGCAAAATGGCAAAAAAAGGATCAGCAGCACAATAAATACTTCCCCCGAAAATTGAACGGTTGAAGTTTATGTTCAGCATGCTTTTAAAAACCTTTACCCGGGCAGAATGAAAATCATCACTTATATCCACGACCCAGATGCGGCTGACAAGCAGAGGGGGATAGAATCGCATCAGCCATTTAAGAGTTCGGGCAGAGATTGGCATTCGCTATATTAAGGTAAATATTCAATAGATTCGTTTTCAAATCACCACTGAATGAAGGAACGTATTAACCCTGCGATATACTGGATCGTACTCGTCGCTGCCCTGGGCTATTTTGTTGACATCTATGACCTCGTGCTTTTTTCGATCATCCGGGTAAAGAGCCTGCAGGGCATAGGCATTACAGATGCTGCAGAAATTACAAGCAAGGGTCTGATGCTTCTGAATATTCAGATGGCCGGCATGCTTGCCGGAGGCTTTATCTGGGGCATAATCGCTGATAAAAAAGGCAGACTTACAGTGCTGTTCGGGTCAATTCTTCTGTATTCTCTTGCCAATATCCTGAACGGACTTGTACACGATATTTACAGCTTCGGTATTCTGAGGTTTGTGGCCGGCTTTGGCCTTGCAGGTGAACTTGGGGCAGGAATTACGCTTGTCAGTGAAACCATGAGCAAGGAAAATCGTGGGTATGGCACCATGCTGGTTGCAGGCGTAGGTCTGATGGGAGCCGTTGTAGCTTCACTGGTTGCTGGTAAGTTTACATGGCAGACATCTTTCTTTGTAGGCGGGGGGCTTGGCTTTATACTTCTGCTGATGAGAATTGGTGTTTCTGAATCAGGGATCTATACAAAACTTGATGCTGATAGCAGCAATAAAGGGAACCTGAAACTCCTTTTCAGTTCCGGAGCTCGGATAAAAAAATACCTCTGTTGCTGCTCGCTGGCATTGCCCCTTTGGTTTATGGTAGGAATACTGGTAACGCTGGGCCCTGAGTTTGGAAGAGTGCTTCATATTCAGGGATCTGTCAGCGCCGGAAAAGGAATTATGTATACCTATATAGGCATTACGATCGGGGATGTACTGACCGGTCTTCTCAGCCAGCAACTGCGGAGCAGGAAAAAGGTAGTGGCCCTGTTCCTGGTCTTTACCGTCATCAGTTTTATTCTTTATTTAACAGCCTATCACCAGAACCTGGAAACTTATTACCTGCTATGTTCAATTATGGGTATTTCTACAGGCTTCTGGGTTATCTTTGTAACCCTGGCGGCTGAACAGTTCGGCACCAACCTGCGGGGTACGGTGACCACCAGTGTGCCCAATGTGATCAGAGGTTCGGTCATCCCAATCACGATAGCCTTCCAGCTATTAAAAACGATGATGCCTGTACAGACAGCAGCCATGGGCATAGGGCTTTTCACGATCGTTCTTGCCTTTATAGGCCTGAGTGGATTAAAGGAATCCTTTGGAAAAGATCTTGATTATTTAGAAGTTTAAAAATGCCAGACAAGGATGAGATTGTTGCCTATTTCAAGGCATTACAGGATGAGATATGCAGCCAGCTTGAACATGCAGATGGCAATGGAGCGTTCATTCAGGAAGACTGGCTAAGGCCTGAAGGCGGGGGCGGCCGTTCCAGAAGCATTCAGAGCGGAGAGGTATTTGAAAAAGGAGGTGTTAATTTCTCCTCTGTATCTGGGGAACTTCCTGAGAAATTAAGAAAATCGTTCCAGGTCAATGAAGAAGATTTTTTTGCCACGGGTATTTCCCTGGTCATGCATCCTTCCAGTCCGATGGTACCGATCATACATATGAACCTGCGGTATTTTGAAATGGGTGAGGACCACCGCTGGTTTGGCGGGGGTATTGATCTGACCCCGCATTATATTATAGAGGAAGATTCAAGGTTCTTTCATTCCGGGCTTAAAGAGATCTGTGACCGCCATCAGCCACATTATTACCACGACTTCAAAAAATGGGCAGATGACTATTTTTATATTCCACACCGCAAGGAAACAAGAGGTATAGGAGGAATATTCTTTGACCGCCTGAAGAAGACAGAGATCCTGTCTATGGAAGATACGTTCAGTTTTGTGAAAGATATAGGCAATTCGTTTACCTCCCTTTATCTTCCCCTGGTTGAAAAGAATAAACATCTTCCCTTTGGTGAAGCGGAGAGGGCATGGCAGCTTCATAGAAGAAGCAGGTACGTTGAATTTAATCTGGTCTATGATTCAGGAAC
>JAYWCR010000021.1:0-3097 GCA_043780395.1 Sphingobacteriales bacterium
AATCTTTTCTGACTCTTTTCAGATTCAGAATATTCAATGGATTGATTGTCATATCGTGAATGTCGTTCTGACGCAGGTTAACCAGTTTTGCATAATAAAGAATAACTACGGGGGCCTGTTCCATGATTAAATTATCCATTTGCCGGTTGAGTAAATATCGTAAAGAATCATTTGGCTCATAATAGGCTTTTTCAAAAAGTTTATCAAAACCAGGATTGCTGAATCCAGTATAGTTCGGGCCAAAAGGTACTTTATTGTGCGAATAGAACAGCGAGAGGTAATTTTCGGCATCAGGGTAGTCAGCTACCCAGGAGCCACGAAAAAAGTTGATTGTGCTCTTGCTGATCTGTTCCCGCAGACTAGCTGCCGGGTTCACGGCAAGAATGGCGTGAATTCCCTGAATCTCTAGCTCACCCTGAATGAATTCGATCAGGTCCCGGTAGGTAGTAGAGGTATACAGGGTGATCGTACTCATACCCTGCCCATGGGGGTAGCCGGCTTCAGCGAGTAGTTTCTGTGCTTTTGCCGGGTTAAAATCATAGCCCTTTACTTTCCGGGCATCAAAGCCGGGCATGCCCTGAGGTATAAACCCAGCCGTTCCTGGAATTCCCATGCTGTTCTGCAGGTACTTCACGATCTTTTTACGGTCAATGGAATAGTTGATTGCCTGCCTGATCTTCTTGATCCGCAGGGGACTGTATTTTACGATATCTTTCGTAGAATCAACCAGGATGCCCATATATTCAGTATCAAGGTCGGGCCCGCTGGCCAGGACGAACTTACCTTTATACTTTTCCTGGACATGCCCGGTTTTGGTTAGAATATCATCCCTGTAGCTGCCATCGATATTGCTGAAAAAATCAAGTTTCTTCTTGAGGAACTCCAGGAAAGCAGTCTGCTTGTCACGGATGAAGCTGAATCTGACCGCGTCCAGGTAAGGAAGCTGATGCCCTTTTTCACGTTCGAAATAATGTGGGTTCTTGAGGAGTACCAGAATTTCTTCTTCTTTCCAGTACTTGAACGCAAATGGCCCTGTACCTACCGGATGACTTCTGAAGTCTTTTCCATAAAAAGTTACGACTTCGTAAGGCAGTACAGAGCAGTACTGGGCGGTCAGTAATTTAAGAAAAGGGGGAAATGGTTTATTTAATTTTACCTGGAACGTGCTGTCATTCAGTGCTGTGAATGATTTCTTGCTTTCGATCTTGTTATTAAAGATCCAGGCGCCTGACGAGGCCGTAGCCGGATCAATCAGGCGCCCGAAGCTGTAAACAAAGTCTGAGGCGACCACTTTTCTTCCTTTTCCTCCGGCAAACCTGGCATCATCATGGAAAAAGACATCGCTGCGCAGGTGAAATGTATAGAGCCGGCCGTCTGGAGTAACCTCCCAGGATTTAGCAATACAGGGCTTCACTTCAAGCGAGTCTGACAGCTGGGTAAGTCCGTTATACAGGAGGTTATCACACCATTCAGCGTACTGGTTGCGTGCAAAGGCCGGATCCAGTGAGGTCAGGGCCTGGTCGAGGTTGCAGTTGAAAACCTTTTTCGAAGAAGCCGTTTGCCGGGTGCATGCCTGCAATAAGCCCATCACCAATACAAAAGAGATAAGGACGGGCTTTACACGCATTTAAAAAGCAATAAATTGTTCAATCTGTTCATGTATAAACTTAGTTGTGTCGGCTTTCAGAAGCTTTCCTTCGGCACTGATTTCTTCCCTGATCCCAGGGATATGAAGTTTCAGCGGCAATATATGAAGACCCAGGTAATGACATACACCTGTAAAATGGTCGATACCCCGGATATTGCCGTATTTGCCCGAAGCAAGGCCTACCAGTGCAACTTTTTTATTTTTAAAACTTTGTGGGAACTCAAGGCACTCAACAAAGAGCTTGGCAATACCAGGATAACTGCCATTATATTCAGGCAGAACAAACAGGAACTTGTCCGAGTCAAGGATTAGTTTACGCACCGGCATAAATTCTTCACTGCGTTTTCCGTACAGGTCGGTTGTGATAAGCTGGTCCGGTAAATCGGTCAGAGGGTAAATTGTACTGGGGTGTTGGTATTCAGCTAGAAGATCCTGGTAGATCAATGATAACTTATGCGAGTAACTGTTTGGACGATTAGTTCCTGAAATAATGGTTGTCATATTTTTTTAATCAAAACCGGGGACTTTTGTTTTACACTAAAGAAAATACATTGGGAAATCCCTGATGCATTACCCCCCAGTTTAATGCTTAATCAGGCCCTCAGGTTGCCGAACTTACACTTTTTATCGAAAAGATCGTATCTTTAAACGTTTGAGATCACCCGTAAACACGGGTGCTGATTCCTCAATGGTTTTCGTTCCTTTTCAATTGAGTAAATTTGTTTTTAAACAGTAAAGTGCTGACAATGCTTTACTAACAGAAAATCTGAGCGAATCATAATCTTCTAATTTTAGTTGAATACATGGGTAAAATAATAGCTGTAGCAAACCAGAAGGGCGGCGTAGGAAAGACAACCACTTCGATTAATCTGGCTGCGGCACTGGCCGTATTTGAATTCAAGACGCTTTTAATTGATGCAGATCCACAGGCCAACAGCACTTCAGGTATAGGTGTCGATCCCAAAAGCATCGAGTCAAGTATCTACGAATGTATTGTAAATGATCTCGATCCCCGGCAGGCTATCGTCAAAACGGGTACACCAAATCTTGACCTGTTGCCTGCCCATATCGACCTGGTTGGTGCAGAGATCGAAATGATTAACCTGCACGAGCGGGAGTACAAAATGAAGAAAGTACTCGACAGCGTAAAGGACGACTACGATTTTATTCTGATTGACTGCTCTCCTTCCCTGGGTCTGATTACAATAAATTCCCTGACTGCTGCCGACTCGGTGATCATACCGGTGCAGTGTGAGTATTTTGCACTTGAGGGTTTGGGTAAATTACTGAACACCATCAAGATCGTTCAGTCACGCCTGAACAAAAACCTGCAGATTGAAGGTATTTTACTGACGATGTATGATGTCAGGCTGAGATTATCAAATCAGGTTGTTGAAGAAGTGAAGACCCATTTTCAGGATCTTGTTTTTGATACCATCATTCAGCGTA
>JAYWCR010000022.1:0-43485 GCA_043780395.1 Sphingobacteriales bacterium
CTCAATTTTTCCCTCTCTTCTGTCAATGCTTGTACGCTCATTGATCGAGGTAAGGAAATCATGGGCATCTGCCGTACATACACCTCTTGATACAGAACCATTCTCGGAAAGGGTGTTTTCAATTCTGTATCCGACCAGGGAATGCAGGCTTGACTCATTTGTCTCCGAGAGAAAATCAGCCATGACCTTAAAAGCATGGTAGCCGTAAAAATCATCTGCGTTAATTACTGCAAATGGCTCATGAATGGCATCTTTTGCACAGAGTACAGCATGCCCGGTACCCCATGGTTTTGCCCGGCTGCTGAAATCCATGCCCGCAGGAATGAATGATTCCTTTTCCTGACAAACAAAATCAACTTCAATTTTACCTTCCAGTTTTTTGGTAAATATTTCTTTAAATTCGACTTCTATTTCTTTACGTATGATGAAAACTACCTTTCCGAACCCTGAACGAATGGCATCATACAGGGAATAGTCAATGATCGTTTCACCATTTGGCCCGAACTGGTCAATTTGCTTGATACCGCCATATCGGCTTCCCATTCCTGCGGCTAGAATAAGTAAAGTTGGTTTTGCTGACATAATTTAGAAGTCTTTTTAGTATAGTAAGGAGGCCAATATACATTTTTTTACGAGCCAGCCCGGAATATGCCGGTTAATATTATATGATTAAATACATTCTTTTTGTTACAACATTCCTTGGTTTTTTCGGTGCTCATGCACAGACCTTTACGATAAACATTGTTCCCCGGCCGCAGCGTACAGAACTCCGCCCTGGCTATTTTGGAATAAACGGCCATACGGCAGTACTTGCCTCTGAAACGGATTCCCAGGCATGGGCTATGGCAAAACAGCTGGTTGCCCAGGTATACCGGTTGAGTGGTTTAAGACTTCTTCAGTTAGATATTACCCAGAACAGTCAGACCGATGATACGATTCTGTTCACTACCAGCGATGAGAATTCTGCCGACGAGGGGTATACGCTTGACGTCAGCCCTGGCAATATCGTGCTCACAGGGCATAGCCGTGCCGGACTCTTCTATGCCTGGCAGAGTTTTGAGCAGCTGATGCCTGCAGAAATTATGGCCCCTTCCATCCCCGCCATCAATGAACCACTCAGGTTGCCCGCGCTTTTTATTGAAGATCATCCCCGCTTTGGCTGGCGGGGCATGCACCTGGATGTAAGCCGGCATTTCTTCGGTAAGGAGTTTATTGAAGAATATCTTGATTACCTGGCCATGCTGAAAATGAACGTTTTTCACTGGCATCTTACAGACAGCCAGGGCTGGCGCATTGAAATAAAAAAATATCCCCGGCTTACCCAGACAGGGGCTTTCAGGGTTCAGCGGCCCGGGGAGCGTTTTGCTGAAGCCCTGCCCCAAAAGCCGGGAGAACTGGTCAACTACGGGGGCTACTATACCCAGGCAGATATTAAGGAGGTCGTTAGCTATGCCTCAGCCCGCCATATCACCATTGTTCCGGAAATAGATATGCCTGGTCATAGCATGGCCGCCCTTGTTGCCTATCCGCAGTTTGCCAGTATCCCCGGGCCCCTTGCAATGCCCTCAGGACGGGTCGGGGCCTATAACAATAGCTTTAACCCTGGAAATGATTCTACCTATACCTTTCTGGAAGATATTCTGACCGAGGTCATGGGCTTGTTCCCTGGTGACTATATTCATATCGGAGGGGATGAAGTTGACCGCAGTATCTGGAAAGACAATCTCCTTTGTCAGGAAAAGATGCGGAAGGAAAATCTAAGATCCCTTGATGAACTGCAATCTTATTTTATCAGGCGCATGGAGGCCTTCATCAATTCAAAGGGGAAGAAGATGATCGGCTGGGATGAAATCATTGCCGGGGGGCTGGCTCCTGAGGCGGGGGTGATGTCATGGCATGGCTACAGGGGTGGGGTTGCCGCTGCCCGGGCAGGTCATTATGTGGTGATGGCACCGGCAGCCTATGCATATTTTGACCTCTATCAGGGCGATCCCAAACTTGAACCAGAAGCCTATTCAAAAGATCTTTTAAGCACTGCCTACCAGTTTGACCCTATGCCCTATGACCTGAAGCCTGAGGCAAAAAGATTTATTCTCGGCGGGCATGGCTGTCTCTGGACCGAGACGGTACCCGATGCTGCCCATGTGCAGCATATGCTCTTTCCCAGAATTCTGGCCCTTGCAGAATCAGAATGGTGCCAGCCTGAGAGAAAGAATTTTGAAGATTTCAAATCCAGACTTCCTTTTCAGCTGAAACGCCTTGGTCTTGCCAGAATAAACTATGCCAGAAGTGCCTTTAATGTCTGGATCAGGCCTTTGCGTGATACGACTGAAGGCGGGCTAACTCTTTCGTGCAGCAATGAAATGGGTTTGGGCAAGATTTATTATACTATAGACGGAAGTCTTCCCGGCCCCGGCGGCAATCTGTATACCGTACCCTTTCAGATAAAAGGCAAGGTGCAGGTAAAAGCAGCTGCTTTCATCGGGAACGAAATGATGTCAGAGGTCAGTGCAGAGCAGTTTGAGCTTTCTGCCACTACCTCTAAATCCATTCGCCTGGCAAGCCAGCCAAACCTGCGCTTTGCCGGTTATAATTCCTTTACCCTTACAGACGGGCTCCGGGGAACGGACAATCCTTTTGACGGGCGCTGGCTTGGCTTTACGGGAACCGGACTTACCACCACAGTGGACTTTGGAAAGTTACGGTCTGTCAAAAATTTAGCATTTGATTTTATGGACGAACCTGGGCTTTCGGTCTACCTGCCAAGGGGCGTAAATATTGAAGTATCCGATGATGGCCGTAATTTTATCAGCCTGCTTACCTATACCGAAGCTGACCTGAAGAACCTGAGAATGGGCAATATTGCCCATGTATACAGAGAATTTGCCCCTGTGAGCCTGCGTTATCTGCGCCTCACCGCGACAGGCCGTGATCCGGGGCCTGCAGATGATGGCAAAACGTATCTGCTGATGGATGAGCTTTCAGCTAACTGAGTCAGACCAGAAAGCCTCCGCCAAGCAGGTCATTGCCTTCATAAAAGACAGCTGACTGACCGGGTGCAATGGCCGATACCTTCTGATGGAACCTGATATTGACATCAAAGCCATTCTGGTTCAGGTTGCTCAGCGTTCCGGCGTCCTTATACCGGATCTTGGTAACGGCTTCAATATTTTCAGGGAGCCTGGCGTATTTTACCAGATTGATGCCTTTTACAAGGGCTTCCTGATGTTCAAGTTCATGCAGACGACCGAGTACCACCCTGTTGAATTCAGGGATGATGCGCAGTACAAAGAAGGGTTCCCCAAAGGCTACTTCCAGGCCTCTGCGCTGACCAATGGTATAGAACGGATAGCCTTTATGCTTTCCCACTACCGTGCCATCGCTCAGTACAAAATCTCCGCCGGCTACTTTATCTTCCAGGCCTTCAACTTTATGTTTAAGAAAGGCTCTGTAGTCGTTATCGGGCACAAAGCAGATCTCATAGCTTTCACTTTTTGCCGCAAGCTCTTTCTGATCCATATCAATGGCCATCTGTTTGATCTCGCTCTTGGCAAAATTTCCCAGAGGTAACATGGTACGGGCCAGGTTTTCCTGGGTAACTCCCCAGAGTACATACGACTGGTCCTTATTCTCATCATGCCCCTTTGAAACCACATAGCGGTCATTTTCATGTCTGATATTGGCATAATGGCCGGTAGCAATAAATTCACAGTCAAGCAGATTGGCCCGCTTCAGTAGCGCCTCCCATTTAATATGGGTATTGCAAAGCACACAGGGGTTAGGCGTACGGCCGGCGAGGTATTCGTCTACAAAATTATCTATGACGAAGTTTCCGAATTCTTCCCTGATATCCAGAATATAATGCGGAAAACCGTAAGTGACGGCAAGCGTACGGGCATCATTGATAGAGTCAAGGCTGCAGCAGCCCGTTTCCTTGGAATTTATGCCTGAACTTGCATAGTCCCATGTTTTCATGGTGAGTCCGATCACCTCATACCCCTGCTCATGAAGCATCACTGCAGCTACTGAACTGTCCACTCCGCCACTCATGGCCACCAATACTCTTCCTTGCTTACTCATAATGAGGCGCAAAGATACAAGAATTAGGGATGTACATACCCTAGGCTTGTCAGGGGAATGTCAGAATTTATGGGCCGCTGATAAATTTGGTCCTTGGAATTGTTTTTGCACACCTGCCTTTTATTCGTAAACCCGAGCATCTTATGTCAATTCTTGTTATTGTACGCCATGGCCAGTCTGTCTGGAACCTTGAAAACCGGTTTACCGGCTGGACAAATGTAGATCTTAGCCCAAAAGGCATAGAAGAGGCCCGGCTTGCCGGCCAGAAGCTCAGCGGGTACAAGTTCATGGAGGCCTTTACTTCTTCGCTGATCAGAGCAAGTCATACCCTGGATATCATCCTTGATGAAATCGGGCAGGCCGATATTCCGGTCTTTGCCGATAAGGCGCTGGATGAGCGTAATTACGGGGATCTTCAGGGAATGAACAAGGAAGAGATCCGTAAAAAATTTGGCGATGAACAGTTCAACAGCTGGAGAAGAAGTTATGGGGTAGCCCCGCCACACGGAGAAAGTCTGAAAGATACGGCTGCCCGGGTATTGCCTTATTATAAGAATGAGATCGAGCCTCTGCTCAGGCATGAAGATACGGTGCTGGTTGCTGCTCATGGGAACAGTCTGCGCGCGCTGATGATGTACCTGGAAAAGTTGAGCCCTGCAGAAATTGAGGAGACAGAAATTGCCACGGGTATGCCACGAATTTATACCTTTGATGCACAGATGAATCTGATTTCAGTGATAGACCTTTAAAACAAAGCCGGGGTATTTTTGAGTTAATATACAATGAATATTCCTCAGGGTAAAATAAAATGCCTGTTTAGTTTTCCCTGCTTCAGTTTTATTTTTCCACATAAAGACGGCGGTTGTTGAAAATTTTTCAATCCACCCGCCTGCCCTTCTCAGTACATTTGAGGCCCCGTCAACTATTCTTAGTCGCTTTTATAAATACCATTTGAGATGATCGCAGAGACCGAACCATTACTGGCTGAAAACAAAGAACGCTTTGTGCTTCTGCCTATCAAGTATCCTGAAGTATGGAAAATGTACAAACAGCATGAAGCCAGTTTCTGGACTGCTGAAGAAATTGACCTTCAGTCAGATCAAAAAGACTGGCTTGCTTTTAATGATGGAGAAAGACATTTCATTTCTCATATCCTGGCCTTTTTCTCAGCCAGCGACGGTATCGTCAATGAGAACCTTGCGGTAAACTTCATGAGCGAGGTGCAGATCCCTGAGGCCCGTTGCTTCTATGGGTTTCAAATCATGATGGAGAATATTCACTCCGAAACCTATGCCCTGCTCATTGATACCTATATTAAAGATCCTGCAGAAAAAGCAAGGCTTTTCAATGCCATAGAAACTGTTCCCTGTGTAAAGAAAAAAGCTGAATGGGCATTGCGCTGGATCGACCAGGGTAGCTTTGCCGAGCGCCTTGTTGCTTTTGCAGCAGTCGAAGGGATTTTCTTTTCCGGAAGTTTCTGCTCTATCTTCTGGCTGAAAAAAAGAGGGCTGATGCCCGGGCTTACCTTCTCCAATGAACTTATTTCAAGAGACGAGGGTCTTCACTGTGAATTTGCATGCCTGCTCTATAAAATGCTCAATACCCGCCTGAGTCAGGAAAGGGTCTATGAGATCATTTCAGATGCGGTGCGGATTGAAAAGGAATTCGTGACGGACGCACTTCCTGTAGACCTGATCGGCATGAATTCAAAGCTTATGCAGCAGTATATTGAGTTTGTGGCTGACCGCTGGCTTGCAGAACTTGGCTATCCTAAAATGTTCAATGCCACCAATCCATTTGATTTTATGGAATTGATCTCCCTGCAGGGAAAAACTAACTTCTTTGAGAAAAGAGTGGGTGACTACCAGAAAAGTGGTGTCATGGGTGAGCATGAAGTGAAGTCATTTACTCTGGACGAAGAATTTTAAGACCTTAAACAGAAGCTATGTTTGTAATAAAAAGAGATGGAAAAACAGAAACGGTAAAATTTGACAAAATTACCGCCCGGATCGAAAAACTCTGCTATGGCCTGAATCCACAGCTTGTGGATCCGGTAGATGTAGCCAAAAAAGTGATCGAGGGCCTGTATGATGGGGTGACCACCAGTGAACTGGATAATCTTGCCGCTGAAACAGCTGCTTCCCTGACCACCAGGCATCCTGATTATGCGCTCCTTGCCTCAAGGATCGCAGTATCCAACCTGCACAAGAACACCATCAAATCCTTTTCGGCAACGATGCGTGCGCTCTATGTTTATATAGATCCAAAATCACAGCTGGCGGCACCTCTGCTTGCCGATGATGTCTGGGAGATCATTGAGCAGAATGCAGAGTTCCTGGATTCCCAGATCATCTATGACCGTGATTTTTCCTTTGATTACTTCGGTTTTAAGACCCTTGAGCGTTCATACCTTCTTAAATTAAATGGTCAGATCGTGGAGCGCCCCCAGCATATGTATATGCGCGTTTCGGTGGGCATTCATAAGAATGACCTCGAGTCGGTGATCAAAACCTATAACCTTCTTTCAGAGCGCTGGTTTACACATGCCACGCCAACCCTGTTCAATGCAGGTACGCCCAAACCACAGATGTCTTCATGCTTTCTGCTTACAATGAAAGACGACAGCATTGAGGGTATTTACGATACCCTGAAGCAAACTGCCAAGATCTCACAATCAGCAGGCGGTATCGGGCTGAGCATTCACAATATAAGGGCTACCGGCTCTTATATCGGAGGTACAAACGGTACCAGCAATGGCATTGTACCGATGCTAAAAGTATTCAATGATACAGCCCGCTATGTAGATCAGGGCGGGGGAAAGCGTAAAGGAGCTTTTGCTATTTACCTCGAACCATGGCATGCCGATGTGTTTGAGTTTCTTGATCTGAAGAAAAATCATGGCAAGGAAGAGAACCGTGCCCGTGACCTGTTCTATGCGCTCTGGATCCCTGACCTGTTTATGGAAAGGGTGGAAGCAAATGGTGACTGGAGTCTCTTCTGCCCCCATGAATGCCCGGGCCTTGCAGATTGCTGGGGTGATAATTTCAAAGCACTTTATGAGGGCTATGAAAAAGAGGGCCGTGCCCGCAGGGTCATCAAAGCGCAGGAACTCTGGTTTGCCATCGTGACCTCGCAGATTGAGACCGGTACTCCATATCTTTTATACAAGGATGCCGCCAACCGCAAATCAAACCAGCAGAACCTGGGTACGATCAAAAGTTCCAATCTTTGTACAGAGATCATTGAATATACCTCACCAGAAGAAGTGGCTGTCTGTAACCTGGCATCCATTGCCCTGCCACGCTTTGTGAACAACAGGGAATTTGATCATCAGAAATTATACGATGTGACCTATCAGGCAACAACCAACCTGAACAAGATCATCGATGAGAACTATTATCCGGTTGAAGAAGCGCAGTATTCGAATATGCGCAACAGGCCGGTAGGTCTTGGTATTCAGGGGCTGGCCGATGTATTTATTCTGATGCGCCAGGCCTTTGACTCTGAGGCTTCCCGCAAGCTGAACATCGATATTGCCGAGACCATGTATTTTGCGGCCCTGCAGTCGTCTGTGGATCTTGCCAAAACAGAAGGCCCGTACCAGACCTATGAAGGTTCACCGATGTCAAAAGGAAAACTTCAGTTCGATCTTTGGAATGTAACACCGTCTGACCGCTGGAACTGGACTGCCCTGAGAGCTGAGATCAAACAATATGGGGTACGTAATTCCCTTTTGATTGCTCCCATGCCTACAGCCTCTACCTCACAGATCCTGGGGAACAATGAATGTTTTGAGCCCTATACCTCTAATATTTATACCCGCCGGGTACTTTCCGGTGAATTTGTCGTAGTAAACAAGCACCTCCTGCGTGATCTTGCTGCCCTGAACCTCTGGGATTCGAAGATGAAGAACAGCATCATTGAAGCCAATGGGTCAATCCAGCATATCATGGAGATCCCTGAAGAGATCAGGGAGCTTTATAAGACAGTCTGGGAGATCAAGCAGCGGAGCCTGATCGATATGGCAGCCGACAGAGGTGCCTTTATCTGCCAGTCACAGTCACTGAACCTGTTCATTCAGGAGCCCACTACCTCCAAGCTTACCTCCATGCACTTTTACGCATGGAAGAAGGGGCTGAAAACAGGGATGTATTATCTGCGTACCCAGGCAGCTACCCAGGCCGTGAAATTCACCATCGAAAAGCAGGCCGGCCAGATGCTGGAGCCCGTTATACCTGCTGCTGAATCACCTGACGAAGAGATTGCCGAAGAGATCTCATGCCCCATTGACGGAAGTTGTGAGGCCTGCGGATCGTAATCTGCATAAAGTCAGTTTTTAGAATTAACTCCTTTCCGGGCCGCTGAACAAGCGGCCCTTTTTTTTAACTATTTTCTTATCTTCAAGGTACTGATCATGAAGCCTTTTGCTTTTTAATCTTAAAAATGCTGCAACCTTTAAACGGAAACCGGTGTCAGAAGTCAAACAAGAAAAACTTAGTATTATGAGAAGAAATGTCATTATTATACTGCTTCTTATGCAGGTCCAGATGCTTTCAGCCTGTCATTTTAAAGACAATGGCCAGGATTCAGGGGCCCTGGTGCACCAGGTAAGGAATGTGGAAAGCTTCCGGGGTATCAATGTAAGTGCAGGGGTTTCCGTATACCTGAGCCAGGGAAACACAGAACATGTAGAAGTGGTCTGCAGTCAAAAATCCATGCCCCAGTTAAAGACAGTTGTAGAAGATGGAATTCTGAAGATCTATTTTAACCAGCATAACAATGGATTTAACTGGTTCTCCAGGCATACAAACAGAATTCTCAAAGTATACGTCACGGCCAGGTCGCTGGAAAGCCTTTCTGCAAGCAGTGGCTCTGACCTGTACGGGCAGACCCGGATCAGTTCCCCCAAACTTGACCTGCATTCAAGCTCAGGAGCAGAGATCCACCTGGAGCTGCAAACAGCTGACCTGAACTGTGAGGTGAGTAGCGGGGCAGGCGCTGAGCTAAAAGGAACTGCCTCAAATTTCAGGGGCTCTGCCTCCAGCGGTGCAGGGATCAAAGCCCTGGCGCTGGTCACTGAAACCAGTGAGGTAAGTGCAAGCAGCGGCGGCGATATAAAGATCACTGTAAATAAAAACCTGAAGGCGGAAGCAAGTAGTGGAGGAGATATTTCCTATAAAGGAAATCCAGTCTCTGTAACCAAGGATAAGAGCAGCGGAGGAAGTATTCACCAGAACTGATCAGTGAGCGAAAGACGGGATTCGGACCCGCGACCCCGACCTTGGGAAGGTCGTGCTCTACCAACTGAGCTACTTTCGCTAATAAAATCCAAACTTAGTATAAAAATTTAAAAGAGCGAATTCCTTCATGAAAGGAACGCGCTCTTCATGGCCATATCCGGCGGACAGGGCCGGTTTACAAATTGGTTTCTAAAATTAAGGATTATTCATCCGCTGAAAAGATAAAATAATTGCCGCTTCTTAATAATTTATTAAGGCTTATGTAACAAAAAGGATAGATTTACCGTACATAAGTCCAAATAAGGTTAAGAATGGAAACTGTAGACGAATTATCAGAACTTCTTTCAATTGAACATCCAGAGCTTGCCCTTGCAGTTGACAAGGCCATTTCTGATATTTCAGGATTTAATTATGGGGTGGTTACCACTGAACAGAACAGCATAGGACGTGCCATCCTGACCAGCTCGGTCATGAAAAGGGCCAATGAAAAAAGAATAGACAACGTAGAATTCTATATGTCATTCTTTCCCCTGGATCTGAGAGCTGCGTTTCTGATCAAGATCTCCATGAAATTCAGCACCCTGCGTGATAACTGGCTTAAAGTTCATAATGCCTTTGCCGATCATACCACCACCCTGAAAGACGATCTTGACCAGGTCATTTACCTTCATGCTTTATTTATGGAATGGATTGACGATAACCTGCCTGAAGTCATGGCCGGAACCTATGAGTCAAGAGGCGGCTGGTTCTGATCATAATCTGCACGCTATGTAATATTTATACTTTCCCGGAATAAATCAGTTCCTGTACAATCCATATATGAAAGGTAATAAATACCTTTCTGTATGGATGTTCAAAAAGATCAAAGGTTCAGACAAGTACTGCTTTTAGTGATCGCTGTTTCAGGCTGGGTTGCCATAACGGGCCAATTCGTACTGATCCTGCAAAACCGGACTGCCGGTGTACCGGAAACGATCATCCGTTTCTTCAGCTTTTTTACCATTCTTACCAATATTCTGGTGGCATTGGCCGCCACTGTACTTCTGGCAGGAAAGCAGGGCCAATCAGCCCGTTTTTTCTCCTCTCCCAAAACCCAGACTGGCCTTACTATCTATATTGTGGTAGTTGGCCTGGTTTATAATACAGTGCTCCGTGCACTCTGGATGCCTGAAGGCCTGCAGCGCTGGGTCGATGAACTTCTACATCTGGTGGTCCCTGTGCTTTTCTTTTTGTACTGGCTTCTTTATACAGAGCGCCGCGTGCTTGGATGGAAAGATTTTCCAGTCTGGCTTCTGTATCCTGCACTCTACTGTATCTATATTCTGGTCAGAGGGTATTTCTCAGGTTTCTATCCCTATCCCTTTATCGATGCTACGAAACTTTCTACCGGAGAAATTGCCCGGAACACGGGTATTCTGGTAGGGGTATTTCTGGTAGTGTCCCTGATTTTTATCGCCCTGGGGAAGATCAGTACAAAACCTCAACGTATATAGTCCTGATCTTCCTGGCTCAGGTTTCCCGGCATGCGGTTTTCGGGCTGCACAGGGCTGTTCAGGTGATTTACGGAGTCAATGGGCGTCTGTATGGTTTCGGGGCTTCTGGCAGCGCGATTTCGCCCTGTACGCCCTGCGATATACCCTACAAGAAAACCTGTGAAGGCAAGTCCGGGAAGCAGGGCAAGCTTGGAGATTTCGATCTTCGAGAATAGAATGCTTACCTGAACCGGTTCTGAATTTTGCATAAAGAATACAGTCAGCAATGCAGTTATGATGACAATGAAAATTGTTTTAAGGCCCATGCGCTATATGGTATAATTCAAAACTAACTGAAATTTAGGGGATGCCAGTGAACGTTGGAAAAAAATTACACGTGTACCTATCTGGAAAACAGGGAGATAATACCTGAGCAGGTTACAGACAACCCGCAGGTCCAGCCCATAGGTCTGGTAGCTCTTGAACAGGGGATCGGCTGAATGGCCGAGGTTCTGCTCATTCAGAAAAAGGCCTGCCTGGATCTTGCGGATATAGGCAAGGCTGGAGATCTGCAGATCCGGATAGGCCAGAGGCAGGTAATAGTTCAGGATCAGGTTATTCCTTAGCTTGTTGGGAGGCAGAAACGCGTAGCCGCTGATCTCATTGATCAGCCGGTCGTTCCTGTAAAGGCCATTGGGTTGCTGATGGCTGTAACCTATCTGCAGGCTATGATGGCTGAACAGCCCTGGAAAATAAAAGAAAGAATTCATATAGAATACTGACCCTTTCCGAGATTTTGAAAAGGGAAGGTTCTCAAATTCAGCATCTATGTTCTGGCCCCATAACGGATAGAGATCACGGGCAGCCATCAGGTTATTGCGGGTTACAGACAGGGAATAATGCAGGGGGAAAGCAAGCGAGCTTGTAAAGGAGGAAAGGGAAATAGAGGGTGCGTAATTATGGATATAACTTGTATTTACCTGGGCATCCACTGACCATGCCTGGTTGGCGATCAGAAAGCTAAGAGGCACTTCAATCCCCAGATTATACCGGCTTTCGCGGTAAGAGAATGGGATATAGGTGATCACCCCTGTCTTACTTTTACTTACAGCCTCAGAATAGCGCCTGCGATCGTTAAAACTGGTATTCAGGTAAGGGTAGAAACGCTTATAGCTGAAGCCAGCCTGGTAGACCGTACTGTTATAGCCGTTCTGGTAATAGATGCCTGCATAGGTCTGGGTGGTATTGAGCTTGTTGGTAGAAAGAACTTTCAGGCCTGCCAAAAAGGTGTTTGAATTGAGTTCAGCGCCCTGAACACTGGGAAGCAGGCTATGGAAATAAAAGAAATGGTCAATTTCATGGTAGGCCTTTTCCTGATACTTCAGTTTATTCTGGCTGGTATCTGATTCTGCGATCAGCAAACTGTCAGCAATGAAGTGTGCACCTGAATCAGTAATTTTTCGCTGTTCCCTGAAAATTGAACCTCCGGCTTCCCTGCCAACCAGGGGCCTGAAATACTCTATAAAATGAGGGGTTGTATGAAGTTCCTTTGTTTGCAGGGCTTTTAACGATACGCTTGAAATATCCTGGCCCACGGCATTAAAAAGATTAAAATAGATATGGTCACCGGCAGCCCAGGGTGCATAGGCTCCATACTGGCTGTTGGTGAACTGCGCCTGGATCCCTGTGCTTAGATCCAGTGAGAAAAGATCATCCATTCCGTCGGCGGTTGAACTGAAAAGTATAAGATTCTCCGTGCCATAGACAGGCCGGCTGATCTCTGTAAAAGAGAAGGGCGCTGCAAGCCGGTGGGTGTTCAGGTTCAGGCTGTATTCGTACAGGGCCTTACCAAGGTTGTTCACTGCCACAGAGATGATTTTCCTGCCTGCCGGATCAAAGCGGGGGGTCTGGAAAAAATAATTTTCAGGGTTGGGCAGTTCCCTGAGCAGGGCTCCTGTGCTGCTGCTCAGCAATACAAGTCCGAACTGGTTATTCTGACCTATACTGACAGCAAGGATCTCCTTTCCATCGGGCGACAACGACGGGGAGAACAGGCGCGTGCACGAAGTCAGCTGACGGCGCTCATGACTGGCCATATCATAATGCATAAGCACTGAATAGGTACGGTATGCATACCTGGGGTCGGTCCGCTGTTCATCCCAGACCAGCTGATCGCCCTGCAGGTCAAAGTGAGAGACCAGCTGTGATCCTATTTTAAAGAGCCTGGTTTCTTTATGGGTCAGGGTATCGACAAGGTAAAAAGCATCTGTCATGTTGAGCCCTGTTCTGAGCACAAGCAGATTCTTTTTATAGGGCCGGGGTAGAAGGTAATTAGTATAGACAGCATTGCGCCTGCGATCAAGCACAGGGTAAAGATCAGCATGTTTTAATGCAGCCTGTTTCTCCCAGCTCTTTTTCAGCTCTTCCATGGTCGCCCTGAAGAAAGCCGGAGTTCTGTAACCTGTATATTTTTTCAGGGAGGTGGAAAGAGGCCAGGCATTTAATCGGAGGGCATGCCGGTATACCTGGTTGAAGACAGAATCGCCATAATCACGCCGAAGTTTGGTGACCATAAAATAACCCAGCCTGTAATAATCCGGTACATTGTCATTCAGTGATCCGAGGTAGCTTTTTGAATAAGAATAGTTTTTTCCACTGAGCAGGTTGGCTCTGTATTCGCGTTCAAAGGAAGGGAGCCTTCCTCTGCCTGTAGCAGTCAGGGCAGTCTCCATGCCTACTGCATCACCCTCAAAGAACCATGATGGAAACACCAGTCCGAAAATGCTGAGCTGTACAGATTCCAGCAACTGGATCTGTTTTCCTCCGAACACTTTATCTTCCTGAACCACATGCCTCATTTCATGCACTGCCAGGCTGTTCAGCCAGTCAGTGGGCTCCATATCCTGGGCGGGGCTGGTGTAAAATTCTGAACGGCGGGGGGCCAGCAATACAAATGCATTGGACTGGACCTGCTGATTCTGGAGCATCACACTGATCGGCCGGGTCTTAACCTTCAATGAACGGTTCTCAAAAACATATACTTTTTCAAGTACTCCGGCCATCCGCCAGGCTTCCTTGTCAAAGGTAGAAGGGAAGATAAGCTGGATATGAGGGGTATTGATCTGCCTCCAGCGAAGACCCGGAGGGTTCTGCCCATTGTCTATGAACTGCCCTGAAGCTTCTTGATCATTTAATGAGATGACAAGGCTTACAATGCTGATTAGCAGTAGTTTATATTTCATATTTTAAGGGTAGAAAAATATTTGCTAAAAATAATAGCAGATGTATAGGTTTTACTTATACTGTGTGTTTAATCAATAATTATAATTTATTGATTAATAGATTAATATAGTTCTTAAAACCGTAGTGTATTCCTTAAAATTATCGAAAAATAAGCAATAAAGGAGCATTATTTAATTAAACCTTCCTTCTCCAGGTTGAGGTCTTTTTTCAGGGCCTCCTGTTTGAAGACATGCTTTTTCAACAGGGGGTAACTGAATACGGCTATGAGAATGATCAGGGCCCCAAGGTAAAAGCCAGCAGACATCTGCTCCTTTTTTCCAAAGAACAAAAAGGCCAGAAGAATTCCATACACGGGCTCAAGGTTTGTCGTAAGTACTACTGTGATGGAGCTTAATGTTTTCATCACAGCAACAGCCATCACATAGGCCATGGCCGTGCAGACCGTACTCAGTACAAGCAGGTAAAAAAGATCAGGCATTGTTAGTGAAAGGGCAGGGATACTCAGCCCCGCACTGAACAGCAGATACAGGGTAAGGGCCGAAAAGCCCCCTGTTATTTCAATCAGCGAAATGGAAAGCGGACTTGTAGTCTGTACAAAGCGGGAATTGAAAATGGTAAAAAGGCTGGCCGAGAGGGCAGCCCCCAGACCGATCAGTGTACCTTCAATATACCTTGACTCAAACTTGAAAATAATAGCAATTCCACCTATAATCACAAGGCCTGTGAGTATATCCAGGGCATAGAATTTACGCCTGTTGATGAGTGGTTCGAGCAGGCTTGTAAACAGGGTAGTTGAGGAAAGGCAGACCAGGGCCACTGAAGCGGTAGCAATTTTTATACAATGATAAAACAGGAACCAGTGCAGGGCCACCAGCATTCCCACGCCCACCAGCCTGATGCAATCTCTGAACGGTACAGCCAGCTTCTTTTTCTGAAACAGCATATAGCCCAGCAGTGCAAGGCTTGCAAAGAGCATCCGGTACCAGACAAGAATGAGAGCAGATTTGGTAATGAGAACTCCAAGAATGGCCGTGAAGCCCCAGATCAGAACGGTCAGATGAAGTTTGAGCAGATTTTTATTTAGGTGCAATTTTATAGAGATAGAGGCCGATGATTCCAAAAAGAAGGTTGGGTATCCAGGCAGCAAGGATCGGCGGAACTCCTCCCTGAGTGGCAAATACATTTGAGAACTGGATGAGCACAATAAAAGCAAAGCTGCAACCTATCCCGATACCCAGGTGCAGGCCCACTCCCCCGCGTACTTTCTTGGAAGAGAGCGATACACCGATAAGGGTAAGAATAAAGGTTGAAAAAGGCAGTGCATAGCGCTTGTAGAGCTCAAACTGATAGGCTTCCACGCCGCCCGTACCCCTTGAATTTTCGCGTGCAATGAACCGGTGCAGCTGGTTCATGTCCATAGTTTCCTTAAACGTATCATGGCGGGCAAAATCTTTGGGCGTAAAATCCATGATTGTATCTTTTTCCCTGCCATACTCCATATGCTCCTGCAAGCCGCTTACACGTCTGATGCTGTAATCGTAAATCTTCCAGGTCGATTTAACAGAGTCCCATTTAATATAACTTGAAACCAGCTTGTAGGTCATATCGAGCCCCCTGAACTTTTCAAGGGAAAACTTCAGACCTGTATTCTCAATATTATTGAAAGATTCCATATACGCATAGGTACTGGCGTCAAGCTTCATATGAATATTGCGGTCTTTGCTCATCTCTACCCTGCGCAGGTATTTCTTTTCAAAATCATACCGGATGCGGTTTGCCGGCGGAATAATATATCCGTTAAGGGCAAATACCATCAGGGCAAGGATCACTGAGGAAAGAAAATATGGATACATGAGCCTCACAAAGCTGACCCCGCTGCTGAGAATGGCTACGATCTCTGTATTGTTGGCCATCTTGGCTGTAAAAAAGATAGTCGCTACAAAGACGATCAGCGGACTGAGAATACTGCAGTAATAGGGGATGAAGGTCAGGTAATAGGTGAACAGGATCTGCTTCAGGCTTACCCCGCCCCGGATGAAATCATCAGCCTTCTCTGAATAATCAAAGACCACGGCGATGACCACAAAAATGGCAATAGTGAAAAAGAAAGTGCTTAAAAACTTACCTATGATATACCTGTCGATCAGGGTAATCTTCAGGCTGTTTAAAAAAATACCCAGCCTGTTTTTTTCCGGCAGCAGAGGTTTTTCTGCCAGGCTGCCGGGTTTATCTTCAATAAGTTCAGGATGGGTGTTCTCGTTCATAATCTCCGGCTCAATTTAGGGATCATTTCATTCTTCCAGCTTAAAAATGTACCATCCAGGATATGTTCTCTTGCCTGAGAGGTGAGCCAGGTATAAAAATGAAGATTATGTATGCTTGCAATCTGTGCGCCAAGCATTTCTCCGGAATGTACCAGATGGCGCAGATAGGCTTTTGAATGTGCACGGTCAAGGGCCAGATCGCTGGAGGCATCAATGGCTGAAAAATTATTCTTCCATTTTTCGTTCCTGATATTGATAATGCCTTCGGCAGTAAAGAGCATTCCATTGCGTCCGTTGCGGGTGGGCATGACACAATCAAACATATCAATGCCAAGGGCAATGTTCTCAAGGAGGTTTACAGGCGTGCCAACGCCCATCAGGTATCTGGGTTTTTCGGCGGGAAGAATGTCGCAGACAATGGCGGTCATGGCATAAAGATCTTCAGCCGGTTCACCCACTGAAAGGCCTCCGATCGCATTTCCATCCTGCTCCATGGAGGCAATGAATTCGGCTGAACGCTTTCGCAGGTCAGGATATACACTTCCCTGAACAATAGGGAACAGGGTCTGGTCGAATCCATACAGGGGGCTGGTACCATTCATTCTGGTAATGCAGCGGCGAAGCCAGCGATGGGTCATCTCCATGGATTTGCGTGCATATTCTTTTTCGCAGGGGTAAGGCGTGCATTCATCAAAGGCCATAATAATATCAGCACCTATTTTACGCTGTATATCCATCACGCTTTCAGGGCTGAAAAGGTGTTTGGATCCATCAATATGACTTCTGAAGATCACTCCCTCTTCCTTGATCTTTCTGACTCCTGAAAGGGAATATACCTGGTAGCCTCCGCTATCGGTAAGAATGGGCTTGTTCCAGTTTATGAATTTATGAAGGCCGCCGGCCTCTTCAAGAACCGGGGTACCCGGGCGAAGGTAGAGATGATAGGTATTTCCCAGAATGATCTGGGCATTGACCTGATGTTCGAGTTCAAGCTGGTGTACCCCTTTCACCGTCCCTGCAGTGCCTACTGGCATAAAAACAGGTGTTTTAATCGGTCCATGCGCCGTATGAAGCTCAGCAGCCCGGGCTTTGGTCTTGGTATCAGTGATCTGTAAATTAAATTTCATAGGGTGGCATTCGGCAAAAGCCCGTAATTCAGGCTAAAAATTTAAGGTGGCAAATATAGGCCGAATGAGAGCCTAATCCATACTCCGTCATGCAGAATAAAATAGTTCTGTGATTATTGTACGTTTTTATATAATTTTCACAAAAATCATACATTGTTCTTAGAAACATCTTCCTTAATTTTAGCTGTTGCTTACCTTTTTTTTTCGCTGGTAAGTCTTTTCTTTTACTTCTATTTCTATTCAAGGCTTGCTTTTTACAAACAGTCTCCGTCAGCCCCCGATGATCAGCTTCTTCCGGTAACGATCGTGATCTGTGCGCAGAATGAGAACCTTAATCTCCAGCGCTTTCTGCCTGCCATTCTCAACCAGGATTATCCTGAATTTGAGGTGATTGTAGTAGATGATGGCTCCACAGATGATACCCGGCTTACCCTTCAGGCTTTCCAGCAACAGTACGCATGGCTCAGGGTCATTGAGCTTAGTGAGATGGTAAAGAACAAACAGGGCAAAAAATTTGCGCTGATGATGGGTATTAAGGGGGCAAAGTATGAGCATCTTTTACTGAGTGATGCTGACTGTGAACCTGCCTCGGATCAATGGTTGCGGCTGATGCAGTCGGGCTTTTCGGCTGAGCGGTCAATTTCCCTGGGCTTCTCCCCCTACTTCAGAAAAGGTACTTTACTGAATTATTTTATCAGGTATGAAACCTTTCTGACGGCCACGAATTACTTTTCCTATGCCCTGGCTGGTCAGCCCTATATGGGTGTAGGCCGTAACCTTGCCTATCATAAACGCCTGTTCTTCGAGAGCAAGGGGTTTTCCTCCCATATCCACCTGATGTCAGGAGATGATGACCTGTTTATAAATAAAGTGGCCCGTGCCGGCAATACTTCCATTATCATTGATAAAAATGCCTTTACCTGGTCTGAGCCCAAGGAAAAGTATGCTGATTATTTCAGGCAGAAAATGCGCCATACCAGTGTAGGTAAATATTACCGCCCTGTGCATAAACATTTATTAGGCCTGCACGCCATGGTAACCATAGGCTTTTATATAAGTTTTATTGCCCTGCTGGTGCTTCAGTTTCACTGGGAATGGGTTTTGGGTATCTTTGCCTTTCGTCTGCTGGTTCAGTGGGTACTGCTGGGACGCATTTCAAAAAAACTTGATTCTGTAGATTTAGGTATTCTTAGCCCTTTTTTCGATATTTTGTATCACTTTTACCTTGTATTTATAAGTGCAGCCAGTTTATTCTATAAACAGAAAACATGGAAATAAATCCGAATTTTTCTGAAAATGCTAAAAATGATTTCCGGCTTGTGGGAACCGCTATAGCAGGAGAACAGAAATCATATGCCGAACTCATGGCAAGGTACCGGGATGCCATCTATTTCATGCTCCTGAAAATGGTGAACAACCGTGATGATGCCAATGACCTGACAATTGAAACTTTTGCCAAAGCATTTCAGAACTTAGAAAAATACAAGCCTGATTTTGCCTTCAGTACCTGGTTGTTTAAAATTGCCACCAATAACTGTATTGACTTCATCCGTAAAAAAAAGCTTAAAACCTTTTCTATTGACCAGGTGACGGGTGAAGACGGAGAAAGCTCAAGACCCTGGGAAATCGCAGGTACTGCACCTAACCCTGAAGAATCGTTGATCAAAAAGCAGAAAACAAGTCTGCTTAAGAATGTGGTCGATAAATTACCTGTACGCTACCGCAAGCTTGTGATCATGCGTTATTTCGAAGAACTTTCTTACGAAGAGATCGCCTCACAGCTTGATATTCCCCTGGGTACTGTGAAAGCACAGCTTTTCAGAGCCCATAACCTGCTTCTGAACATTCTGAAGAACTCCAAAGACACCATTTAAATTCTTTGCCAGCCTGTTTTTGCCGGCTTTTACCCTTTACCCTACACTTTTATGGAACTTATTCAGAAATATTTTACCCTTGAACCCCGCCAGCTTGAACGGTTCACTGCCCTGCCTGCGCTATACCTTGAATGGAATGATAAAATAAATGTGATATCCCGGAAGGATACTGAAAATATTGAAGTTCACCACCTGCTTCATTCGCTGGCCCTGGCAAAGGCTGAACAGTTTAAGCCTGGAACAAGAATTCTTGATGTGGGTACAGGAGGTGGCTTTCCTGGTATTCCGCTGGCCATTCTTTTTCCGGAAACAAAATTTTTGCTTGTTGATTCCATTGGTAAAAAGATCCAGGTGGTAAATGCCATAGTTGCTGAACTGGGACTTGAAAACGTTACCACCCTGCATGGACGTGCGGAAGAAATTGAAGGTACATTTGATTTTGTGGTATCCAGGGCGGTCACCTCTCTGGCAAAGTTCTGGCCATGGGTAGCCTCCAAGATCAGCACAAAGTCAGGTGGTATTCTAGCCAATGGAGTGCTCTGCCTTAAAGGGGGTGATATGAACGAAGAACTTCATGAACTTGGCCGGAAGGTGAATACCTTTGAAGTTTCTTCGTATTTTACAGAGCCTTATTTTGAAACAAAAAAAATCATCCATATTCCCAGATAAAAATTGGAACAACTCCCTGATCTGATTCTTCATATGATCTCAGGCGCCGGGCCCAAAAGAACCAGGCAGCTTATCCACCAATTCGGAAATGCATGGAATGTGCTCCATGCAACCAGGTCAGACCTTGAACAGGTTGTCCCGGCCAGCCTGGCTGCAGGTATCAGGGGGGCTTTTAAAAATAGTATATTGATAGAAAGGGCTGAAGCTGAGCTGGCCTTTGCCGATAAGTTCAGGATCAAGATCCTGGCTTATGGACAGCCGGGATATCCTGCCCGGCTTCTGGAAACTGAGGACAGCCCGGGGCTGCTTTTTGTAAAGGGCCCTGCAGACCTTGATGCAACGCGGATGATCAGTATTGTAGGTACCCGCCATGCTACAGCCTATGGAAAGGCTGTCTGTGAGCAGTTCATTCAAGACCTGGCCTCCTGCGGTCTTATGGTTGTCAGCGGTCTTGCCTGGGGCATTGATATTATTGCCCACCGGGCATCGCTCCAGCATAATCTCCCCACCATAGGTGTCCTTGCACATGGCCTGAGCCATCTTTATCCGCCGGAGCACAGGCATACCGCCCAGGAGATGCTGGAGTCGGGTGCCCTGGTCACTGAGTTTCTTTCTGATCAGAAAGCCGAAAAAGGTAATTTCCCCCGGCGCAACCGCATCATTGCCGGTCTTTCTGATGCGACCATTCTTATAGAGGCAGCCCCGGGCGGCGGCGCCCTGATCACTGCAGGCCTGGCTGACTCCTATAACAGGCAGGTATTTGCCTTTCCCGGACGCTCGACTGATCCCTGGTCAATGGGCTGTAACCAGCTTATCCGTGATCAGGGAGCGCAGCTTATCACTTCTGCTGAAGATTTTATAAAGTACCTGAACTGGGATCTGATCTCTCCCTCTACAGGGCTGGATGAGGCATCGGCGCTCAGTGATCCTCTGGAAATCAGTCTAATGGAGTTCATTCTCAGCAGGCAAATGGTAAGGCTGGATGAACTGGGAGCTGAATTTACCCATATAGCAGCAAGGCTGCCTGCCCTGCTCCTTGAACTTGAGCTTAAGGGGAGGTTGCGGCAACTTCCCGGCAAGAGGTTCGAAGCATGCTAGTCGACCTTATTTTTTGGCTTCTTCTGCCTTTACTTCTGCAAATCTTGGGGCTATAAGTATGCAGCAATAGTATTTATAGGCCGATTCCCTGCTGTAGGCGATGGCTATACCAATACGGCTGGCATTGCTGTAAAAATGAGTAGTGCCCAGCAGATGCTGGCGGTGTGCTTTATCCTGTACACCCTTATCTATAATAAGCTGGTCTATAAAATGCCTCGGGTCCTTGCTGTTGGCAGCAATAGATTCGATATAATTGGCTGCAGCATTGCGCGTCCATTCTGCAGGCAGCAGATAACCTTTCCGGTATACCCTGTAGTTCATTCCTTTTCCCTGCAGATCGATATGGCCGAAATAATTTTCTGAAGCCATTTCTGCAGCCTTTTCCCCGGCGGCCTCTGCAAGCAGCGGATCCCAGGTGAGCAGCCTTGCAGAGGCAATTCTCCGAAGGTCAAGCCCAATTTTTTTTCCATAAATAGCGGGGCTGTTCCTGAATTCATTCAGGTAAATAAAAGATTCTCTGGCCAGGTCAGGGTAGAGGACAACCTTTTTTTTACCCGTCAGATCCTGGCTGGGATCTGTCAGAATGGCCTTCGGTCTGGTCACTTCCCGTGGCATGATATGCAGGTTTGTAACCAGTATGAACAAAAGTACTCGTTGTGTAAAAGCTTGCATTTAAATCTATTAGTTCAAATTAACTGCTACTGGGATAAATCTTAGTAAGTTTGTTATGTGGTACAACGGATGAAATACAGTTAGCGTATTTTTTCCTTAACTGACGCTTATGCAATCTTTCCGGGAAAAGCTCATACGCATATTTTATCCCTCTGCAATACCTTCTGTTCTCTTAAAAAATAAGGGAGGCAAGGAGATTCGCAAAAGCCTGGAACTGCTGAATGCCGAACTGGAAGAACGGGTGAGGGGCCGGACCCATGAACTTTCTCAAAGCGAACGTAAATTAAGCAGCATTGTAAACCAGTTGCCTGTGCCCCTGCTTCTTTTAAGAGGGCCGGAATTTACGATCGAAATGGTCAACGATTCTATGCTGGCCCTATGGCAGAGGCCGGGCCAGGATGTCATAGGTATGCGTCTGCTTGAATTACTTCCTGAGCTTGCAGATCAACGTTTTCCAGAGCAATGGGGTACTATTCTACGCACAGGCATTGCCATCAGTGAAACTGAAGTGCCTGTTTATATCTTCTCCCCATCAGGTATTCGAATTCCCCTCTACCTGTCTTATTATAATTATCCTTTGTTTGACGATTCCGGAATTGTTTCAGGAATTATGGCTACAATCATAAACCTTACCGAGATGGTAGGGGCAAGGCTGGAAATTGAACAGTCCAGGGAACTTCTTGAACTTGCCGTTGGGCAGGCAGATATGGGCACCTGGCAGATCGATGCAGAGACAAGAGATTTCATTCCATCCGTCAGGCTGAAAGAATTATTTGGTTATCACCCCAATGAAACCATGCCTTATAATGCTGCTGTCGATCAGATCACAGATGATTTCCGGCAATCGGTAGTGGATGCGGTGGAACTGGCGATCGGGGAGGGGAAGAGCTATAACCTTGAATATTCTATTACAGGCTTTCATGATAAAAAAATCCGCTGGGTAAGTGCCACCGGAAAGCTTTACCCTGCCAAGAACGGAGTGTCTGCTAATTTTTCAGGAACTGTGCTGGATATTACCGAGCGCAAGATCGAGGAGATCCGTAAAAATGATTTTATTACCATTGTAAGTCATGAACTTAAAACCCCTCTTACCTCTCTGCAGCTCTATGTGCAGCTTCTTAAAACAAAGGCAGACCCTGCTACCAGCAATCTTCTCACAAAGATTGAGGCTCAGTCTGAAAAAATGACAGCGATCATCAATGGATTTCTGAACGTTTCAAAGATGGAGTCAGGAAAAATGCACCTTGAGAAAAGGAATTTCCTGTTGAATGAGGTGATCATCCAGTCAGTCGCTGAATTTATGCTGGCCTCAAAGAATAAGAATGTAAGGATTCTTTGTGCTGAACAAATACCTGTGTTTGCTGATCATGATAAGATGGGCCAGGTAATTAACAACCTGCTGAGCAATGCGGTTAAATATTCAGGGCCTGACAGGGCTATTGAAATTGATTGCTTAAGGCTTGAAGGCAGGGTGCAGATAAGCATTAAAGATGAAGGCATAGGTATTCAGCCTTCAGACCTCGAAAAGATCTTCCAGCGTTATTATAGAGTAGAGAGCAATGAAAACCCATCAGTAAAAGGATATGGTATAGGTCTCTACCTTTGCTCAGAGATCATACTGCGCCACGGAGGCAGGATCTGGGCTGAAAGTGTTTTCGGTGAAGGTTCAGTCTTTCATTTCACCCTTGCTAGTCTATAGCTTCTTGGGCGAATCGAGCATTTTGAGTTCGCCTGTATGCTTGCTAACCAGTTTCCAGTCATCAATATCAAAGGCGATCATGGCCACTCCGCAGGTAGGTAATTTTGAAAAAGTATGGTCGGCAAGGTATTCAACCATTTCCGTGAGTGTCGGATTATGGCCAAAGATTATGATCACATCTTTAGAGGCGGGACGGCTGATGATGAACTCCAGAAAAGCTTTAATATCAGCCTTGTAAAGCCCTTCTTCCTGGCGGATGCGGGGCAGGGGATAATCAAGGAATTCAGCAAAGATCTTTGCTGTTGAATAGGCCCTTAAGGCTGTGCTTGAGATGATCTCATCGACAGGGATATTGAGCAGTTTAAGCCGCTGTGCCATCAGGGGCGCATCTCGCAGGCCCCGCTGATTCAGAGGGCGTTCATGGTCGTCAAAATTATGGTCGCTCCAGTCGGATTTGGCATGGCGAACCAGAAAAAGCGTCTTCATAGGATCGGATATAAATAATTATGTGAGTCCAAAAATGAAATCAGCCTTTAAAGGTCAATTCTTATCTTTACACTTTAGGTAAATTAAATTCAAGTGTTAAACTCCAACGATACCATTAATGTTTTCAGGGAATCCATACAATTATGGCATGCAGGCCTGAAACCCGCCATAAATCCATATGGTGAAAATACTATTAATTTTCTTTTATTTAAAAAAAACCAGATCGACACGATCCAATGGCATAAAGAGGATGAGATCAGGCGAACTGACCTCCTGGCTGAAGATTTTGTAGAACTCAAACGTTCCATAGACCGCCTGAACCAGCAGCGTACTGACCTTGTTGAATTGATCGATGATCATTTCGTACAACTTTTTCAGGAGTTTCCCGTGCTTTCATCAGCAAGGCTTAATTCTGAAACCCCTGCCTGGATGCTCGACCGTATGAGTATTCTGGAACTTAAGATCTGGCATATGAAGGAGCAGACAGAACGGTCTGATGTAGACAGCGCTCATCTAATGCTTTCTCATCAGAAACTGGAGATCCTTCTGAGCCAGCGGTCCGATCTTTCGGGTTGCCTGGATGCCCTTCAGCATGAACGCGCTGCAGGAACAGCCTATTTCAAGGTATACCGGCAGATGAAGATGTACAACGATAAATCATTGAACCCATCGCTGTACCAGACAGGAAAAGAAGAGGCATGAAGGTACTGGCGATCCGTTTCTCTGCCATTGGTGATGTAACCATGCTCCTGCCTGTATTTCAAAAGGCCCTGGAAGCCAACCCGGAGCTGGAGATCAGCTTTGTGACCAGACCTTTCTTCAAGCCTCTTTTTACAGGTCAGGAGCGGCTTCACTTTATTGGAATTGACCTGAAAGGCTATAAAAACCTTGCAGGCCTGGTCAGGCTTGCTTTATATTTAAAAAGCAGGGATTCATTTGATCTATACCTCGACCTGCATGACAGCCTGCGCACCCGCATTCTGCGCAGCCTCTGGCGCCTGTCAGGAAAGAAAGTTTTCGTTCTGGACAAGGGCCGCGCAGAAAAGGCTTTACTGACAAGAAAGAACAACAAACAGCTTCTTCCTTTAATGCATGCCGTAGACCGTTATTTACTGGTATTTAAAAAGGCAGGGCTATATAGCGGAACTATCATGCCTGCAGGCATACCTGAAGATACCGGAATGAAGAACTGGTTGCCTGCTGCACGTAGCCAGACTTCGGCCTTTATTGATCGTACTGGTATGGAAGCACATCAGCTGATTGGCTATGCACCCTTTGCCGGCTTTACCCTGAAAGAGCTTCCTGCAGAAAAAAGCAGGTTGCTTCTTGCTTTATTGCTGAAGAACTTTCCAGCAGCAACCTTCATACTTTTTGGAGGCAGGGAAAATCAGGTCGCTTTGGAACAACTTAAAAATGACGTACAGGGCCCATCACCAGGGCAGTCTGTTCGTCTTGCCTCAGATCTTGTACCGGGGTTTGATGCAGAGCTAGGCCTTATTACCAGCCTTAGCCTGATGCTGAGCATGGATTCAGGCAATATGCACCTTGCTGCTGTCTGTGGGGTGCCGGTAGTTGGCCTTTTTGGCACCACCCACCCTTATGCAGGCTTTACACCCTTCGGACAGGAAGCTTCAGGAAGCCTTGGCCTGGATGGGCTGGAATGCCGCCCCTGTACCATATATGGCAAGGGGATGTGTTACCGGGGTGATTTTGCCTGTATGGACCAGCTTCCCCTGCAGCTGGTCATTGACAGGGTAAAGGAGAAGCTGGTACTGCCCTTTACTTCGTAAGCTTCTTGCGGAGCTTCAGCTGCTCCAGCCATACTGAAAAATCTTTAAGGCTAAGGGCATTCAAAGTACTTTCCCTGGATAAACCGCCTTTTCTGGCCATATGAACTCCATACTGCATATCTATCAGGCCTTCTTTGCGGTGGGCATCGGGGTTTATACTGATCATTACACCCTTTTCCAGGGCATAGGGGATCCAGCGCCAGTCTATATCCAGCCGGTTGGGATTGGCATTGATCTCAATGACCACATGATGCGCTGCACAGGCATCGATCACTCTTTTATGGTCTATAGGGTAGCCTTCCCTTCCCAGCAGGAGCCGGCCTGTCGGATGTCCAAGGATAGTGGTAAAGGGGTTGGCAATGGCATTCAGCAGCCGGGTGGTTGCCTTTTCCTTATCCATTCTGAGGTTGGAATGAATGGAGGCAATGATTACCTCAAAACCTGCCAGCACCTCATCAGAATAATCCAGGCTTCCGTCAGAAAGAATATCTGATTCAATGCCCTTGAATATCCTGAAGGGATAAAGCTTCTTGTTAAGAGCGTCAATCTCCGCATGCTGCAAAATGATCCTGTCTTCTGTAAGACCGCGGGCATAGAAGGCAGATTTTGAATGGTCAGAGATCACAAGGTATTCAAGGCCAAGGGCAATACAGGCCTCTGCCATTTCACGCAGGCTGTGTACTCCATCACTATAGGTGCTGTGGTTATGCACAGCCCCCCGCAGGTCATTATAATCAAGCAGGGGTTTCAGTGTTCCATTTCGGGCGACTTCGAGCTCAAAGATTCCTTCCCGCAGCTCGGGCTCAATAAAAGGAAGCCCCTGAAGCGCATAGAGTTCTTTTTCAGTACCTTCTTCTGATATGAGTTCAGGTTTAAGACCTTCAAGATGGGCCGCCGTCCCTGTGGTCAGAAACCAGGTCTGGGTGAAATTCGCTTTACTTGTCTGATAGATCCTGACAGGAATGCCTCCGGCCTCCCGAAATTCCAGGTACCCGACCATTGCCTGCAACCTTGCAGATACAGGCCTTTCAGTAAAAAGCTGCACTGTGTTCCATTCAAGTGTTTCATCAGCGCGCAGAAATGCTTCCGTTGCCCCTGCAAAGTTTTCTTCCAGTACAAACTCAATTTCCTCGATGACCTCATTTTTACGGCGCATAGACCCGGTGATTACTACCTGCCCCATTCCCGGTATAGAACTTAATCTTTGTAGCCAGTCAAGGGCAACAGGTTCGGCAAGGGCATAAATAAACTTGCCATAACTTCTGAAAGTGAATTCCAGCGCTTTCTTTATTTCAGCCTGGGTCTTCAGGCCGAAACCTTTAAGTTCGATCAGCCTGTTCTCATTGCAGGCATAGTATAGATCTGCAGAAGTATCAATTCCGAGATCATGCCAGATGATCCCTACTTTCTTTGGCCCAAGGCCCTTGATGCCCAGCATCTCCAGAATTCCTGGAGGGGTTCTTGCTTTGAGATCCTCGAGTTCTGCAAGTACCCCTGTGCGCTGTACCTCTCCGATCTTTGCGGTCAGGCTTTTACCGATCCCTTCCAGTTTTTCAAGCTCCGATGGGCTGAGATCCCAGAGCCTGACAGCGTTTTTATCTATTCTCATGGCTACAGAAGCCAGGGCTTTTACTTTAAAAGGGTCAGCTTCATAAAGTTCATGAAGTTGTCCAAGTAGTTTGAAATGCCTGGAAAGGAGTTTATTGTCCATATTTCTTGTAATAAAAATGAGGGTGCGAAATTAATCAAAATTGCCGGCATCAAAAAAAAGCCTTATCCCTCTGCCATGTCCTATATTTACACCCGATTGATTTACGCCAACCTATGACCAGGAATACCTCCATGCCCAAGCCCCCCGCAGAAAAAAAACCTTCTATTTTTTCTATTCTGGGGCCCTATAAGGGGATGATTATCTTTCTGGTAATGTTTGCTTTGTTAAGCAATGGCATTAACCTGCTCATTCCCCGGATTATTGCACAGTCTATAGATGCGTTCGGCACACATCGGCTGAATGTACAGTCAATGCTATTTGAATTCGGGCTGGCAAGTCTGATGATCTTTATTTTCACCTACCTCCAGAGTATAGTGCAGGTATTTGCCTCTGAAAAAGTAGCTTCTGACCTTCGTATAAAGATCTCAGAAAGGATCTCTGCCCAGAGTTATTCTTCAATTGAGGCTACGGGGGCCTCCAAACTGCTTACCAACCTTACCTCGGATGCAGATGCAGTAAAACTTTTTGTGTCCCAGGCCATCTCCTCCATTGCTTCCTCCATATTTATTATTATTGGTGCCAGTATTCTGTTGCTTAATATTAACTGGAAACTGGCCCTTACTGTCATTGCTATTATTCCGTTGATAGGCGGTTCCTTTTTCTTTGTGCTTACCAAGGTGAGAATCCTGTTCAAAAAAAGCCGCGAGGTGATTGACTGGCTTAACAAGGTGATCAATGAAAGTATTGTGGGTGCCTCACTGATCAAGGTACTGAATTCCCAGCAGCAGGAATATATTAAGTTTATGGATGCCAATAAAGAAGCGCGCAACCTTGGGCTTTCTATACTTCGTTTATTTGCAAGTCTGATTCCACTGATCATCTTCATTTCCAATATGGCCACCCTGAGCATTCTGATGCTTGGTGGTCATTTTGTGATAAACGGAAGTATGAGCCTTGGGAATTTTGCCGCCTTCTACAGTTACCTGGCCCTGCTTATTTTTCCGATCCTTGTGATTGGTTTTATGAGCAATGTCATTGCCCAGGCAACAGCCTCCTACCAGCGGATCTATGCAGTGCTGGAACTGCCCCTGGAAACGGATACCGGAACCCTTGATACTGAACTCACCGGAAAGCTTGAATTCCAGCAGGTATCCATGGCCTATGGTCAGAAGTATGCCCTGAAGAATGTAAGCTTTACGGTCAGCCCTGGTACCCGCACTGCCATCATTGGTCCGACAGCGGCCGGAAAAACAAGTCTTCTTTACCTTCTTACGGGGCTTACAAACCCTACTGCAGGTTCAGTGATCATTGATGGGCACCCTCTTGCAGACTATAAAAAAGAAGCCCTGCACCGAAGGCTGGGTTTTGTATTTCAGGACAGCATTATTTTCAACCTGTCTATCCGGGAGAATATAGCCTTCAGCAGCTCTGTAACCGATGAGAGCCTGGCAAAAGCCATTGAAACAGCTGAACTTACAGAGTTTATCCAGTCCCTGCCTGAAAAACTGAATACGATCGTTTCTGAACGGGGTTCCAGCCTTTCGGGGGGGCAGAAGCAGCGGATCATGCTGGCAAGGGCCCTTGCCCTGAATCCTTCTATTTTATTACTGGATGATTTTACTGCCCGCGTAGATACGCAGACAGAGAAGAAAATTCTGGCCGGGGTCCGCAAAAACTATCCGGGAATCACCCTTGTTTCGGTGACTCAGAAAATTTCCGCCATTGAAGAGTATGACCAGATCATTCTGCTTATGGAAGCCGAAATAATTGCCCGGGGTACACACCTGCAGTTAATGCAGCAAAGTACTGAATATGTGCAGATCTATAATTCCCAAAAGAGTACCAGCAACTATGAATTACAATCTTGAATCCCCTGCCGGCACAAAAAACCAGTCTACCCTGGCAGGCTTGCGAAAACTCCTTGTTCTCATTTCTGAAGAAAAGGGAAGTCTGATACGTGCCTCTGCTGCTATTTTAATCAATTCAGCTTTAAATCTATTTGGCCCGCTGCTTATCGGGCATGCGATTGATACCTATATTCAGAAGCATATTTTTTCAGGTCTGGTAAGAACAGGAGGCATTTTACTGCTGATGTACCTGGTGGCACTGGCCAGCAGTTATTTTCAGACCCAGTGGATGGGAGGGGTGGGGCAGCGGATGCTCTATAAATTACGGAATTCTATATTCAGTAAGCTTCAGGAGCTGCCTGTGGCCTTCTTTAACCAGAATAAATCAGGTGACCTGATCTCCCGAATTAATAATGATACCGACAAGCTTAATCAATTCTTCTCCCAGTCGCTGATGCAGTTCATTGGCAGCATTGTGACCATGGCAGGGGCAGGCATTTTTCTGCTCGTGATCCAGTTCAGGCTTGGGGCTGCAAGTCTTATCCCGGCATTCTTCATTGTTGTCTTTACTGTGCTTGTCTCTCCCTGGGTAAAACGCAGGAATAGCCAGAGCATGCGCACCACAGGAAGTCTGAGTGCAGAGATCCAGGAAAGCCTGACAAATTTTAAGGTGATCGTTGCCTTTAACAGGCGTGATTTTTTTCGTCAGCGATTTCAGGAAGCCAATAAGGAAAACTATTCTGTAGCCATAAAGGCGGGTCTGGCAAACACTGTATTCATACCTGTCTATGGGCTGTTCACAAACTTTGCCCAGCTGATCGTCCTTGCCTTTGGCATCAGCCTGATCCAAAAAGGGCAGTTCACTGTCGGTTTGCTTGTTTCCTACCTTTCCTATGCGACAAACTTTTACAATCCTCTTCGTCAGCTGGCAGCGCTATGGGCAAATTTTCAGGTGGCCATGGCGGGTTGGGACCGTATTTCAGCCATTCTATCCCTTGAAACAGACCTTGTTCAGGTAGAAGATCCAAGCCCCGAATCGTCTAGCTCGCTGCTTGAATTCAGGAATGTGCATTTTTCATACCCCGACGGAAAAGAGGTGCTGCATAATATTTCCTTTAACCTCGAACCCGGAAAAACCTATGCTTTTGTAGGTCCGACGGGTGGGGGGAAAACGACTACTGCCTCCCTGATTGCCCGGCTATTTGACCCTACTACCGGGAAGGTACTTCTTTCAGGCCGTGATCTGCGTTCATATACTGCTGCAGAAAGATCTGCCCGCATCGGCTTTATTCTTCAGGAACCCTTTCTGTTCAGTGGAACGGTGCGTGAAAATATTCTTTACGGAAATGAGGAGATTGGTCAGTACAGCGGGGAGGAACTCGGGGAACTTGTGAGGTCAGCAGGTCTTGGCAAATTGCTGGAGGTTTTCGATCAGGGTCTTGATACGGTGCTTGCCACCGGATCTGATGCGATCAGCCTGGGTCAGAAACAACTTCTGGCATTTATGCGTGCAGTGCTCAGAAAACCAGATCTGCTGATCCTGGATGAGGCTACTGCAAATATTGATACCATTACCGAGCAGCTCCTGGCAGAGATCCTGAAGAATCTGCCCGCCAGCACCACCCTTGTTATTATTGCACACCGCCTGAATACCATTGAAAGTGCTGATCAGATCTTTTTTGTAAATTCAGGTCAGGTAAGCCCTGCCGGCTCCATGGAGCAGGCAGTTACCATGCTGATGGCAGGTAAAGTAACAAGCTAGTTTTTTCTTCCCTTAAAGATGTCCATGGTATTGGCATTCAGAAAGGCTGTTCCATCCATGCTTGGAATTGTGCAGGAGCTTTCATCCCTGAGCTGCTTTTGCAGGCTGAAGCCTGTCAGTGAACCCTGCGTCCATTGCTGTAAAAGCGTATTCAATGCTTCTTTGCGGTAGATAGCTGCAAGTGGTTCTTTCTGCCCGTCAATCGTAAAATAATAGAATTCAGCGCCTGGTTGCTCCGTATACTTTGTACAAAGTAGCTCCAAGACAGAAATTTCCATTTCAGTTAGGTCGCAGGCAAAGACAAGCAAGTCTCTTTCAGGAAAAATAAGATGGGTGCTCAGGAGTCCGTTTAAAGGGCCGGGAATAGAAAGGCTGTCCTGAATCAGGCTTTCAGGGGTAAATACTTCCCTGTAGAAGGGAAGCTGGGTGCTGTTCACCGAAAAGACGGTCTTTAGCCCAAGCGCTTCAAGCTTCTTTCCAGCCTTGCCGGCCCATGTTTCATTCCCGTTTTTAATCAGGCCTTTATCCTGGCCCATTCTTCGGCTTTCACCCCCGCAGAGTACAACTCCAAGCAGTTTTTCATTCACAGTTAACAGGTATTGACCTGAATTTCTCCATAGGGGCATCACATAAAGGGCAAATATATGACTCCATGCTAAGAAAGTCTGTTCCTGGTGGAATATTCCGCAGGGTATCACCAAGATCTTCATCAAACCGGGTCATGCAATCCATGCATTCATAGAGGTGTCCGTTCCTTTGATGCTGGTCATGTCCGGAATTTGTTTTTTCAGGCGTATAGCTTTGTTCCGGCTTTTTTCTTGTGCTGAATTGTCTGCACAGGGTAATTACTGCAGGTCCCAGCTGGCTTTTGCCGAGCTTAGTTTTATAAGGAATGAACTGCCTTGAATGCGCATCAAAGTCTGCACTGTATTCAATAGAAAATTTATCTTTTTTATTCTCTTTGCTTTCAATGCGGATGGCAATGGAGCCAAAAAGGCCTGAGCCGGGTTTGCTTTTAATGGCAAAACAAAGACCTGCCGTACTTATATCTGCTGCGTCAAGCTTTTCGACCAGAAATTGCTTGAGTCTGAGTTCATTCTCCGACAGGTCTTCGACCTGCCAGTTAAGTTCATTCAGCGAATGGCCATAATTTATTTCATGACGCCTTAAAAGTTCTTCCCATGCAGGTCTGTCAGAGGTCTGGATACCCTTGATGATCAGGGATTTCCAGGGGCTCGTATAGAGTTGTCCCAGTTTAAGCTCAATGGCCAGCAGACAGAGTTCTTTCAGGAAACGGAGTGAAAACTGTTCATTCCGCTGATAAATTCCCAGCCATAAGCGGTTATTATAAGGGTGGAACCCTTCATACCGGGGGAGCTCGAAAGCACTGAATCCCGGCCCTGTCTGGTAGTTCTGCCTCTCGGTCTTCAGAGTTTTCTGCACTTTCAGGTATAGTTCCTGCCCATCGGCAAGCACATTGGCATAGTACAACTCTTTATGGTTCAGGATCATCTTCTCTACGGAGGCACTGATCAGGGCAATTTCATCTGTATAGATGAGCGAAGGCCAGAGATACAGGGTATTGGTTCTGGGAAAGCGGAGTTGCAGGTACCAGTAATGACTGGTTTCAGAGGCTATGAAATTCAGGTTGCCATTCAAACCCGGGATCAGGCATTGGCGGGGGTCGGTAAGGTTTATCTTCAGCACAGGGCTGAAATTGAACAGACCCAGCACATCTTTGTAGACGCCTTCGCTTAGCCAGGGAGTACTGGGGAAAATATCTGCACATACGTAGGAGCTGACCAGGTTTGAGAACCTGTCTTCATTGATCTCATACTCAATTCCTGACCGCAAAAGCTCTCGCTCGATGGTTGCCTTTTCATCTTCAGCAACCTGCAGGTACATCTGCTGCCTGTTTCCCAGCTGCAGTGTTTCTACTCCTGCCCGTTCTGCTGACTCCAGAATTTCATAGAGGTCACCGGCTGAAATAATGCCACCGATCAGGTTAATCTTAAGGGTAGAGGGAGCAGTCATAGGGGCAGGGGTTCTTCCAGGGAAAGTTCAGTTTTCAAGATTTCAGGCTCCAGCATTCTTTTAATTTCCGGCCTGCACGATCCACAGCCAGTTCCGGCACCCGTGCTGCGCATGATCTGATCCATGTCAAGGCAGCCGGTATCTATGAGTTTCTGGATATTTCCCTGGCCCACCTGATTACAGCTGCAGATGAGCTTTCCAAGCACAGGCTGGGTCTTGCCTCCGCTGCGCAGAAGGTTCAGCCGCCGGTCGCTGAGTTCTGTTTTTTCAGAGATCAGCTTTCTGAACTCAATAAATTCCGTTTTATCGCCTATCAGTATGGCACCAACCAACCTGTCACCATAGATGATACATTTCTTATAGGCTCTTCTTGCTTTATCAATAAAGATCACCTCCTCATATCCCGGCAGGCCGGGGCATTCAGGCATGCCCATACTGCAGAGATCAAATCCATGGATCTTGATAATGTTCATCAGCAGACTTCCCTGGTAAACAGCAGAAATATCACCCTGCAGGTAGCGTGCTGCAATTTCAGCCTGGTGCTCAGCGGCAGAGGTGGTACCATATAAAGTGCCGTTGAATTCTGCTACTTCGCCAATAGCAAATATTGCAGGATCATTGGTTTGCAGGTATGCATTCACCGTCACGCCTCGCTTATACTCAAGGCCTGCATCTCTGGCAAGTTCGATATTGGGTACGGTGCCTACGGCGATGATCAATGCATCGCAGTTCAGGCGCCTTCCGCTTCTCAGACCCAGGCCTGTCAGCTTGCTTCTTCCATAATATACCTGCACCTCATCATCAAAAAATACTTCACAGCCTTGTTCCAGAATCTCCTCATAAAGCATCTGACTGGCAGTAATATCGAGCTGGCGGTTCATGAACCTGGATACCCGGTGGATCAGGGTGACCCTGAAATTCTGTTCACTCAGGGCAGCTGCCATTTCAAGTCCAAGCAGCCCCCCGCCGACAATGGCTATATGGGCACCGGGGCTCAGCTGTTTTTTAAAGATATCTGCATCATTCCTTGTGCGCATGGTATGGATACCTGCCATGGAAGGGATCTCCCGGGGGCGGTTGGCACGGCTTCCACTGGCAAGGATCAGAATATCATAGCTGGTTTTACGCCCGTCCATATCAATAACCTGTTTCTTTTCGGCATCGATCTTTTGAATTTCCTGACCCCGGTGCACTTTTATACCAAACGCTTTTTCTTCAGCAGGGGTCATTTTCTGGAGGTCGCCCCAGTTCTGGACCCCTGCAATATAGTCAGGGAGCATGACCCGGTTATAAAAGGGATCAGGCTCCCTGCTGAAAACTATGAGTTCGTCAAGGGTATTGAGCTTCCGGTACTGCCTGATAAATGCACAGGAAGCAGCTCCGGCACCTATGATCACGATGCGCTGGGCCTGTTTTGCATAAAGGGCCAGACGCACTGCACAATATTTGAAGTCTGGCTCTTTTGAAACAGGATCAATGCGGTCAGAGGTCAGATTATTTGCCCTGTTCAGGTCATTGCCCAGAATCTTTCCCCAGTGCATGGGCAGGAAGATCATGCCCTGCCGGTTTGTACGGGTCAGTTTAGCCTTTAACCTTACCTCACCTCTTCTGGAGCTGATCACAACGAGGTCATTCTGGACGATCTGCAGCCTTGCTGCATCAATTGGATGGATCTCGGCAAAAGCCTCAGGAATATGGGCTTTAAGTTTGTTTACCTTTCCTGTTTTGGTCATCGTATGCCATTGGTCGCGGATGCGGCCAGTGGTCAGTACAAAAGGAAATTCAGTATCTGTCAGTTCGCTCTCGCTTTTATCTGAAACTGCATGAATAGCTGCCCTTCCCGAAGGCGTATAAAATATTTTATCTGTAAAAAGGCGGTTGCCTGGAGCGCTTGTCCCGGGTTTTGACAGGGGACCAGACTGATTGAAAGGCCATTGAACAGTTCCATAGGTGCGCAGGTACTCATGGCTGAGACCTGAAATATCAATGGATGTTCCCCTGGTAAGCCTTGTATGCTCCTCGTAAATGGCTGCCGGATCCTTGAAATCAAAACCGGGGAAGCCCATCTTCCTGGCAAAGCGACAAACGATCTCGGCATCAGGCAATGCTTCTCCGGGGGCATTGACTGCTTTTTCAAGGTAGCTGATCCGCCTTTCAGAATTAGTCATGGTGCCTGATTTTTCTGCCCATGCTGCTGCCGGAAACACAATATCGGCATAGGGCAGGGATGAAGACTGGTTGCTGATATCCTGTACAATGACAAACCTGGCCTTTTTCAGGGCCAGCTCGGCAAGTCTTGCATTGGGCATGCTGACAAGGGGGTTGGTTCCTATGATCCAGATGGCTTTCAATGTATCCTGAGCCAGGGCTTCAAAGATCTCCGTAGCCGTTAGCCCGGGTTTGTCAGCAATAGGCTTCCCACCCCAGAATTGCTGGACTTCAAGCCTGTGAACTGGGTTTTTCAGTTCTCTATGGGCGGGCAAAAGGTTTGACAGACCACCTGTTTCACGCCCTCCCATGGCGTTAGGCTGGCCGGTAAGTGAGAGTGGCCCTGCTCCGGGTTTCCCAATCTGTCCGGTGATCAGGTGCAGGTTGATCAGGCTGAGGTTCTTGTTTACCCCGCTGGAACTCTGGTTCAGGCCCATGGTCCACATGGAAATATAGGAAGCAGCGTTTCCTATCGTGCGGGCTGCTTTTTCGAGTTCTTCCGGCTTCAGGCCACAGAGGGCTGCTGACTCACTGGTTGTTCTGGAGAAAACCAGCTCCCGGTAGGCTTCAAAGCCGGTCGTATGGTCTTTAACGAAGTCGGGGTCTGTCTGGCCATGTTCGATCAGCAGGCGCCCCAAGGCATGATTCAGAATAATATCCGTACCGGGGAGCAGCTGTAAATGGATATCGGCTATGGCTGAACTGGCTGTTTTTCTGGGGTCGGCAAGAATGATCTTTAATTCAGGATTGAGCAGTTTTGCCGCCTCCACCCGTCGCCATAAAATAGGATGGCACCAGGCAGGGTTGGCTCCGGTGACAAAAATGGCCTGGGTAAGTTCAATATCATCGTAGCTGAGGGGAACAATATCTTCACCGAAAGCAGCCTTATAGGCGCTTACCGCCGAACTCATGCATAGGCGTGAATTTGTGTCTATATTATTAGAGCCTATAAAGCCCTTCATGAGTTTGTTCAGTACATAATATTCCTCAGTAAGGCATTGGCCTGATCCATAAATGGCAACTGAATCAGGTCCGAACCTGTTGATCAGGCTTTGAAAGACCCGTACAGCCCGTTCCATGGCCTCATCCCATGATGCCCTCACAAGGGGGCCATTCTTGGAATATCTTAGCTGGGGATACAAAAGGCGGTCGCTCTGGTCGTTTACTGTATAGTGCAGATTTATACCCTTGCTGCAGAGCATTCCCCTGTTCACCGGATGCCCTGGATCACCTTCTACCTTCAGGCTTCCATTGCGCTCCCTGCTCAGCAAAACGCCGCAACCAACCCCGCAATAACAGCAGGTGCTTTTTACTTTCTGACCGGCTGCTGTTCTGAGTTCATCCATTGAATGAAATTTTTTTTTATATACGAAAAGGAATAAGGTCAGAGCGCTATATACACGTTGTCACCGATCACCTTTACTTCAAATACTTTCAGCGTTTCCTCTTCTGCGTTCAAACATTTCCCTGAAAGAAGTGAAAACGTTTTTTTATGGAAAGGGCATGCAATTTTTGGCTCATCATTCTCGCCGGTACTGCCGATTATACCCCTTGAAAGGGCCATCTGCTTTTTATGAGGGCATTCATTCTGAGTGGCATACCAGGTTCCCTTACGGGTAAAATTGAAAACGGCGATCTGCTGGTCACCGAGCAGTACACAGGCCCCCCCATTGCTGGGAATATCTTCTACCCTGCAGGCAAATGACCAGTTCATTGTGCTGTCTTTATTCATAACCGGATCTGTTTTCTGTTTAGCGTATGTCTTTACTGGATCTACCATTCTTTGGCCCTGGTCATTTCCCTCATAGGAATAAAGGCTAAACCTTCATCCTTTGTTTCAGGAGCATTTACAAAAGGAACAAAGTTCCTGCGGAGTTGCTGGCTTTCAACCACCTCTTTCCATTCACACTTATAGGTACCGATAAGGGCCTGTATTTCTGTTTCAAGAGAAGCACCTATTCCCAGGCTGTCATGCACGATCACATTTTTAAGATAGGTGATGCCACCCTCCATTTTATTCAGCCAGGTGGCAGTGCGGGACAGAGGGTCTGCCGTTTTTATATAGAACATCAGAAACCTGTCAAGGTACCGGATCAGCGATTCTGAGTCAATATCTGTAGCCATTAACACAGCATGCTGAGGCTTTGAGCCTCCATTGCCGCATACATACAGATTCCATCCTTTTTCAGTGGCAATAATGCCAAAATCCTTAGACTGGGCTTCTGCACATTCCCGTACACATCCGCTGACCCCGCCTTTTAATTTATGGGGTGAGCGGATTCCTTTATAGCGGTCCTCTACTTCAATGGCAAGGGAAACGCTGTCATGAAGCCCAAAACGGCACCAGGTGCTGCCTACACAGCTTTTTACCGTGCGCAAAGATTTTCCATAGGCCTGGCCGCTTTCAAAACCTGCCTCGATGAGTTCTTCCCAGATCGCCGGAAGGTCATTTACCGGAGCTCCGAACATATCAATCCGCTGGCCGCCGGTGATCTTTGTATACAGGCCGTATTTCTTGGCTATATGCCCAATGGCTATTAGTTTATCCGGAGTGATCTCACCACCGGGAATTCTGGGCACTACAGAATAGGTGCCTCCTTTCTGGAGATTGGCAAGGTAGCGGTCATTGCTGTCCTGGATGGGGGCTTGTTTGACGATAAGCTCATTCCAGAGTCCTGAAAAAATACTGGCTACCACAGGCTTGCATACCTCGCAACCATCTCCTTTTCCATGAAGGTCCAGGGCCTGGTTAAAATCACGGATATTTCCCAGCCTGAAAAGGTCAAACAGTTCCTGGCGTGAGTAGCTGAAATGCTCACAGATTACTTCTCTGATATAGATCCCGTCGGCCTTCATGGATGAGAGCATCAGGTCTTTCAGCAGAGGCACACAACCTCCGCAGCAGGTACCCGCCTTTGTTTCTTTTTTTAACTCATCAAGGTTACTGATATTCTTCTCCCTTACGGCCGTCAGTATCTCACCCTTGCTGATCGATTCACATGAACAGATCACCGCTGAATCGGCCAGGTTCATCACACTGAACTTTGATTCCGGAGCTTCGCTTGTACGGCTCATGATCAGTGTAGCCGGATCGGCAGGCAGGGGTACCTGGTTAGTTACGGTTTGCAGAAGCATATTATAGGCTTCTGCGTCACCAATCAGTATGCCGCCCAGAAGGCGCGTGCCGTCATGGCTGATATTGATACGTTTATAGATTCCTTTTAATTCATCTTCAAAGACAATGCTGCGGGCCTGTTCACCTGAAATGAACGGATCTCCAAAGCTGGCCACATCTACCCCGATGAGTTTAAGTTTGGTGCTCATGTCAAAACCTTTGAAGCTTTTGCTTCCTCCGCTGATAGCAATGGCTGCAACTTCAGCCATATCATAACCAGGTGCCACCAGCCCATAGATCATCTCATTATAAAGGGCACATTCACCAATGGCATACACATCGGGAGCAGAGGTCTGCATGGTCTGGCTGACTACAATACCTCCCCGGGCACCGCATTCAATACCTGTGTCTTTTGCCAGCTGGTCGCGGGGTCTGATTCCGGCCGAGATCACCATAATGTCACAGGCAAGTTCAGAATCATCCGCATACCGGATAGATTCAATAGCCCGGTCGCCTTTGATCTCTGCCGTGCTTTTATTCAGGTGCATGATCAGGCCAAGGGATTCAAGTCTTTTTTGAAGGCGAATACTTCCTGCAGAATCTATTTGCCGGGGCATCAGCCTGGGGGCAAACTCAAGTACATGTGTCTCCGAAAGGCCAAGATCAAGCATGGCTTTTGCCGCCTCAAGGCCCAGCAGTCCGCCTCCCATGACGACTCCTTTGCGGCAATTCCTTGCATATGTCTGGATCGCATCCATATCTTCAATGGTGCGGTAAACAAAGATTCCTTCTTTCTCAATTCCAGGGATCTGTGGAACAAAGGCTGATGAACCTGTAGCAAGTACAAGATGGTCATAGGCCTGGACGATCCCCTTTTTACTTTTAACACGCTTATTTATCAGGTCTATCTCTACAACAGGATCATTCAGGTGGAGGCTGATATTATTTTTTTTATACCATTCAAGGGGTGATAAACTGAGTTCTTCGCTGGTTTTGCCATTAAAATATTCACTTAAGTGTACGCGGTCATAGGCGCGTCTGGGTTCCTCCCCAAAACAAACAAGATTAAATTCGCCTTTTGCTATGATCTTTTCACAAAATTTATAGCCAACCATGCCATTTCCGATAACAACAACTGTATTATTCATCTTTTTTGCGCTTAATCTGAGGTAAATTCAGTGTTTATCAAATTTTTACTAATAAAAATGTGAATAAGTTCCATATTTTTAAGGTAATACATAATAAACTTATAATTAATAGATCAAAAATATTAATAAATATGGTTGTTTTGGTTAAATAATATTAAAATGTTAATAATTTTCCGATTTTGATAACATTCCATTATTATTGTATGTATAATGTATGGAAATGATACAGTATTTAAATAATTTACTTCACCTGGCAACATACCTGGTTTTGGTTCATAAACCCTAAATACTTACTCATGATTAGAAGAATTATCCGTTTCAGTTTTATCTGCATGGCAGCCCTGTTCCTCTTTTGCAGCCATGCCCATGCTCAGTTCAGTATCAGCGGCCAGCTTCGCGCCCGGGGAGAATTCAGAAATGGGTATGGAACCCTGAAACCAGCAGGTTCGCAAAAGGGAGCTTTTGTTTCCCAGCGCACCCGCCTTGTCATGGAATATAAACTAAACAGGCTCATCTTTCATACAACCATTCAGGATGTAAGGCTCTGGGGGCAGGATGCATCTACAATAAGCAATGCGGATGGAAACAAGCTGGGTCTGCATGAGGCATGGGCAGAGCTTGTTCTGGCAAAAAAAAATGATACATCTTTCAAAAAGCCCGGTTTAGACTATCTCGCACTGAAATTCGGACGCCAGGAGCTGATCTATGATGACCAGCGATTGCTGGGAAGTGCTGACTGGCTTCAGCAGTCACGCCGCCATGATGCCCTTGTGCTGAAAGCAGTCCAGAAAGACTGGCAGGTTGACCTTGGTGCTGCCTTCAACCAGAATACGGATGCGATCAATTATAATGGAACTTTTTATACGCCAGCAAACATCCCCGCTACCCTAAAAGACAGCAAGGGCAATCTGGTAAATACACCCTCAGGATATATTCCCCTTGTCAACAGCGCCGGACTAAGTTCAAAGACTGGTGCACCTGTCTTTGTGAATGCACCGGGCACCAATGGCCTCAATCAGGAGTATAAGGCGCTGGAATACCTGTATATAGGCCGTAAACTCGGAAGATCCAGAATCTCAGGTTTGTTCCTGACCGACCAGTTTGGCAAGTATGTCCTTGACTCTGTGAAGAACACAGTCAATGGCAGTACCGGATCTATCTATGGGAAACATTTTAATCAGAACGGACTTAATACCAGGTATACAACAGGTTTACTTTCCACTATAGTATTTGGTATGCATGATCAATGGGGTATAAACGTTTCAGGATATTATCAGGGAGGCCATGACCGCGATGGTCTTAACCTGAGCGCCTGTAGTTATAATTATTCACTCTCACTGAAAACCGGTGATTTCGGGTTTACGGGCGGGGATGATTTTGCCTCAGGAAATAATGCTTTTTCTTCTTCCCCGGCAAATCACCGCTTTGATCCTTTATATGGCACTCCGCACAAGTTTCACGGAACAATGGATTTTTTCTATGCCGGAAATGCTGCACCCCTGGGGGGGCTGACCAATCCTTACCTGAAAATAAGGTTTACTTCGGCAAACCAACGGTTCAGTACAGAGCTTGCCAATCATTATTTCTTTCTTTCACAAAACCAGAAAGGGAGCCAGGGTCAGGCCATTGACAAATTCCTGGGAATGGAATTCGACCTGACTACCAGCTATAAGCTGAATAAATTCTCTACTGTTGAGCTGGGCCTTTCTGACATGGCTGCCACCCGTTCCATGGAATATGCAAAGAACGCAGCACCAGGAACCTCCAGGCTAAACCCATTCTGGGCATATCTTCAGTTTAATATCAGGCCTGAATTTTTAAATAAATAGACATATCTAACCCGCCAAGCACATGGAACAGCAACTTACAAAACTCAATATTTTCTCTATAAAAGGTGTTCAGATGCGCACCTTTCATATTACCTGGCTTATGTTCTTTGTTTGCTTTTTTGGCTGGTTTGGCCTGGCACCCCTGATGCCCGTCATCAGAGCAGAGCTGCACCTGAGCAAGGGCCAGATCGGGAATATAATCATTGCCTCCGTATCTGCTACTGTAATTGCCAGGCTCATCATAGGCCGTTTATGCGATACCTGGGGCCCACGTAAAACAGCTGTCAGGTTGCTTATTATAGGCTCTTTACCAGTGTTTTTTGTAGGGCTGGCCCATGATTATACTACCTTTTTACTTTTCAGGCTCGCCATTGGGATCATAGGTGCCTCGTTTGTGATTACCCAGTACCATACCTCCATGATGTTTGCTCCCAGTATTAAGGGAACTGCCAATGCAGTGACCGGCGGCTGGGGCAACCTGGGCGGAGGTATCAGCAATATGGTCATGCCTCTGATCTTTGCTGCCATTGTAGGTTTTGGTTTTACAAAAGGCCAGGCATGGCGCTATGCCATGATTCTGCCAGGTGTGCTGATGCTGGTCATTGCCTGGTTCTATGCAAAATATACAAAGGATACGCCTGAAGGGAATTTTTCAGAACTTCCGGCCCGTAAGGGAATGAAGCAGAAAACAGACTGGACCCTGCTTGCCGACTGGCGCCTGTGGGCTCTTACCCTGGCCTATGCCATGAGCTTTGGAATGGAGATCACTTTTGATAATGTGGCGGCCCTTCATTTTGTAGATACGTATCATGTGGCCCTGATCACTGCAGGTTTCCTTGCAGGTATCTTTGGGTTCATGAATATTTTTGCCCGGGCTCTTGGAGGCATTCTTTCCGATAAGCTGGGTTCCAGGTACGGGATGCGGGGAAAGGGACTTTTCCTGGGTGCTGCCCTGCTCCTTGAAGGGGCAGGACTTATTTTATTTGCGCATTCAGGAACGCTGGTAGCTGCCGTGATCTCCATGCTTTCATTTGCGCTGTTTCTCAAGATGTCCAATGGCGCCAACTATGGCATCGTTCCTTTTGTAAATGCATCGAACGTAGGAATGGTGAGCGGCATTGTAGGGGCAGGAGGTAATCTGGGAGGAATGCTCTTTGGTTTTCTGTTCAAATCCTCTACCATCAGCTATACCCAGGCATTTAATTATATAGGATATATAGTGATTTTCGTGGCCCTGATCGTACTGGTCACCAGGTTCAGAGCAAGCGAAAAGAATAACCCCGTAAAATCAGGCGAACTTCTTGCCGCCTGATCTGTATGCATAGATGTACCTAGTTGATCTGGGTATCAAATGGAAGCCGGGCCTGCATGCCTGTACAGTTACGGAGTTCCTGCAGGCCCTGGTAGTATTTATAGCTGCTTCCCAGCTGTTCCTTTATAAAATAAACTTTGATCTGCTCGGTAATATTGGAGAACAGACTTTCAAAAAGTGACCGCTGTTCAGGATAGGAGACAAGGGTATACGCTTTGAGGTGGGCAAGACCTGCAGCTGTTGTGATTGCATCATCGAAGCTGCCAAGCTTGTCTACCAGCCCTATTTTCAGGGCCTGTTCTCCTGTCCAGACACGGCCCTGGCCGATACTGTCAATATGAGCAAGACTGGCTTTTCTTCCCTGGGCTACTTTACTGATAAATTCCTGATACCCTTTCTCTACACCTGACTGAATGACCTGCTTCTCGAATGGACTTAAAGGCCTGCTGATGGTAAGCATATCAGAATGATCGCCTGTTTTCACACCGTCAAAGGTGATGCCCAGCTTATCATTGAAAAAGCGTGATGCATTGGGTATGATGGCAAAGATACCAATGGAACCTGTAATGGTATTGGGCTCAGCCAGAATTTTATCTGCGGCACAGGCAATATAATAACCGCCCGAGGCAGCTACATTTCCCATGGAAACCACAACTGGTTTTACCTTTTGGGTCAGGCTTACCTCGCGCCAGATGATGGCTGAGGCCATCGAGCCGCCCCCGGGAGAATTCACCCTAAGGACGAGCGCCTTTACTTTTGGGTTCAGCCTTGCCTGGCGGATGAGCCTGGAAAGACGCTCTGAGCC
>JAYWCR010000023.1:0-14347 GCA_043780395.1 Sphingobacteriales bacterium
AATGACAGAATTATAAAATGGCTGGGCACTAATACAGATATTGAAGACCATAAACAGCTTGAACAGCGGAAAGATGAATTCATCAGCATTGCCAGTCATGAATTAAAAACTCCCATGACCACGCTCAAGGGGTATATGCAGCTCCTTGCCATGAATGAGCTTACCGAACGAAACAGACTTTTTGTAGAAAAAAGCCTCAATCAGGTCAGCCGCATTGAAAATCTTATTTCCGACCTGCTAGATGCATCCAAAATTACCAGCGGCCATATAGAATATAACCTGAGCAGGTTCCGTCTTGACGACCTGATTCATGAAACAGTTCGGGATATGTCCCTTACTGCTGCCACCCATTCTCTGCAGATCAGAGAGAACTCAGCTACTGAAATTGAAGGCGATCGTTACAGGATAGCACAGGTTATAATAAATTTTCTGACCAATGCAGTCAAATATTCACCGGATGCAGATCATGTAGTGATCGAAAGCAAACTTCTGGGCGAAAAAATAGTGGTTTCAATTCAGGATTTCGGCATAGGAATAAATTCGCTCCATGATGGAATGATCTATGACCGCTACTATAGAGTTGATCAGACAGCTATGCTCTACTCAGGCATGGGCCTCGGCCTGTATGTGAATTCGCAGATCGTAAACAGGCATAGTGGTGAGATCTGGTATACCAGCAAACCAGGTATAGGCTCCATCTTTTACTTCAGTCTGCCCCTTCCAGCTCAAGCCTGAGGTTTTATCATCTATAAATTTACAATTCGCATTTATTGATCAATAGAGCACTCTTCTGATGACCAGTATTATGTAGATTCAGAAGGTTGTCGTTGCAGGAATTTTTAAGAAAATGGCAGCAATTTAATCCTCACAAAGCATAACTGAAAGGCTTATTAAATGCAGCAGTTTTTGGATATACTTTGCTGCAATTTTATTTCTTGGATGAACGGTTTTTTGTTCAAATCTTTACCGAAGCGGACATTATGCCGACTATACCAATCTGTTGATCTGTGAAAATTCAAGGTAGCCCGTTTTGTTTAACAGATTCAATTTACAAGCATCTTTTCGATAGAAATACCGTTCCCCAGTTAATTTTTGAGGTAAACTATCCTCTTTTTACTGTCAGAGATCTGAATCTCGCAAGTCAGACCGCATTCAAATGCAGTAAAAAAGAACTCATCGGAAAATCTATCTATGAAATCCCCTGTCATTTGCATTCAGCAGAGGATTTCAGTTTTTCTGTTGAGACCGTTCTGAGAACCAAAGAAGCCCTGGAGACGGCTGAATTCAGCCTCATACCTCTGCTTGATTCCATGCAGGAGGTTGAATTTCTTTTCCTTTCCCTGAAAACTGTAAAGCAGTCCAATGCTGACCAGTTAAAACTGCAGCAATCTGAAGAAAAGTTCAGGTTTTTGTCTGAATGTTTGCCTCAGCAGGTATGGACCATAGATGAGTCAGGAACTGTAGATTATTTTAATGAATATACCCAGCGCTATTTTAGTGAGTCAGACCTGAAAGAGGAAACGAAGATCTGGAAAGCTGACTCGGGTAACTGGATCAAATATGTACATACAGATGATATAGCGAAGGTAAATGCTACATGGGAGCATGCAAACAGAACGGCTACTATGTTCAGGATCAATTACCGCCTGCGCAGAGGTGATGGCATGTATCGCTGGCATCTGGCCATGGCCCATCCCGTACTCTCGGGAGATAAGATCGTAAAATGGCTGGGTACAAATACAGATATTGACGATATAAAGCAGATTGAGAAGCGAAAGGATGAATTCATCAGTATGGCCAGTCATGAGTTAAAAACACCTATGACAAGTCTTAAAGGTTATATGCAGCTGATATCAGATACAATCACTGATGAAAACGGCCGCCTTTATATTGACAGAGGGCTCATTCAGATCGGCCGTATTGAGAAGCTTATTGCAGACCTGCTTGATGTGAGTAAGATCACTACCGGAAAGATCGATTATAATATGGCCAGTTTCGACTTTTATGAACTTATTAACGAAACTGTACGGAACTTTAAATTAACAAATAATTCTCATGAGCTTACCCTGGTGAGCAATGCAAAGTTTACGGTCTATGGTGACCGGTATCGCTTTGAACAGGTGCTTATAAACTTCCTGAGCAATGCAGTAAAATACTCACCCAATGCCGGCACGATCCGCATCAAGAGCGTGAAGGTGAATGAAAAACTTGTGGTCTCAATTCAGGACTTTGGGATTGGCATCAATAAATCACACCAGAGCCGGCTTTATGAACGTTTTTACAGGGTCGACAAGACAGCCATTCTGTTTGCCGGCCTGGGTCTTGGCTTATATGTAAGTTCAGAAATTATAAACCGTCATAAAGGCTCTTTCTGGTATGAAAGCACCCTGGGGTCTGGTTCAGAGTTCTATTTCAGCCTTCCTGCTGAAGATCCTTTATCCCCTGCCCTGCCAGATCTTCAAGAAACCGGAGCAGGGTATGCTCAGTCGGGCTTAAACCGGTAAGTTCTATGGGATCATCATCATAGCTTCCAATACCCTGGATATAGCTTCCAAGCACATGCTGTTCATAGGCTGAAATAAGCCCGGGATGCACATAGTACTTCCGGCATACTGTACGTGTATTTCCAAGGTGTTCTGCCACTTTATCCAGCAGCTCCACGACAGTCTTCTTACAGACCATCTCAGTTTCAGCAGGAGGGCTTTGTGCAAGAAGATGCAGCATATAGGCAGTGCCAGACCATGTACGGATATCCTTTGCAGAGAACTCACCCCCACATACCTCATGCAAATAGGCATTTACCTGGCCCGAGTCCAGAGACCGGCGCTGTCCGTCAGCACCGATATACTGAAAGAGTTCCTGCCCTGAAAGATCCTTGATCTTCCTGAGCAGCCTGGAAAGTCTTGGATCCTTCAGCTCAATGGAATGCTCCACACCCTTCTTCCCTTTAAAATGAAAATTTATCCGTTCTCCTTTAATCATCACATGCCTGTTTCTCATCGTGGTCAGTCCATAAGAATGGTACAGGTCTGCATATACCTCATTGCCTATTCTGATAAGGGTTTTCTGCATGATGCTGAGCACGAGGGCTATAACTTTCTCTTCAGGCAGCCCTTTTTTGTGAAGGTCAGTATTGATCTTTTCCCTCAAAAGAGGAAGCTTTTTTCCAAACTCAAGCATATGAATATACTTGCGCTCATTGCGGAAATTATTCCAGAGGGTATGATAGCGGTATTGTTTGCGCCCTTTCTGGTCAATGCCTGTGGCCTGAAGATGCCCGTTGCTGCGGCTGCAGACCCATACCTTTTCCCAGGCCGGGGGTATTACCAGTGAACTGATGCGCTTCAAGGTCTCAGGGTCATCTATCTCCCTTCCATTCCCGGTATGATAAATAAAGCCAGAGTCATTCCTGGTTCTGTAAAGCCCATTCATGCGATCACTCACATAAACAAGCGACCCGGCTGGTCTTCCTGCAATTTCAGTTCCTGTGGAAAGATCGATCTTTGTTCCTGGTACAAGTTCCATTGTTGATATGAATTCTATCAGCCGGAGAGCCCGGCTGGTATTCAGCTATCAACTTATATGCCTTTCTTAAACCGGCATCCGCGCGAAGGGTACAGCCTGCTGTGAAACAAACGCATTCTGAAGAAACTTAAAGTGACCTGCCTGAGCAATCATAGCCGCATTGTCGGTACAATACTCAAACTTAGGAAGGTAAAGGTTCCAGTTTTTCTCAAGGGCTGCAGCCTGAAGGGCCGTGCGAAGCCCTGTATTTGCGGAGACCCCGCCGGCCACAGCAATTTCTGTAATTCCTGTCTGAACAGAGGCAAGCATAAGTTTTTTTAGCAGGAAGCTGACGATCGCATGCTGTACAGAAGCACAGATATCAGGTAAATTAGATTCCACAAATCCAGGATCAGCCTTATGCTTATCACGCAAAAAGTACATAAATGCTGTTTTCAGCCCGCTGAAACTATAGTCAAGCCCGGCAACCCTGGGTTCGGGAAATGTAAAAGCCCGCGGATTACCCTGGGCGGCAAGCCTGTCGATCAGCACACCTCCGGGATAAGGAAGCCCCAGCAGCTTTGCTGTTTTATCAAAAGCCTCGCCTGCAGCATCATCGGTCGTAGTTCCCATGACCTCCATCTTAAAATAATCTGATACATGAATGATCTGTGTATGGCCCCCTGAAACAAGCAGGCATAGAAAGGGAAAGGCTGGAACAGGGGCATCAATAAAATGGGAAAGCACATGGCCCTGCAAATGATTGATTCCGATCAGGGGAATGCCAAGCCCCAGCGCAAGCGCCTTGGCAAAAGCCGATCCTACCAGCAGGGAGCCCATTAAACCGGGCCCCTGCGTAAAGGCAATGGCAGAAAGCTCCTCTTTACGGACATCTGCACGAATTAAAGCCTGATCAACCGCAGGTATAATATGCTGCTGGTGAGCCCTTGATGCCAGTTCAGGCACAACTCCACCGTATATTTCATGTATGGTTTGATTGGATACAATATTGCTTATAACTTTACCGTTGCGGCATACGGCTGCCCCGGTGTCATCACATGATGATTCAATACCTAAAATTATTACCTCCCGGCTGGCTGGTTTGTTGTTTGCACCCATAATCATGCAAAATTATTAAAAGAATCTTTAAGTTACTGCTAGCAATGTTGTTCGTGCTCATTTTCACGGCCGGCACCCTTGTTCTGCTACTGTACTACGAACCTTCCGTTCAAACTCTGGCAGCAAAAAAAGCAGCCAGATGGCTTTCCGGCCAGCTGCATACCCGTGTGGAAATTGGTAGCCTGAAGATCAGTGGCCTCAGTACGTTCGATCTTGAACATCTCTATGTACAGGACCAGCAGGGAGATACATTGATACTGATCCCCAAGCTCAGTATCAATCTGTTAAGCTACCATGAACTCGATCTGGATAAAAATCAGCTCAATGTGCAGGATTTGCGAATTCAGGGTGGGGAATTTTTTCTTCATACCGTACGAAATGGCAAACTTAACCTTGATTTTCTGATAGATTATTTTTCAGGCAGCCCCTCAGCACCAGGAGGCAAACCCTTTACCCTGCAGGTGAGAAATATTCATATTACAAACTTTCATTTTAAAATGGAAAATGAAAAACTGGAAAAAAAACTTCCTGCAGGGATCTTTAATGTCAATGATATAGATATCAATAAAGCAAATGTTGAAGCGAAAGACTTTTACCTCCAGGACGATAGCATCCATGCCAATGTAAGTCATGTCACGCTCCATGAAAAAAGTGGATTTATAGTAAACCACCTGCAAACATACTTTTATATAGGCCTGCATCAGATGCAATTTACCCGTTTACTGATTAAAACACCTACCAGTTCCATTGGCGACCTATATGAGATGCATTTCAGGCATATTGCCTCATTTGACACCTTTGAGCATGATGTATACCTGAAAGCGCATCTTGCACATACCCATATTACGTCAAAAGATATCAGCTATTTTGATTCAGAGCTCAGGAGTTTTAACCTTCAGGCCGATATTTCAGCAAGTGGGAAAGGAAATCTTGACAACCTGAAGATCAGGGGCCTGGTTTTTCATACGGCTAAAGGAACAGATATCAGGGGCAATGTATCGCTGAAAGGGCTTCCTGATGTTGAAAGTACTTTTATGGAACTTAACCTCAGTCAGTTTGCTACAAGTACCGATGACCTTAAGCAGCTTATGAATGAAACAGGCCTCAGCCGTTCCATCTCCCAGATCCCCAGAGAACTTCTGGCCCTTGGAAAAGTGAATTATACAGGCCGGTTTGATGGATTCTATAATGATTTTGTAGCCCGTGGCAACCTGAGCACCTCCATTGGCAACCTTGTGACTGATATCAATTTCAAGTTCAAGAACAGCAGGCTCCCTGTTTACAGCGGCACTCTCAGTACCGGAGAATTTGACCTGGGACGCCTGCTCCATGAACCAACGCTGAACAAGATCGGCCTTACTGCCCAGATCAGAGGATCAGGGTTTTCACAGCTTGCCAGCAGCGATACGATCGACACCCATCTGAACTTTGTTGATTTTAAAGGTTACCGGTATCAGCAGATCAATGTCAGGGGCAGCAGAAAGAGAAAGCTTTTCAATGGGGAGATCACAGTTAACGATCCGAACCTGGGCCTGGCATTCAGGGGAAGTGTAGACCTGAACGGAGCTCTTCCTGCCTATAACTTCAAAGCAGCGATTGGCCATGCGGATCTTCGTAAACTCGAATACATCAAAGACAGCATTGAGTTACAGACCCAGCTTGATATCAAGGCTACAGGATCAGATGTAAATAACCTTGAAGGGAAGATCCTGATCACCAGAACCAATTTGCAGCGCAATGGAATCACCCATCGGATCGATTCCATCTCAATACTGGCAGCAAAGACAGCAGGTCTGCGCACCCTGAATTTACATTCATGTCTGATGGATGCCAATGTGACCGGCCAGTACGATCTTGCCACTTTTCCCTCTGCAGTAAAAAGGATCTTTGCAGGCTATATCCCTTCCATTACAGGACTGAACATCGTAAACTCAAAAAGTCAGAACTTCAACTTCAACCTGAATATTTATGATGCAGAACCCCTTCTGTCCATTTTTGCACCAGATATCAAACTCACGGGTACTGCAGAGGCCCAGGGTAAATTCAATGCGCTGAACGGTCAGTTTAGTACATCAGGAAATTTAAATGAACTATCCGTAGGTCCCCTTGAGTTTACAGGTGTTTCGTTTGAAGGAGAGAACGAACAGCGTCAGAGTATAAACCTTAATATTTCTGTTGACAGTGTGCAGACCAGCCATAAGGCCCTTGCAAAAAACGTTTATATCTATAACAATATCCGCAATGACAGCCTGCTGTTCAACCTGAAGATTTCGGATGTAAATGCGATAAACCACCTGGATCTGAATGGACAGCTTGGATTTGCAGGCAAGACCACCAACCTGGGTATACTTCCCTCGGTACTGGTACTGGACAGGCAGAGCTGGGAGGTAGGCACAGGCTTTAATGTGAAGTTCCAGCATGGAATCACCCAGGTACAGGACTTTAATATTCACCATAACAATGAGAGCCTGGAGATTAACGGCCCTCTGAGTGCGAATAAGGGTGATACGGTAACGGCTGTTTTTAAGAATTTTAACATCGCCGCCGCAAACCAGATCCTGAATGAATATAACCTTCAGTTAAACGGGAACCTGAACGGGCGGGCATTGCTTTCATCCGTAACAAACCATCTTTCATTCCAGTCTGACCTGGGTATAGACAGCCTGGCAATTAACAAGATCTACGTAGGTACTATGGCCCTTGTAAACTCATGGGACGGCCTGGAAAAGACGATAGGTTTTACCGGAAAGATCCACCGCAAGCTGATCAATGTGCTGGACCTGAAGGGTATCCTGGGATTTTCAGAGCCAGGAGGAAGTATAGATGCTTCTTTACAGCTTAATAAGGCGGAAGCGGTGATTCTACAGCCTTTGGTCGGAGACCTGCTCTCAGACCTGAAAGGCACGCTTTCTTCAGACCTGCAGATCAGCGGAAGTACATCCAACCCGATCATCGATGGAAATATTAAACTCGAAAACACCGAGTTTACCATTAATTACCTGAAAACACATTTTAAGGTAAATGATGAAGTGAAATTTGAAAACGGATATATACATATCAATAACCTGCGCCTTACAGACCCTTTTTACGTACCCAGCAGACCCCAGCTTCACTCGGCCTATGCTACGGGTGATATTGACCTTTCGCAGCTTAGCCATCCTTATTTCGATGCAGTGCTCCATGCTTCAGATTTCCTATGCCTGAACACAGGTGAAAAAGACAATGACCAGTATTTCGGTACTGCCTTTGCTACAGGTAAATTTTCATTTGTGGGCCCGCTTGAAACCATGAATATTGATATTACGGCCAGTACCAATAAAAACACCACGTTTAATATTCCTTTAAACCGCCCCGGAACTGTGGGCACACATGATTATATTACTTTTGTTACCCAGCGTGATTCTATAAATTCTGTAAGAAGACATAAAAATCTGCATACGGGTGTGACCCTGAACTTTAATATGAACATTACACCCGATGCCATAGTCAAACTTGAATTTGATAACAGCATCGGTGACGTGATCCGCGGAGCAGGCAGTTCTGATATGAACCTGCAGATCACTCCCCAGGGAGAGTTTCTGATGTTCGGCACCTATGAAATTGACCATGGTGACTACCTGTTCACTTCTGAAAATGTACTGAATAAACTCTTTACCGTAGAACGCGGAGGAAGTATCCGGTTTACCGGTGAGCCTCTGAATGCCCAGCTGAACCTGCATGCCAATTACCAGGCAAGAACATCCATTAAAAATCTATATGATGCAGCCAACGTGCAGCCTACCAATGCTTCGGCCCTGGACCAGAGTGTGCTGGTTGCATGCCGCATCAACCTTGAAGGAAACCTCAGCCGGCCTACTTTTGATTTTGACCTGCTCTTTCCCAATGATCCCAATATAGAGTATGACCTGCAGACCTACCTGAGCTCAAATGAAGTGGTCACTACCCAGTCTATGCTGTTCCTGGTCTCAAACCAGTTTAACGGAAAGCTAACCCCGGGCAATGGCGCGGCTATCGTCACCTCCACTGCTGTACAATACGTGAGCAGCCAGCTTTCCCATCTGCTGAATAATTTTTCAAACAGGCTCGACCTGAATTTCAGGTCATTGTCAGATGTAGGTTTTAATTATCATGTAGCCAATGACAGGCTGCTTTTTACAGGCAATATTGCATCGACCGATACGGCCAATGGTATTGGGTACAATCCGCTGGCCCTTACACGAAAAAAGTTCATTGCCGGAAATGTGGAAATTGCCTACTTGTTGAACAGGGCCAGAAACCTTACCCTGCGTACTTTCTACAAACCTATCCCTCAGGATATCAGGTTACCCGGCACTGCATTGAACACCCTGTACTCCCCCGGGCTGGGCCTGGTATATCAGAAAGATTTCAGTTCACTGCGAAGTATTTTCAGAAAAAAACCCAAACCGGTTTCTGTATTGCCGGCTCTATCTCCAGGGGTGAAACAGGGAATACCCACCCCTCCTTCCAGGGTAGTGAAAACTGCTGCAGACAGTATACGCATGAACGATAGAAAGAACTGAAATCAGATCCCTGCTTTAGCCTGTAAAATGGCATGGCCCATTTTATCGCGTTTGGTACGAAGGTATGATTCATTATGCGGGTTAGAAGGAATTTCTATCGCTATATTCTCCACGATCTCAAGGCCATAGCCGCTAAGTCCGGCACGTTTGGTAGGATTATTTGAAAGAAGCCTCATTTTGCCAACGCCCATTTCACGAAGAATCTGGGCACCTACCCCATAATCACGGTGATCTGCTTTGAAGCCCAGATGAAGATTAGCCTCCACCGTATCCATACCCTGCTCCTGAAGCTGATAAGCTTTCAGCTTATTCACAATACCAATTCCCCGGCCTTCCTGATGCATGTACAGCACAAGCCCCTTCCCTTCAAGCTCGATCATTTGCATGGCCTTATGGAGCTGGTCACCACAATCACAGCGGCATGAGCCGAAAATATCGCCTGTAATGCACGATGAATGAACCCTTACCAGCACAGGCTCTGATTCAGTCCAGCTGCCCTTGCTTAATACAAGATGCTGTTCACCAGTATCGAGCTGGGTAAAGGCTGTAATGTCAAAATCTCCAAATTCTGTCGGAAGCTTTACAGTCACTTCTTTCTTTATAAGAGACTCATGATTTAACCTGTAGGCGATCAGGTCTTTAATAGAAATGATTTTCAGGTCAAAGATCCTGGCAGTTTCTATAAGCTCAGGAAGCCTTGACATGGATCCGTCTTCATTCATGATCTCTACCAGTACGCCTGCTTCCTCAAAACCGGCAAGCCGGGCAAGGTCAGAAGATGCCTCTGTATGACCGCTTCGTCTGAGCACTCCGCCTTCCTTGGCTTTTAAGGGGAAAATATGGCCCGGGCGACCCAGGTCACCTGGTTTAGTTGACTGATTGATTAAGGCAAGAATCGTCTTGGAACGGTCAGTAGCGGAAATACCCGTTGTACACCCATCACCCAGAAGGTCTACCGAAATGGTAAAATTCGTTTCGTGGGTAGCAGTGTTGGTGGTTACCATGGGTGTGAGTTGCAATTCAAGGCATCGCTGCTCAGTCAGTGCGGCACATATAAGGCCCCGCCCATGACGGGCCATAAAATTAATTACTTCAGGGCTTGCATTGCGCGCAGCAGTTACAAAATCACCTTCGTTCTCTCTGTCTTCATCATCAACGACAATGACAACCTTCCCCTTGCGGATATCTTCCAGGGCTTCCTCTATCGTATTTAACATAGTCAAATTATATGCTACAAAGTAACGCTTAACAAACGTTAAAGTTTTATTCTTTCTTTTTGCGACCTAGAAGAGACTTTATAAAGCCTGTATAGCTTTGAACATCAAAAATCTGTGAATCTGTGGATGCTTTATAGGTAAGAAACACACCTATAGGCACCAGTATAAAGGTAGCCAGCCATACGCCCTGGTAAACATGCCATACCCCGCTCTTGCTGTATTTCTCGCCTGTACTCATCAATATCTGAAAAATGAGAAAAAACAGAATAGACATTACCATGGGTAGTCCCAGACCACCCTTTCTGATTATGGCGCCCAGGGGTGCACCAATAAAGAAAAATACCAGACAGGCAAGGGCCATGCTGAACTTATGCTGGTACTCTACTTCATACTTTCTCAGCTCTGACCCCTGGGTATTGTTTACTTCCATTGTATTGGGAATATAAGCTCTCACATTTCTCATGGATCCCAGCGCTGTATTGACAAGGGCAATGCGTGAGGTATAGCTGGGTACGTTAGAGAGTATATCCGCATGGTATTTCAGAAGCGGAATATGCCTGAGCGTATCGGTCTTTTTCAGGGTATTAAAATAACTGAAGTTGGTAGTAATACTTGAGCCCATCTGGTTATTATTACCCCTGATCATCCGCTGTATGGAATCGGCTCCTTTTTTCAGCTGCCTGATATTCATGACCATATAGCTGTTCTTGAACAGATTCTGATCAAAACGGGTAAGCTTGAAACCTTCCAGGGGAAACTTCTGCTCAGAGGAGCCAAACTTAAAGCGGATGAACTGCTGGCGCGGGTTAAATACATTCTGCGGAGAGCGCTCCTGGTATTGAACCCCGTCTTTAAGCGAAAAGATCAGGTATTTATCATCGTCAGATTTAATCATCTTTCCACTGCTGGCAAGAATGACATTGGTATTGCCACTTCCATCACTCTGATTATAGATCTTGAGGTTTTTCATGGTATCATGCTCCTTTTTTTCTGCATAGATCGTAAACAGCCCCAGGTCATTATTGAACACTCCTGGTTTGATCAGAAAATTAGGTTTCAGCTGACTGACGTCATACAACAGCACACCCATTTTCCAGCTTGCGAATGGGCCGACCACATTGGAGAAATAGAAAGCTACGCCTGTAAGCATGGCCATGACCACTATCAGAGGGTACATGGCACGCTGAAGTGAGATCCCTGCAGACTTTATGGCCACAAGCTCATACTTCTCTCCCAGGTCACCAAAGGTCATGATAGAGGCCAGCAACACAGCAAGTGGCAGGGCGAGCGTTACATTGCTGAGGTTTGCATAAAAAAGCAGCTCCAGAATAGTAAGCACGGAGAAACTCTTTCCAATCAGGTCATCTATGTACTTGAACAGGAAGAGCATCAGCAAAATAAAAAGCACGATGAAGAACGTCGTCAGAAACGGCTGGAAAAACGAGCGGATCAAAAATATATGCAGTTTCTTCATCTGAAATTCAGTAAAGGTTCAGGTATGTCTGAAATTCAGGCGCCCAGTACCGAAATAAGTGTTTCAATCTGGTTATTCCAGATAAGCTCCTTTTCACGTAATTCTTCATCAAAGGCAAAGTCTGTAATGGAAAGGGCGACATCGCCGGTAAGTTCGTCCTGAATGATCTCCAGTTCGAAATATTCCGTTTCACCATCCAGCCATTGAAACTTGACCAGTTTGTTCTCTTTAAAATTTACAAGCTGTGCTTTCTGACTTTCCTTATCCCAGAAAAATGAATAAACATTTTCTGCAATCGTCACATTATCGGCAAACCAGTCGGCAAGCCCATTGGGGGTACTCAGAAAGCTAAATAGTATTTTCGGTGATGATTTCACCTCATATTCCAGCCTAAGTTTTTTCTTTTCCTTCATTTTTATCATCTGGCAAAATCAATTTATGCAGTGTAGCTGGTAGATTTAACGGTTTGCAATAGTAAAACGCTTCATTACCAACCTCCGGAGGGGTGTAATAAAGGCAAATAGAATTATAATTGCAAAAATTAAAATTCATTTCCGACTTATTTAAAAAAATATATCTTTGCACTCCCAACAAAAACGGCGGGGTAGCTCAGATGGTTAGAGCGTAGGATTCATAACCCTAAGGTCGGCGGTTCGATTCCGCTCCCCGCTACAAAAAGGCAGATCAGGTATTATACCAGATCTGCCTTTTTTTTGTTTCAGCATTTATTTCCTTTTAACCCGTTCATAAAACTCGTTTTGCAGCATCAGGGTCTTCCTGTCAGACTTTATAGCTTTAAGGGCTGAGACAAGCTGATCTACAAAATGATCATCCACCAGCTTCCCCAGAGCCGCTGTTGCCTGGGATCCATCGCCGGCATAATGATTCGGAAAATCTGCATACCACCAGATAGGGGTATAGACATTGGGAATGCTCAGCCTATGCTCCGCTGCCCCCGATTCATTTCTGGCGCTGTCTATCTGCACCAGGTCGGGCCTGAGATCAAGAAGAACCGAAGTTTCCCGTTCACCTGCATGGCTGTCGCCCTCAGACGAAGACCTGTGTAGAGAGAGGTATTTTTTGCGGTAGGCAGCATCTTCGGAGGGTTCGAAAAAGAAAATGGCATAGTTCCTCTCCTTTTCAAGCCGGGTCTGCATAAAATACCGGATAAGCTGGGGGTTACCTCCATGGCCATTTATGATCACGATCTTTTTAAAACCGTTGCGGGCAATTTCATCACAGGTAGCTTCCAGCAAATCCCATGTAACGCGTTCAGGAAGGGCAAAGGTTCCTGGCTGATGCCTGGCTTCATTGATCTGCCCGTAAAAGTAATCAGGAAAGACCACGGCATATTCCTTTCCGGTTGCTCTTTCTGCCCAGGCCCTTACCTGGATCAGGTCTGATCCGATCGGAACATGCGGGCCATGCTTCTCCAGAATTCCAATAGGAAGCAGGCAGGTAGAATCTGAAAGACGTAATGCCCGGGGCCAGTCGCTGGCAGTCAATTCATCCCAGCGTGCATGAAGTTTCTGGGCCATGGCAGGGCCTGACCAGGCTATAAACTGGCTGCTTATCGCTATTCGCAGAACCATGTATCTTAAGCGTTGCATACCTTTCATAAACCATTTTTTAAATAAGTTAGCCTCTTATATGGGCAGGTGCAAGCTTTCACCTATATTTAAAATCTCAGTTCTTTATATGACCCTGTTCTCTTCTGTTCTGAAGCGCCATGCGTTTCCATTCCTTTTACTGCTCCTCAGTTCTTCAGGTACATATGCTGGCCCTATACAGGCCGACAGCACGCTCAAAAATCCTTATCAGGCCACAGCCACCCGCATCAATGACCTTGTGCATACCAGGCTTGAAGTACGCTTTGATTATGCAAAACATTACCTGTACGGAAAGGAATGGGTAAGTCTGAAACCTCATTTTTACGATACAGATTCCCTTGCACTGGATGCAAAGGGAATGGATATCAGGCAGGTAAGTCTGATGAAGGGTACAGCGGCAACCCCGCTTCATTATACCTATGATTCAAAGGTGCTGAGAATAAAACTTCCGGTAAAAGAAAAGGCTTCCGGTACCTATACTGTGTACATCGTCTATACGGCCAAACCCGATGAGCTGAAAAGCGGAGGCAGTGCAGCTATAAACAGCGACAAAGGGCTGTATTTTATAAATTCAGATGGGAAAGACCCTGAAAAGCCCATCCAGATCTGGACCCAGGGTGAAACGGAATCCTCTTCATGCTGGTTCCCTACCATTGACAAGCCGAATCAGAAAACTACAGACGAAATTTCCATGACCGTACCCGACAAGTATGTGACCCTGTCGAACGGACGCCTGGCCCATTCAAAGAAAAACACCGATGGTACCCGTACCGATACCTGGAAAATGGAACTGCCCCATGCCCCCTACCTGATGATGATGGCCGTTGGTGATTTCAAGATCTACCATGACCATTGGAAAAGCATGCCGGTAGATTATTATAT
>JAYWCR010000024.1:0-3493 GCA_043780395.1 Sphingobacteriales bacterium
GCCGCTGCATCGCATTGCCATCCTGATCCCCTGCTATAAAGAAGATTCGATCATTATCAGTTCCATTATCTCCTATGCAGCAATAGATTACCCTGCTGAACTGTTTACAGTTTTTCTGATCGCAGACTCTCTGTTGCCTGAAACGCATGTCAGGTTGAAAAACTATCCGGTACGGGTCATCAGGGCCTATTTTGATGAAAGCACAGTCACACGAAGCGTTCAGCTCGGAATTAACACTATCCATGCAGAAAATTATGATATTACCCTGATCTGCGATGCGGACAATGTACTGGCGCCAGATTTTCTTCTGAAAATAAATGGCGCTTTCAATGCCGGAAATCTGGCCGTTCAGGGCTGCCGGTTCACCAAGAATATGAATACCGGAATTGCAGTTCTGGACAGTATGAGTGAAATTATAAATAATCATCTTTACCGGAAAGGATGTTATGCACTAGGCCTTTCTTCTGCCCTGATAGGCTCTGGAATGGCCTTTAGTACCAGACTTCTCCATCAGTGTATGCAAGAAAACCATTCACTGAACGGCTATGACAGGGAACTTCAGTTATTATTGAGTGAACGGGGTGTCAGAATCGCATATCTTGAGTCAGCTGTATGTTATGATGAGAAAATCAGCAATTCCCCTGCATTTGAAAACCAGCGGAAGCGATGGGTGGCAAGTCAGTTTACAAACCTGAACACGCATTTTAAAAAGGCTTTTACCATGCTAGGAAAAAAGGGCGGCCTGAACTATTTCCATTTTGCAGTGATCATGAATATATTTCTGAACAGGATCCTCAATCTGGGGCTCCTGTTCCTTTTAAGCATCGTATCTTTTCTGGCATGGACTTTTCTTAAGCAGGTGAACCTGCTTAATCCTGCCTTCTGGATAATGCTTTTTATTCTCTATGGATCAGCGCTGATGCTGGCAATACCATCTCAATTCCTCAACCTGCGCCTGCTTCAGGCAGTGCTCGACCTTCCCCGTACCTTTCTGAGTATGGCGGCTCTTCTTTTCAGAACAGGTGAGGCCAGAAAAAAATTCATGCATACCGAGCATCTGGTCCACGATGTGCAGACCAGTTTACCAAAAAATCTGGAAAAATGACTGCTGAAAGGCCCCTGATCTCTATTATCAGCATCAACTACAATGAGCCTGATCTCACTTATACCTTTCTCGATTCAGTTAAAGCGCTTGCTTACCACCCTGTTGAAGTGCTGATCATTGAAAATAACTCTGACAGACCTGTAAGCCAGGAGCTTGCCTCCAGGCATTGTCCGGGGGTAAAAGTCATTTATGCCCCATTTAACGGAGGCTTTGGCTTTGGAAATAATCTGGGAATAAAGGAAGCAAAAGGTGCATATATATTTATTGTAAATAATGATACTGAGCTGCCGGCTAACCTGCTTGATCAAATGCTTGTCCCTTTTGAAAAAGATGCTGCTATAGGCGTTGTATGCCCTAAAATAAAATATTTCGAACAACAAGATATCATTCAATATGCAGGTTTTACCCCTGTAAACAGGTATACCGGCAGGAATAAGGCAGTAGCTTACGGAGAAAAAGATGCAGGTCAGTTCGATATACCCGGATATACGCATGGGGCACATGGAGCGGCCATGATGGTAAAAAAAGAAGTAATTGAGCGAACCGGCGCTTTTTACGAACCTTATTTCCTTTATTATGAGGAACTGGACTGGTCTTGCCGGATCCTGAAAGCAGGGTTCAGGATCTTTTACCAGCCCTTCGCATTTATATATCATAAAGAATCCATGTCCGTAGGGAAGAACAGTGCATTAAAAATCTTTTACATGAACAGAAACAGACTTCTTTTTATGAAAAGGAACACCTCTACCTGGTCGTATTCACTGTTCTCATTTTATTATATAAGTATTGCCCTGCCGGTACATGTGATAAAATACCTGCTCTCAGGAGAATTTGAGTTGTTAAAAGCCTGTATAAGGGGTAGTTTCAAAGGGCTGATGATGCCTTCAGCATGATGAAGTTTTTAACAGACAAGCATTGACTTATGAAAAAATGGATCTTCATTCTGTTATTCACCGTCCTGGTTGCTCCTGTTTGCCGGTCACAGCCTCTTCTTACAGCAAACAGCTTTATCCCTGACCATAAGAGCCAGTTTGCTTATGGTATTAACCCCGGCTGGTATTCCACTGCATGGGATGATAAACTGCTGGCTGAAATAGCCCTGAAAGCAGGCGTCCATACCAGCCGGCTTTCCCTCCCTGACGACTTTCTGGAAAACAATGGCTATGAGGCCCGCACAAAAGAATTTACGGGCTATGTGGAAGGTTTAAAATTTAAAGACCTTACGGTTTTTATAGGATCGCCCTCCAAAGCACACCAGGCAACCGAAACCTATCCCGGATGCACTGAGCCATCACATGCCTTTAAAGGCATTTACGAACCACCCTGGAAAAAGGACAACCGGGGAAAACAGGTCATCAATGCTGACAATGCACTAGCCCTTTACATCTATAATGTGTATGCTCATTATGGGCGCTACATCTCCTATTGGGAGGTTTGGAACGAACCTGATTTTACCTATAACTGGTCAGCTGCAAGTGTGCAGAATCAGCGGGCTAGCTGGTGGAACCAGCCCCCGGCACCACGCGATCTGCCAAATCTTCAATGCCCTGTTTACGCCTATATCCGCATGCTCAGGGTGACCTATGAAGTGGTCAAAAAACTAAACCCCCGACAACTTGTCACCACAGGAGGTATAGGCTATGAGTCATTCCTGCACCAGATTCTTCAAAATACCGACAATCCTATGCATGGCGAGGTAACCGCTGCCTATCCGCTGAAGGGGGGAGCTTATTTCGACGTCTTGTCATTTCATGATTATCCCTTCTACTACCTGTCATCATGGAATAATTTCCTCAGTGGCAAAACATATTTCCGCCATTCAGATGCGGCCGCAGATGAATTCATTCAGAAAAAAAGAAAGTATGAAGATCTGCTTTTCAAAAATGGATACGATGGAAAAATATTTCCACGCAAGTATATGATCTGTACTGAAATAAATATACCCGCAAAGCAATACCCAGATTCAGACAATATAGGATCAGAAAAAGCGCAACGAAACTTTACCATTAAATCTTTAATTGCCGCCCAGCAAACGGAACTCAGGCAGATGTATTATTTTGTACTGGGCCGTAATACCGATGAGAAAGCATCCACAGATCCCTACCAGCTGATGGGCCTGTATGACAACCTGACTAAAGCCCTTCCTGGCCATGAAAGACTTACTTCACAAGGTGTTGCATTTAAAACAACGTCTTCAATTTTATACGGGTACACCTATAACCAGGCCCTTACAAAAGAAATGAAGCTGGGAAATGGAATTGCCGGGGCCGCATTTTTAAAGAATAAAGAGCCTGTTTTTGTGCTTTGGGCAAAGACAAGCAAAGACCTCTGCGAATGCGCACATGCCGTTTACAAGGCTGATCTGCTAAGAAAGTATAAAGCAAATTT
>JAYWCR010000025.1:0-44710 GCA_043780395.1 Sphingobacteriales bacterium
TTGTACTTAATGGGTTCAGGCTGCTGACGGTGATACTCAGAAGATCATTTCCCTGGATATAGGTTACCGGTGCTAAGGTCAGGGACCGTACGCTGGAGTCGCGCTGTCCGTCAAAATAAACCGTATTCTTCAGGTCTGCGCAGGATGAGAACAGCAGTGGGATGATCAGAAAGCTGCCTGCTGCAATTAAGGAGTATTTGTTTTTCATAGGGTATAGGTTCTATTGATTAAACACTGTTCTGTTCTGGCAGCGGGTCTTTTCTTTCTGCCTTGTAAAAAGCCCGTATCTGCTGCTCGTTCATACTCTCCCAGCTTCTTACTGAATGAATGATCTTTTTATGTTCTTTTAAAAGTTGTTCAGGAGAGGCAGGTAATCCTTTCCATGCACAGGCCATTGGTGCATTGTTCATGGAGAGGCTTTCGAGGCTGAATCCAGTAGCTTTTGCCAACAGGGAAAATAAATGATCTTCACCAAGATTCAGATTCTTAAAACTATGTCTTGGAAGAAGACCGCTCTCTGACAGACAGATCAGTAAAGCCTCACTTATAAAGTAGGCTCCGCCGAAAACACTTTCCCCCGTTCTATATCCGTTTCTGATTGCGTTTCTATAGAGTGTTATCAGGCTCCAATTAGCTATCGGACGCCTGAAAAACTTCCAGCTCCGGGTGCTGTTAAGTATGCGTTTTTCAGGCCATTTCAGATTCCATGGACTTCCGTCGTATTCAAGAGGATACTGACCTGCAATACCTGCAAAAGGCATGCTTCTGAATAAACTGATCGCTTCTTTTTCAAAAGCTTTTCCAATGACCAGTGCATCTGTATCTAATTTAAGCAGGGCAGTAAATCTGTACTTTTCAATTGCGTATTTATATGCCATGCTCAGTGTAATGTAGAGCCCGGCCCAGCCGCCCAGTTGTTTAGTTGTATGAATAAGGTCATAATGCGGAAACAGGTTTGCAATTTTTGTGCCAACGTTCTCACCAGAGTCATCCAGCAGAATTACCTTATAAATCTGTTCTGAATAATGAATAAAGCTATCGATCGTATCTATGACGAATTCGGTATTGTTGCCTGGCCCTATAGGTACTACCAGAATAATATCATAGATGTACTTATGCATTATATGTATATTAAATATCTATAGATATATATTTATAATAATAAAGAATATTTAATCATTTTAAATAATTAAAAGGCATTTTTTTCTCCTTTGAATACATTGGCCAGGGTCAGGTAAATGATCTTGCAGTCGAGCGTCAGACTCCAGTTTTCCATATACCAGATATCATGTTCTACCCGTTTGGATAGATGTTCATCCTTGGTGATCTCGCCCCTGAATCCATTGACCTGGGCCCAGCCTGAAATGCCGGGGGTTACAAAATGCCTGATCTTATATTCTTTTGAGGCTGCTGAAAACTTTTCAGTATGCTGAAGCATATGGGGTCTGGGCCCAACTACTGACATAGAGCCAGTAAGCACATTAATGAACTGGGGAAGTTCGTCCAGGTTGGTTTTACGGAGTATTCTCCCCAGCCTGGTTAACCGGGAGTCATTTCTTGACACCTGCACCGAATCATTGCCCTGGCTTACAGTAAGACTTCTGAATTTAAAACATGAAAAGGGCTTCAGGTTCTTTCCTGAGCGTTTTTGAACAAAAAGTACAGGGCCCCGCGAGTCAAATAAAATAAGAATGGCCAGAATCGGAAATAGCCATGAGAGTACAAAAATCAGGATAAATGAACTGAACACTATGTCAAACAACCTCTTTTTTATTCTTGAGGGCCCATCCTCAAGGGGCTCAGACCAGAGCGAAATAACAGGGATATCTTTTATGAAATCTACATGGATCTTACGGTTCACGAACATATGCAGATCCGGAATGAATTTAAAGCGGATCATATTGGCCTCCGCCTTATTTGCAAGTTCATAGAGATAACTGTATTTCTCGGGAGAAAGCGTTGAATAGATCTCCGTCACTTTATTTTCGATCGCAAATTTAATGCAGTCGGTATAATTGCCCAGGTAATCCAGTTTCAGGTCAGAAAGCTGCTTGTCAGTGTCATTGAAGTAACCCAGAATATCAATATGCGGATTGTGATCACCTATATAATCAACCAGTTTCCGGGTTAGATGCGTATAGCCCAGTATAACTATATTGCCAGGTGCTGCACCTCCCTTTTTTTTATAAAGTACAAGTGAATAGAACAGGCCTCTTATAAAAAGAAGACTCAGGGCAAACAGAGAAAAAAATAAAAAAATAAAAACTCTTGAGTAATAGAAATGATAGAAGAAAATTGATAAGTTGGTTAAAAACACATATAAGCAAAAGGCACTTACCGTTCTTTTGATATATCGGGATACATTGAAATGATGGTCATTTATATAAACTCCATTTATATACGAAGAAATAAGCCATAGTATATTTACTACCAGGTAGAGCAGCATATATTGTTTCTCAAATCCCTGCACCTGTTTAAGGTTGAAATTAAGTACAAGAAAAAGTAAGTTCAATACCAGAAGATCAATAAAATGATAAAAAAAACGATATAGATTTATGTAGCGAGTATTCATTTATTTCAGGAGTAAACAGATGCATACCATAATTCAATTATTAAGCCATAGGGGCAGGGCCTGAAAGGGTCTGTCGGGGGAGAATTTATTTTTTATAGAGCGGAAATTTGATTTTACTTAGATTTTAGTATCTTTGACCCTCTTAAAAAGAAGTAATGAAAGCCGAAATACACCCAAAGAACTACAGGTTAGTTGTTTTTAAAGATACCTCCATTGACTATTCTTTTATGACAAAGTCAACTGTCGAGACCAAGGATAAAGTGTTGTGGGAAGATGGAAAAGAATATCCTCTGATCAAACTTGAAATCTCCGATAAATCACATCCTTTCTATACAGGAAAGATAAAGATGGTAGATACTGCAGGCCGTATTGACAAGTTCAATAGCCGTTATGCAAAAAAAGAAGTTAAAGAGGTTAAAGAAGTTAAAGAAACCAAGGAAGGCGAATAAATTCTTATTCATTTTCTTTAGTTAATTATACAGGCATAAACCCTGATCATTAAAAGTCTTTCGGTCATCCGGAGGACTTTTCTATTTTTACACCATGAACATTATTCTGTTTGATGATTATAGCCGTCTGGATCTATTTCCATTAACCTTAACAAGACCCATAGGCGCATTGAGGATTGGTATTCTTACCATAGCCGAAAAATGGGAACTGATGACCGGTCTGCCTGTTTCCTACCATACAGAAGAATACCTGCAGACAAAGTACCCGATGGCACTTGAAACTGATAACTTTCTTATAAATTCAAAACTTCTCCCCGATGCACAGCTCTGGGCTTCCATTCAGGCCCTTGGACCTGATGAGGCGCTGGGCTATGAAAATGATCTTGTTGCCATCAGGCTCGACAGGGCAATGCTTGCCTCCGGGGCTGTGTGGATTCAACAGCAGGCAAAAATACCCTATACCGATGGTGTGCCCTTAAGAATTCTGAATGCCGAAGATCTTGTAAAACATAATCATAAAGCCCTTGAGGCCGATTTTGAGCTTCTTACTGCCAGCCGTCATTCGCAGAAACTTACACCTGACAACCAGGTGCTGGGATCACAGCTCTTTGTGGAAGAAGGGGTAAAATGTTCTTTTGCCACCATCAATACCACTACCGGCCCGGTGTATCTTGGTAAGGATGCGGAGATCATGGAAGGCTCCCATATTCGGGGGCCGTTCGCCCTGTTAAATAACAGTACGGTGAAAATGGGCTCCAAGATCTATGGAGCCACTACCGTTGGACCCTATTGTACCGTAGGAGGAGAGATAAAAAATTCTATTTTAAGCGGATACTCGAACAAGGGCCATGAAGGCTATCTGGGTGATTCTGTACTGGGTGAATGGTGCAACCTGGGTGCCGATACCAATAATTCCAATATGAAGAATACCTATCAGCAGGTATCTCTATATAACTACAAGCTTAAAGAGCGCCGGCTTACAGGTATGCAGTTTCTTGGAATGATCATGGGTGACCATTCCAAGAGCGGAATAAATGCCACCTTCAATACGGGAACTGTACTGGGAATGGGGGTCAATTTTTTCGGAACCCAGATGTCTGCAGCCTTTATTCCCGATTTTACCTGGGCAGAACCGGGGAAATTCAGGGAATACCAGCTTGAAAAGATGCTTGAAACAGCCCGGAAAATGATGGAGCGGAAAAATCTGCTTCTGGATGCCGTTGAAGAAGAGATCATCAGGGAAGCCTATAAATTCACTGCAGCTTACCGGAATTATTAAAAAGAACATAATTTACTCCTGGAGCCTGACCGCTGAGGTCATTGAAATACTTAGATTTATACCATGAGAAAACATATTGTAGCCGGAAACTGGAAAATGAATACCAGTTTTGAAGAGGCGCTGGGACTTTTTACTGAAGTTAAAAATATCGTTAAAGATGAGCTTCAGCCTGGAGTAGAAGTCATTGTATGCCCGCCTTTTACAAGCCTTTACAGTATTAAGCAGTTGAATGACAGTGAGATAAAACTGGGATCCCAGAATATATGCTGGGAAGAGAAGGGTGCCTTTACAGGTGAGGTTTCGGCAGCCATGGTACGTTCTGTGGGCTGTACCCATGTAATTCTTGGGCATTCCGAGCGCAGACAGTATTTTGCCGAAAGCAGTTCAGTATTAAGCAAAAAGGTAAACCTTGCCCTTGAGCATGGAATGATCCCGGTTTTTTGTATCGGAGAAACACTGGCAGAACGTGAAAAAGGAGAACATATTTCCATTATAAAAACACAACTGTCTGAAGCACTTTTTCACCTTGATGCCGGGCAGTTCAGCAAGGTAGTGCTTGCCTATGAGCCGGTATGGGCCATTGGTACAGGACTGACCGCAAGCCCAGAGCAGGCTCAGGAAATCCACGCAGAGATCCGGAGTGCTGTCGCCAGCCAGTTCGATGCATCGCTTGCCGACAAAATATCAATTCTTTACGGAGGAAGCTGCAATGCTAAAAATGCAAATGACCTGTTTTCCCAGCCCGATATAGACGGTGGTCTGATCGGTGGGGCTGCCCTTAAAGCCCGTGATTTTATAGACATTGCCCATGCATTGCAGGCTTGTAAAAGCAAAGCGATCTGATCAATGGAGTATACAGAGCTGGATTTTATCGTCCTTACAACAGATGACTATGTACAGGACCTGATCATCCAGGATCTTGCTGATCTTGGATTTGAAAGTTTTGAAGACACGGAATTTGGATTTAAGGGCTATATCATTACTTCGGCCCTTGACGAGGGGGCTATAGGCCGCCTTCTGGCAGGCTATATGTCTGTGTCGGCTTCCTATACCCTGAAAAAAATTGAACCCGTCAACTGGAACCAGGAATGGGAAAACAATTATGCACCTATTCCCATAGGTGACCAGGTCTATATAAGAGCCTCTTTTCATGCGCCGGCGCCGGAATTTGCCCTTGAGCTTGTGATTGAACCCAAAATGGCCTTTGGCACCGGGCATCATGATACTACTTACTTAATGGCCGAATACCTGCTAGAGTTTGATCTTGCAGGTAAAAGGATGCTGGATATGGGATGTGGTTCGGGAATCCTGGCCATCCTTGCAGAAAAACGAGGTGCCTCGGCCGTCCATGCGGTAGATATTGATGAGATATGTACGCTGAGTACGCTTGAAAATGCAAAGATCAATTCCTGCACTGCCATTACCATAGCCACAGGTGATATTGAAATACTTGAAGGGCATGACTATGAGATCATTCTTGCCAATATAAACCGCAATATTCTGCTGGGCCATCTTGAACATTATTCAGGCATGCTTTCTGAAGGGGGGCTTCTGTTCATGAGCGGTTTTTATGCAAGCCCTGACCTTGACATTATAATTGGAAAAGCAAATGAAGTAGGGTTGACCCTATTGAAAAGCCGGGAAAAGAATGCCTGGTGTGCTGCTGTATTTACAAAATGAAGAACATCCATTTTATTTCCATTGGTGGCAGTGCCATGCATAACCTTGCTATTGCCTTAAAGAACAAAGGCTATCAGGTAACGGGAACAGACGATGAGATTGCAGAACCTTCACGCAGCAGGCTGAAGGCGCATGGCCTTTTACCTGCTTCAGAAGGCTGGAATCCTGCACTTATTACCAGCGGTCTGGAGGCTGTGATCGTAGGCATGCATGCCAGGGCTGACAATCCTGAGCTGGCCGAGGCCCGCAGGCTGGGCCTGAAGATCTTTTCCTATCCTGAATTTATCTACGAGCAGTCGAAAGATAAATTCAGGGTAGTGATTGGTGGCAGCCATGGAAAGACCACCACCACGGCCATGATCATGCATGTGCTGCAGCATGAAGGGCTGAACTTCGACTATATGGTGGGCGCTGCCCTGCCGGGTTTTGAGCTTACTGTAAAACTCAGTGCCGATGCTCCGCTGATCATCATTGAAGGGGATGAATACCTGGCCTCCCCGCTTGACCCCAGACCTAAATTCCATTTATACAAGGCCAGTCTGGCCGTGATCACAGGCATTGCCTGGGATCATGTCAATGTATTTGCAACCCCCGAGATCTACAGAGCGCAGTTTTCATCTTTTCTGGATACGCTTGCAGATAGAGGTATCCTTATTTACAACGAGCAGGATGCACAGGTATGCAGGGTGGCTGAAGAATGTTCCCGTACGGACCTTGAAATGGAAGGCTATTCAATGCCGGTCCACGAGGTAAGAGAAGGCATAACTTTTCTGAAAGACAACAGGGGCAGGGAGACCCCTTTATTCGTTTTTGGGGAACATAACCTGCTGAACATGAATGCAGCCTTTCATGTATGCACTCATCTGGGTATTACGCAGGAAAGGTTCTATGCAGCAATTTCAGGTTTCAAAGGTGCTTCCAGGCGCCTTGAATATATTTCAGGGTCAGACCAGCAGGCTGTTTTTTGGGATTTTGCTCATTCACCCTCTAAACTGAAAGCAACCACTACGGCCGTCAAAGAGCAGTTTCCTCTGAGAAAGCTCATTGCCTGTATGGAGCTTCATACATTCAGCAGCCTGAACACGGAATTTCTGGATCAGTATGCCGGAAGTATGGATCTTGCTGACCTGGCCATCGTCTATTACAATCCTGCAACACTTCTTCATAAGAAACTTTCTGCGCTGGAACCTGAAACCGTGAAGACTGCCTTCGGACGTGATGACCTGAAAGTATTCACTGATTCTTCCCTGCTTGAAGCTTTTCTTAAAAGTCTGCCACTGGACAGTTCTAACCTTCTGTTAATGAGTTCGGGCAATTTTGGAGGCCTTGATATTAAAGCAATTCCTTTTTCATTCATTTAACAAGCTTCCTAATTATATTTGTGAAGGAGAATATCAGATGATGCTTGAGAAAAACAGATTAAGAAACGATATTTTGCCCGAAAGGCCACCTGCATACAGGCAAACAGCCTCTGCGTCAGCAGCGCAGGCGAAGCCAGACAAAAAGAATCTGGCTGCATCTGCCCGTGTCCCAAGGAAACCTATTGACCCCCGGCTGTTCAAGCTGGGAGGCCTGTTTTTGTTGTTGCTCTCACTTTTTCTATTTCTTTCATTCAGTTCATACCTTTTGGACTGGGGATCTGACCAGGCCCTTACCCAGCACCTGAACATTGATAAGTTTGCCAAACCCAATATGTATGATGTACATAACTGGATGGGCATGATCGGTGCAGGTGTGGCTCATATGTTTATCTATCTGGGCTTTGGAGTAGCTTCCTATGCATTTGTATTTGTGTTTGGCGTTCTGGGCATACATCTTCTCTTTGCCGAAAAATGGTTCAACCTGCGCAAATCGTTGGGCAATGCCACGTTTTTTCTGCTTTATATCTCCCTGCTTGCTGCCTTTATTTCTATTCTTGCCAATAGCTCACAGTATCTGGGCGGGGTATTCGGATATCAGACTGTGCTCTGGCTTAATGGTACTATGGGCCATCTGGGAACAGGATTACTCCTTTTATTTGGAGGTCTTGGATGGAGTATCTATGTATTTAACCTCGAGCTTGACCTCGGCTTTTTGAAGCGCCGTACTCCTGTCCAGGGAGTTGATCAGGATGAGCTCGAAGAAGACTCTCTTACAGAAGATGTGTTTATGGAGGTAAAGCCTGAAAGACCTGCCAGAAAGAGCAAACAGGCCAAGGATGCGGAGCCGCTGATCATTCATCATCTTGATGATGATGAAGTAACGATCTATCCGGCTGAGGAACCTGAAGAAGACGATGTATTCGAACTCTATACGAGTGCAGAGGCCATGCGGGCAAAGAAAGATGAACCTGCAGACATTCCTCTGATAATCAGGCAGGAAGAGCCTGAGCCTGAACGCAAGGCTGAGCCTGAACGAAAGCCTGCCGGCCCATCTTTTTCTGTGGAACGAATTGAACATGAAAAAAAGTCTGCTGAACTGGTAGAGAAATACGGAAAGTTCGATGAGACCCTGGATCTTTCTTCCTATCAGTTCCCTGGCCTGGATCTGCTTGAAGACTATGGAAGTCAAAAGATCCAGGTGAGTGCTGCGGAGCTTGAAGCCAATAAAAATAAGATTGTCAGCACGCTCGGTCATTATGATATAGGCATTGAAAAGATCAAGGCAACGATCGGGCCTACTGTTACTTTATATGAGATCATTCCCAAGGCAGGGGTCCGCATCTCCAAGATCAAGAACCTTGAAGATGATATAGCCCTGAATCTTGCAGCCCTGGGTATCCGCATCATTGCCCCCATACCTGGGAAGGGAACGATTGGTATTGAGGTGCCAAATCAGAATCCTGAGCTTGTTTCCATGCGCTCGGTGATATCTTCAGAGAAATACCAGCGCAATGAAATGGATCTGCCCATTGCCTTTGGTAAAACCATTTCGAATGAGGTTTTTGTGGCCGATCTGGCAAAGATGCCCCACCTGCTTATGGCTGGTGCTACAGGCCAGGGAAAGTCTGTAGGAATCAATGCCCTGCTGGTATCCCTGCTATATAAAAAACATCCTTCCCAGCTGAAGTTTGTTCTTGTTGACCCTAAAAAAGTAGAACTCACGCTTTTCCGTAAAATTGAAAGGCATTTTCTGGCAAAGCTTCCCAATGAAGAAGAAGCAATCATTACTGATACTAAAAAAGTGATCAATACGCTGAATTCTCTTTGTATTGAGATGGATCAGCGCTATACCCTGCTGAAAGATGCAGCGGTCAGAAATTTAAAAGAATACAACCATAAATTTACCAACCGGCAGCTCAACCCCGAAGAGGGCCACCGCTACCTGCCTTTTATTGTACTGATCATTGATGAGTTTGCCGATCTGATGATGACTGCAGGGAAAGAAATTGAAGCCCCTATTGCCCGGCTTGCACAACTGGCCCGGGCTATCGGAATTCACCTGGTCATAGCCACCCAGCGCCCCTCTGTGAACATTATTACAGGTACGATAAAGGCTAACTTTCCAGCAAGAATTGCTTTCAGGGTCACCTCAAAGGTTGACAGCCGTACCATTCTGGATGCAAGTGGTGCCGATCAGCTCATTGGCCGTGGAGACATGCTTCTTTCTACAGGTTCTGAGATCATCCGCCTGCAGTGTGCTTTCGTAGATACTCCGGAGGTAGAAAGAATCACTGACTTTATTGGTTCCCAGCGAGGCTACCCATCTGCCATGCCCCTGCCTGAATATGAAGGTGAGGAAGCAGATGAAAAAGGGAAAAGCATTAACCTGGATGACCGTGATTCCATGTTTGAAGATGCTGCACGGTTAATTGTACTGCACCAGCAGGGTTCTACTTCCCTGATCCAGCGCAAGTTGAAACTTGGTTATAACCGTGCCGGACGTATTATGGATGAGCTTGAAGCGGCAAAGATAGTAGGTCCGTTCGAAGGTAGTAAGGCAAGGGCTGTGCTATACCCTGATGAGTACTCCCTGGAAAGATACCTCGAAAATTTAGACAAGAATTAGTATACTTATCCTGTAAAAACAGAACGGGCATGAGCTTTGAAGCACCAAAACGATGAAGAAAAAATTTTTTATTTTAAGCCTGTATCTTTCGCTTTTAACCACTGCCCTTTTTGCACAGACAAATTCACACGAAAAAAAAGCAAGCCGCATCTTAAACGAGGTAAGCCAGCGGTATAAAAAGCTTAATACGATTGAAGCACATTTCAGTTTTACCCTGAGCAACCCCACAGACCACCTGAATGAAACACAGGCAGGTGTATTATATGTGCAGCCTTCCGGTAATAAATACCACCTTGTTCTAAACGGCCAGGAGATCTTTTCAGATGGGAAGCTCACCTATACTTACCTGAAAGCCCAAAAAGAAATTCAGATCACGAATCCTGATACCAACAGCGAAACAATTAACCCTGCACGCATCTTCTCCATGTATGAATCTGGCTTTACTTCAAGCTATAATAAAGAGATCCGCCAGGGGAAGTTAAAACTCGATTTGATTGATCTTAGCCCCGTGCATCCAAAAAAGGTAGTGAAAGCTCAGATTGCAGTCATCAGGCATTCCCATCAGATCTATCAGATCCATTCCTATGATAAAGGTGGTAATCAGGTGACCATTACTGTCAACCAGTTCATCCCCAATCCGCAGGTAAACAATGACCAGTTCAATTTTGTAAAAAAGAACTATCCCGGTGTGGAAGTGATTGACCTTCGATAATGATTCCCTATACCCCTCATAGCTTAAGCCGTATTGAAACTATTTTCAAAGATCTGGGCTATAAAGTGAGGTATGAAAAGGGGAATTTCCATTCCGGATCCTGCTCCATCCAGCAATCAAAGGTTGTAGTGATCAATAAATTCATCAGCCTAGAACAAAAGATCAATTCAATGATTGGTATTTTGCTTTCAGGCCCGGTGCAGGAGGAACTGCTGGATGAAAAGCAGCGCGATTACCTTCGTCATGTGCGCCAGACGAGTCTGGACTTTGGAAAGAAGCAGGCAGAATAATTTAAACAGCAATTCAGATGAAGATCACCTTTCTTGGTACCGGAACATCACAGGGGGTACCTGTCATTGCCTGCGAATGCGCCGTATGTACGTCGGAAAATGCCTTTGATAACAGGTTGCGCTCTTCTATACTTGTTGAAACAGAGGATAAAAAGGTTGTGATTGACTCCGGACCTGATTTTCGCTATCAGATGCTTCGTGCCCATGTGAAAACACTCGATGCCATTGTCTTTACCCATGAACATAAAGACCATGTGGCAGGCCTGGATGATATCCGGGCCTTTAATTTTAAAGATGGCCGTGAAATGGATGTCTACGCCTCTGAAGAAGTACAACAGGCTATTATCCGGGAGTTTTCCTATATTTTCTCAGCTATCAGGTACCCGGGCATACCCCAGATAAACCTTATCGGCATTGAGAAACATCCGTTTATGATCGGCAAAACTACCTGGAATCCAATAGAGGTAATGCATTATAAACTGCCGGTACTGGGCTTTAGAATAGGCGACTTCACCTATATCACAGATGCTAAAACTATCAGCCCTACTGAGTTTGATAAGATCCGTGGAAGTAAAGTGCTGGTTTTAAATGCCTTACAACCACAGCCACATATTTCACATTTTACGCTTGATGAAGCAGTGGAAGTAGCCAGGCAGATCGGGGCTGAGCAGACCTGGTTTACACATATCAGCCATAGGATGGGGAAACATGAGGAAGCCAATGCAAAACTTCCCCATGGTATAAAACTCGCTTATGATGGTCTTGTTCTTAACATATAATAACAAAAAATTCAAAAATCCATGGTCTTGTCAAGCTGGAACTGTACAGACCTGATAAGTTCATTGATATGAAATGGCTTTGGAATATAGGCATCAGCTCCGCAATCCCAGGAAACTTCCTTTATATTTTTATTGGCTGAGATCATAATGACCGGGATATTGCGGGTCTTATCCTCTTTTTTAAGCCTTTTGCAAATGCTGTATCCATTTACCCCAGACAGGTCTATATCAAGAAGAAACAGGTCAGGATATTCATTTTCCAGATTTTTACCATCAGAAGAAGGTATTACTTCGAAGCCCTCATTTTCAAGGATCAAACAAAGAACTTCCAAAATATCCGGATCATCATCTGCTACTACAATTCTTTTTTTTTCCATAAGAACTTTACGCTAAACTGATTAAACTGTATATAGCAATTAATATTCCTTAAATTTTATAAAAGGTATATTTTACATTTATTATGAAACAGTATTTTTTTCTTCTTCTCTGGTAAAACGAAACTGACCTCTGATACTTGCCTGGTGGTGTAAATTTATTGCTTGCCGGAGGGCTGCAAAATTAAACGTTGAATTTGTCCCGCAATCAAGCATCTTAAAATAAAGTGAAGGTTTAAGACTTTCCATATACTCTATAAGGTTCGAGCTCCATATCAACTGGCATTTACCTTTCACCGCCGGGATAATTTCAGAAATTCCTTCCTGGACCTTTATTTGCCTTACATAAATTGATTCAAGCTGTCCCTGTGGGAACATAAGCAGCACATTGCCGGGTGTTTCAAGGATCTCTGCGGCGTAACGGATGCTTTCTGCAACTGAACTCGTACCTGGAGATACTGAGAAAGAACCTGCATAGCGCAGCCAGCGGTTCTTTTTCATCTGCTTCTCTAATGACATAATATAGAGCCGGCCCGCTGTCTGCTGTTTTCTTATGGCATGATTGCAGATATAGAATGCCAGAATCCCGTCCCAGAAACTGAAATGATTGCACATAAGCAAATACGAATGCCCGTCAAGCAACTCAACCCCCCGGGTTTCAATTTTATTGAAGCTTCGTTTCAGGCTCTTGTCGATGAACCAGGAAACAAGCCTGAAAAGAAAAGGGGAAAGGGGCTTGGCAGTTATGATCATTGCAGGTATTGGATTAAAATATCGGCCAGTTGCTGGTTCACCAGCTCATGCCCTTCATCAAGTACCAGCTTGGTGGAATGCTGAAGCCTGGGCAGAACTTTACTGCCTATTACGGCAGGGTAAATGCGGTCTTTTTTTCCAAAAATAAACAGACTTTTAATAGCAGCCCTGTTCATTGAGGCAACAAATACTTCCCCATCAAGGTCCAGATGCCGCAAGTAAGTAATACAGGCATAAAATGCCAGCCTCAATTCAGGAGTTTCTATTTCTTTCATAAGAATTTCCTGTGCCCGCTGATCAATAATGCCAAGGTTTTTACAAAGATTTAACAGCCGTATCATGCCCTGATCGCTTGTGCTTAATTTGCGGAGCAGAAAATTGGCAGCCCTGTTCTTGCTCAGGAAATATAAAAAGGGTTCGGGTCGCAGGGAAGAAGGAGCGATCGCAATATATTCATCTACTCTGGAGGCACATAGCTCAATGATGCTTGATGCATAATGGGTACCCATTGAGTAGGCGATCATCGAAAAACGGTCAATATGCTGGGATTCACAAAAATCCAGTATGATCGATTTAAGCTCTTCCTTGCTTATACCCCTGAGTATTTCATCCATGCCCTTGTTGGAAAGCCGGGTCTGTTTATGAAAAAAAAGGTCAAACCCATAAAAAGTAAAGGTGCTTCCAAGGCCTTCTTCAAGCACTTTAAACTGTTTGCCATGCATACCATACCCATGAAAGCCAAGCATATGCCTGCTTCCATGCCCGAATTTATAAAAATGAATGCGCGCTGCCGGATGGTCAAAATAATGTTCTGTCATCATCTGATTAAATGCGTACGGGTTCTGGGATGCTCAGGCAGGCAATAGCCCAAGCATACTGGCCTTCATGACTTATACTCAAACTGACCTTAAAGGTTGCAAAAGCCGCCGGAAGATTTACGAAAGGCTGTCCGGCAGGCATGTAGCGTATGATCTCAATTTGTTTCCAGCCTGGCATATTCGTAGAAACTTGTTTTAGCGCTTTGTAAACAGCCTCTTTAGCTGCCCAGGTAGAGGCATACCGCAACAGGGGTTCTGAAAAAGAATGGCAGTAAGCGAGCTCGGCAGGGCTGTAGACGCGGTCTATAAATTCTGGGGTAAGGGAGTGGGTAAAAGCGGGCAGATGAACAAGGTCATTACCAAGTGCGAGGCAGGCTCCCTGCAGGGTCTGGCCCAGCTGCGCGTTCAGGGTTTCAGCTTTCATCTGTTGGCACGCCCATAATGTTAAAGCCACCATCCACATAATGGATATTTCCTGTGACAGAGCCTGAAAGATCAGAAAAATAATAAAGTGCAGCCCCCCCAACATCCTGGCCATCGATATTTCCAAGTGGAGCCATCACCTTACCCAGTTTGCGCAGTTTGCGGACTCCATTTATACCTCCCGAAGAACTTGTCATCACCAGGCCCGCAGAAATAGCGTTGACCCTGATGTTCTGGCTTCCGAAATAATCTGCCAGATAGCGCATGATATTTTCCAAAGCTGCCTTCAGTATACCCATGCCTGCATATCCTGGAAAGACCCGCTGTGAGGCATTATAGGTAAGAGTAAGGATAGAGGCACCTGGAGCAAGCAGGGGTTCAGCTACCCTGCAGATGCGCAGCAGCGAATAGGCAGAAATATTAAAGGCATCCATCAGGGCCTCAAAGGGGATATCCAGGTATCTGGAAGGCGCTTCCCTGCTTCCATAGAAATTTGCACACATGACCTGCGGATTTCCATAGGCCACTGCATGGAGCATATAATGTATGGGCCCAAGACCTGAATGAATGGCCGTTAAAAATGATCTTATCTGGTCTTCATCCCTGACATCTACCTCTGCTGCATAGCTTTTGTCAAGGCCATGCTGATCCATGAGAAAGAGTACATCTTCACGTGTATCCGCAGTATAGCTGAGAGCCAGGGTGCAGCCTGATTCTTTAAGTTTCAGGGCAATGGAAAAAGCAATGGAGCGTTCGTTTCTGACGCCGAACAGTACGGCTACTTTCTGCGAATTATCTATCATGCGTTATATTTTGAAAGGGACATGGCACTGTTCGTGCCTCCAAAGCCATAGTTCAGGCAAACAATGCGGTTAATTTCTTTGCTCAGGCTTTGCTGGGGTATGAGATCCCGGAAAGCCTCAAGAGGCTGGCGGGGACCTTTCCAGCCAGGGGCAAGCTGGAAGGGTTCAGACTCCTGGTTCAGCTGTCCGGAGTTCAGGCAGGGGCTTACTTTCTGTTCTTTCAGCATAAGCAGCGCTGCAATACATTCCACAGCACCAGCGGCGCCCAGCATATGGCCGAACTGCGACTTAGGTGCTGCAATATGATAGCCTTCAGTGCCCATGAAATCAACTACACTCAGAAGCTCAATGGCGTCACCGATCGGGGTGGAGGTTCCATGAACTTTTACCACATCAGGTTTCTGAAGTTCTGTCTCACCTGAGGGTTTCATCAGACCCTTCCACAAACGTTGCTGCCCTCCAAAGGAAGGTGCAAACATATTGCCATCACCGTCTGAATTATTAAAATATGAATCTATGACAGCCAGAATATTTGCTCCCCGGGCCTTTGCATGTTCCATTTCTTCGAGGGCAACAATGCCTGCGCCGAACGAGCATACAAAGCCGTTCCTTTGTTTATCAAAGGGTCTGGAGCTTTCGCCGGGTGAAAACCCTTTGCTGAGTACCTGCATGGCATCAAAACCTATAAAAGTTTCAAGGGAGGTCTCTTCGATGCCCCCTGCAAGTACACGGTCCTGGATGCCATGTTTGATGAGCCGGTAGGCATGTCCGATATTTCCGAGGCCTGTGGCACAGGCTGAAATGATCGATTCGCAGACGCCCTGGTTTTTGATCAGGCATGAAACATTTGCTGCCTCGCGGTAGCTCATGCTGCGGTCAACGGTATGAGAGCCTACAATTCTTGTTTTTCCCTTCAGTTCAAAGAAATTATGCCATCCGGCGCGTAAAACCTTATTCCCTGAGCCCCCGGAGCCGATCACAACACCTGTCTGCTCTGACTGTACTTCGCCTGTATTCCAGCCAGCCATTTCAATGGCCTCCAGTGTGGAGATCATCGCCCAGATGCTGCCTGCATCTGCAGTGGCAAGGTTAATATCAGGGATGCGGCCGGCCCTGTCAATATATGTTTCCGGATAGTTTTTTACAAGCGATGATTCTATCACTTCAAGCTGCATTTCTTCATCCGTTACATAGCCTGAAACCGTAGAGCGTATATTCTTTCCATAGGCAGCTGCTTCCTGCCAGCTTCTGATAAGACTTTTATTGGAAAACAGGCTGTTACTGAATTCTTCAAGCCCCGAACAGGTGGGGAAAACCCCTGCCATTCCTACAATAACGACCTTGCGATCTGCTGCCATGAAATGATTATTTTTTTAAGATGAGGTCAATGATGTCTTTAACCTTTGATCCAAGGCCGTCAATATCCTCATCTTCAAATTCAACACCAAACTTTTGCTCAGCCTTGGCGGCTATATTGATCATCTCTGTGGAGGGTGTGTTCAGGTCAGTGATAAAATCAGTCTGCTCGGTAATTGTTTTCAGCTTTGCAGGGTCAATAGTTCTTACAGTTCTTAATATTTCTACCAAACCTGCTAAAATTTCTTCTCTAGTCATGCTTACTTATTTAATGAGGTCCATTTTCAATGCCCGCCCTGTAACCTGGAACAGTTCTGCCACCAGAATGAAATCTTCAGGCAGTGAATAATCCAGCAGTTTCTGCACAGTAAAATCTTTTAGACAGAAAGAAAGATCTGTTCCTTCAGGAACTTTATAAATGCGGCCATCTGCCACCATCTGCCTGAATTTATAAAATTTTATATTTGCAAGGCTTATAAAAGTTTCTCCTGCTTTTATATAGCTGTGAAAGTAAACATTTCCAATACTTATGAATGCAGGAATATATCTTTTACCTACTTCCTGCATGCTTATCTGCTGTTTCTGACTTTCCAGAAAACCTGCACAGGATACAATGCTGGCCTGAGCAAAAGCCTCTATCTGGTCGACACCGCGAAAAATACCAAAATGGTCGGCTACATCTTTCCCGGTAGGCGTATAACTTGCTATTATGCCTGCAAGAGGCTCATGCCATAAAAAGGCATTGATCATCAGTTTTGAAGGTCCGTAGCTGAGCACATCTGCGGGAGCTGATCCCAGGAGGTTTTTCAAATCAGCCCCCCGTTTACCGGAATGTTACTTCCATTTATATAAGCTGCTTTTTCTGAAATGAGAAAAAGAATAGTTTCTGCAATTTCTTCTGTGCTTCCAAAGCGCCTGAGCGGAATCATGGCCTCATATCTTTCCTTATCAGAAGTTCCCAGCCCATCGGCCATGCGGGTATGTATAAAGCCTGGAGAAACACTCAGTATCCTTATTTTATGAGATTCATGCAGATAGGAGGCTTCTTTAGCCAGCGACTTTGAAAAAGCAATAAGCCCCGCCTTTGTAGCCGCATACACCGACTGAAAGGCATTGCCTGTTTCTGCCACACAGGAACTTATATTGATGATCACACCTTCTTTTTTAAGGTTAAAGATTTTCATGGCTGTTTTACTGATCATCACAGGGGCTTTCAGGTTTACCTGGATCATTGTATCAATTTCTTTTTCAGGTTGAAAAAGAAGTGATTTATCAAAAGACAGGCCGGCATTGTTTATAACTGCATAAAGAGATTCACTATGGTCTTGTTTGAGCTGCCTGCAAAAAGCCTGAAGCTGGTCATTCTCGGAAAAATCTGCACAGAGCGCATACTGCCCCGGCTGAAGTTCGGGCAGGTTTTCAGACCTTGAGGCATGCAGGATCAGGTCATAATGCGGAGCAAGTGCCCTGGCAATAGCAAGGCCTATGCCTCTCCCTGCTCCGGTGATCAATACCTTTGGTCTACTCATTGCATACTGAACTTCTTGGATGTTAACTAGTTAATGCTTCCCGGCACTTGGTTTTCAGGCTCAAACCTGTTCATCAGGTTTAGCAATACGCCATTTGTCCATCCGAAGCCATCCTGCAAGCTATATTCTCCGCCCCCAGCTTTCAAATTTGTATCAATAACATTGTACTTCTCTACCAGCTTGCCTGTCTGTTCAAAGACATTTTTATTGAGCCTGATCCAGCGTTCTGCAATTGTTGCGGCAAGCTCTTTAAAACCATAATTCATCAGACCGTCTATGGCTATATATTCCAGCGGAGCCCAGCCATTGGGTGAGTCCCATTGCTGGCCTGATCGGTTAAGTGTGGTTACCAGCCCCCCGGCCTGTAAAAATCCGGATTTAAGGCGTTCGGCAGTTTTCAGGGCCTGGAACTGGGAGGCAATTCCGAATTCCAGAGGGAAAACACCCGCCAGGGTTTCCACAGACTCAATTTTTTCTTTTTTGAAATTATAATCCTTGAACCAGCCCTTCTTATCATCCCAGCAATATTTAAGGATTGCCTTGCGCCGGGCAGCGGCCTTTTTACGGAAATTCAGGCTTGAAACTTTATCGCCTGAAATAGAATAAGACCTTGCTATGGTTAGCTCCAGGTGATAAAGCAGGCAGTTCAGGTCTACGGCAAGCAGGTCAGTGGTCTGGATGCCGGAAAGGCTTCCGGAATCACCAAACCAGCGCGTGCTGAAATCCCAGCCCGATTCAGCTGCCGCCCTGATATTGCGGTAATAATCAGCAGGCAGTTCTTTGGTTTTTAGTACTGATTCTACATCCTGCCTGTATGATTCTTCACGGGGCTGGTCACTGCTATCCCAATAGCGGTTCAAAAAGGATCCATCAGGTAACTTAACCAGGTTTCTATACGCATGGCCAGCGCCCAGTGTATCCTTCCCCTGCATCCAGAAATTATATTCGGCCAGGAGTTCCTTTCTGTAAAGAGGCAATATCGATTCACCCTTGTCTTTGGCAAGCAGTTCTACCATGAGCGAAAAAAATGGTGGTTGTGAACGGCTCAGGTAATAGGTACGGGTGCCGTTGGGGATGAATCCATACCGGTCGATCAGGTTGGCAAAGTTCCGGATCATATTGTCGATCATGCCGGTCTGCCGGCTTTCCTGCAGGCCAAGCATTGTAAAATAGGAATCCCAGTAATAGATCTCCCGGAAACGCCCGCCGGGAATGATGAAATCGGCATTTAATGGTAACAGGGAAGAATGGGCTGCTGTATCATGGTACCTGTACAGTACCTGCCAGAGTGTATCTATATGGGCACGGATCCCTTTCTTAAGGTCTGTTTTGAAGTTAATTCCGCTTCCTTCAGGAGGGCTGAAATTCCTTGCGGTAAATTCAGCGAGGCTGAAACCCGGCCTGTTCTTTTCAGCGGTATACCTTTGCATGATCAGGGCAGGATCTACCTTCGGACTCATATCAACGAAGGTTTTATTGTCAGGAAACACATTGTTAAGCTGCACAGCTTCAAAAAGGCCTGGATAAAGCTGCCGGGGTGTAAGGGTCTGGGAACTGCCCGGCTGGCTCAGCAGGCAGCAGAATGCAATGAAGAACAGCCTGTAAATATTGCTGCGTAGTGATCTTTTCATAAAGTATATTCAGGTTTCCTGATCAGTAAAGATATAAGTATCTCGGGCGCAGAGGTGTTTAGAGGTAGAAAATCCTGTCAGCATTCAGGTAAATTTCCTGTATGCTCTTTGTAGGTGAATGGATCCAGGGCTTCGGGCTGGTTGGCATTGGTTTTTGGATTGTGAATGTCCATATGTACCGTATAGGCATGCATCTTTTCAGCAGGGTAAGGCTTTATAAAAGTGTTTGCCTCTGCGGCAGTAAATTCAGGGTCAAGCCATTGCTGTTCATGCTCAGGGCGGAGGATGAGAGGCATGCGTTCCTTTACATTATGCACCAGCTTCATCAATGGGTTTGCTTCTACTGTCAGAATGGAAAAGGTCGGGTGAGCAAGCCTCGTTTGAGGATCTGTCCAGGTATTGAAAATTCCGGCAAGTGAAAAGATCTCCCGGTCTCTGAGGTGAATATGATAAGGGATGCTTAATGGTTTTCCCTTTTCAGATGGGAGGGTATGGGATTCAAAGAACCCTGTTACCGGGATCAGGCAGCGCTGGCCTCTGGCCCATGCATCTTTGAACGATGCCTTTGCACCCAGCTCTTCAGCCCTTGCATTTGCCACGCCCAGCATGCGCTGCACGGCATTTTCATATGATCTTTCCCAGGGCGGAATAAAGCCCCAGGTAAAGGCATTGAAGACTAGAGGGCTTTCTGTGGTCAGAACCTCCACAACCGGATGCATGAAAGCGGCCAGGTGATAGTAAGGATTCATGCTTTCATTCTCCGTAAAGCTTGCTCCATACCGTTCCTGCAAGGCTTTCTTTGTTGCTTTATTGGAGATCCGGTAACACATAGAAGAGATTTTATTGGTGAAGGTAGCAGGAAATTATTTATTCATAAAAAAAACCCTCTTCTAGCTATCTAAAAGAGGGTTTTTAATTTAAGGTGCCCAGGGGGGGACTCGAACCCCCAAGGATAAACTCCAACGGCTTCTGAGACCGCAACGTTTGCCAATTTCGCCACCTGGGCTTTTTTAAGAGGATGCAAATCTAATCTCTTTTTTCACTTTACAAAATGTTTTTTTAGTTGATAACTGGTCTGACAGCCATATATGGGGTGTTCACCTGGTTTAATATTCTGATAATCAGATTTATTAATGATCAATGTCACATTTAATTCATGAATATATGTTTGTATACCTAATCAGCCGGAAATAAATTAAAATGATAATTACGTAATCAAATTGCCTCCATATTTGTAATATAAATAGTACAAAAAGCATAGCATTCTTCATCTACCAGGCATTTTAAGAACAGCATTATGAAAACATCCATTACAAATCAGATTGGTATAATAGATCTCGTAATTTTTTCATTTTTTGCTCTGTTTTTTTCTTCACTTGTTGTGAATGCACATGCATTTTCCTTTCATACCGCTGATTCTTCTACGAAAGTTCTTACCGGTTCTTCAAAAACCTATATCCAGCAAGGCGTTAAATTAAACGGTCTTGGTTCGGTAAAAGAAGCCGGGCTTGGATATTCCATTTCTGTAAGTGGAGATGGAAATACAGCTGTTACCGGGGGTTTTTCGGATAACGATGGTATAGGTGCAGCATGGATCTTTACCCGCAGAAATGCTTCCTGGGTACAGCAGGGAAGCAAGCTCATAGGAACTGGTGCTGTAGGAATGGCACATCAGGGTATTTCGGTTGCTATCAGTAATGATGGTCATACGGCTATAGTAGGTGGGTTTACAGATAATTCAGGAATTGGTGCTGCATGGATCTATATCCTGCATGAGGGTACCTGGATCCAGCAGGGAGAAAAGCTGGTTGGCTCTGACTTTACCGCCACGCCCAATCAGGGGATTTCTGTCTCTATAAGCAGGGATGGAAATACGGCCCTTGTGGGTGGCCTGCATGATCATATTAACAAGGGTGCTGCCTGGGTCTATACACGGGTAAATGGTACCTGGACCCAGCAGGGAATGAAACTTATCGGAAGTGCTGGTTCGGAGAATGATCTGCAGGGTTGTGCCGTAAGTATAAGCGGTGACGGCACTACAGCCCTGGTAGGCGGGTTCGGCAATAATTCAACAACAGGGGCAGTATGGGTTTTTGCCCGGAGCCCTCTGGGCTGGGTGCAGCAGGGTTTGAAGCTGGTGGGTACCGGCGCGGGTAATGGAGGGCAGGGTCTTGCAGTTTCTCTGAGTAATGACGGAAATACCGCTCTTGTTGGTGGGTACGCAGACAATCACAATACCGGCGCCGCATGGATCTTTTCCCGCTCAAGATCTGCATGGTTACAGCAGGGAGCAAAAATTGTAGGTACAGGAGCCGTCGGTGCAGCCAGCCAGGGCCGGGCGGTCGCTTTAAGCGCGAATGGAAGCACAGCCATCATTGGAGGCTATTATGATAGCCTGGGTGCAGGTGCGGCCTGGATCTTCAAATGCCATAAAGGCAGCTGGTCACAGCAGGGTTCCAAGATCGTAGGTCAGGGTTTTGATAGATCACAGCAGGGCCGTTCAGTGGCCCTTAGCTCAGATGGAAGTACAGCCATGGTGGGCGGCTCTGGTGATTCCAGTGGGGTAGGCGCTGCCTGGGTTCTTACGGGTGAAGGCGCAGAGGCTGATATTGACAGTTCTGAAGATGAAATAGCCTCAGCTCCGCTAAAAGTAACGTATACTCCCCTGAGCCGTGTGTTCTCAGCAGATCTGGCAAGCCTGACTACCGTTCAGCTAGAATCTGAATTATCGTTCAGCCCTGCTACACTGGATTACCTGGTAACTGTTGAAAATTCAATCATTTATTATACAATTCTACCTCTTGCTCACGATTCAGATGCAAGGATCAGTTTGAACGGCGTTCTGCTGAAGAAAGGGGCTTCAGGTACCATGTCTCTTGGAATAGGGTCAAATGTATTTCATGTCAGTGTGCTTGCTGCAGACGGGATCACCAAAAAAGAATATCTGCTGACCATAAACAAACTTGCCGCTCCAGCCAGACAACAGGGAATTCAGGCAACAAATATTCTGACCCCCAATGGCGATGGGGTAAATGATACCTGGTTAGTGAAAGATGTTCAGAACTATCCCCGCAATCATGTAGCGGTTTATAATTCTGCCGGGGGGCTTGTCTTTGCAAAAGCAGGTTATGCCAATGAATGGGGCGGTACCTTTAAAGGCCGCGTCTTACCAGAAGGTTCCTATTATTATGTGGTTGATCTGGGAAATGGTTTTGTGTTCAGAGGCTTTATTTCGATCATGAATACTTTCATTGCTTCGAGTATCTGATCCGTTCTTCCGGAGGTATCAAACTAGTGTCAAACTAAAAAGCCCGTTGCAGAGCAACGGGCTTTTTCCAACGTGCCCAGGACCAGACTCGAACTGGCATCGGTTTCCCGCCACCCCCTCAAGATGGTGCGTCTACCAATTTCGCCACCTGGGCATCGTGAACAAGGAATTATTTTTCCCTTTCGGTGGCCGTAAAAATACATGCTTGGACTAAAAATTCCTATTCTAAAATGTATTAAAGGCGATTATCTTTGAATAATTTTATAAAAGACTCATCCGCTGAATTTTAACGTTGGCCGAATATTTGCGCTTTGAGCAAGCTAAATAATTATATTTACCATATTATTCTATGAAGCAGCTTTTTCTGATACTCTTTTTTTTTACTTGTATTCCCCTGAGCCAGAGTGAGCCAGCCCTGATCATAAGGTCATCTGTGCAGACAGAAGCAGACTTTATTCTGGGCACCTGGCTTTCTGAGAATAAAGAGGGAAAGATTCTGGTGTATAAAGAAAAGGATAAATATTTTGGAAAGGTCAGCTGGATAAAGCGAAAGAATGCGGATAATTCAGCCATCCTGGATTTTAAAAATCCTGATCCTGTGCTTAAAAAGCAGGAAGTGCTGGGGCTTGTCATACTAAAAGGCTTTAATTTTGCCGGCGATGATCTTTGGAACGGGGGTACGATCTACGATCCTCTTTCAGGCAATACGTATTCAAGCAGAATTGTAAAAGCATCATCCACGGTGATCAAGATCCGCGGATTTATAGGGTTACCCATGTTTGGGCGCACCACAGTTTGGACAAGGGTAAATTAACAAGATGGGAAAGGTAGCTTCAACGGGTCTGATCATTTTTGCATTGCTGACGCTGGAATGTGCCTTTTCTGTAAAATGCACTGAACTTTACCCGGGCCCTGACCAGTCTGTTTCCAAAAAGAAATCCCCGTCAAAAAAAGCAGCCGACCCAACGCTCGTTCATGGCGACAGGGTTGAAAATGTGATACTTGGAAAGCCGGTTAAAGAAATTCTCTCCATGTATCCTGCTGCAAGAATTCAGAAAGTTCTGGTTTACGATGCCAAGGGGAGCTATGAAAAGCTCGAAATAATGACTCCTGACCATTCTTCGGTCTTATTTTTTGTGGAGCCCGACTGCAATGCAGATTCGGGTTGTGTCATAAGAAGAATAAATGTGACAAACAACCTTTATCATTCACGAAAAAATCTTCGTGTAGGTAAATTCTATGTCGACCTTGTCAGATCTGGTGAATCCCTTAAGGAGGTAAACTGGTTTGAAGGCAACCTGATCGCTCAGAGTGCAGAAACAGGGCTCAATTATGTACTTCAGACTAATTTCATCCCCCGGCCCTGGTATACTGATATGAATAAAGATATGCTTCCCGACAGTACCCGTATTATAGGTATGATGATTTCTGGAAATAATCTGAGAGGGGTAAGCTGGCATGCTGCAGATAGCATAAATAAAAGCATGGCCCTGAAAAAGGGTAGTCACCCTTCCGGTAATATCTTGTCAGGCATCCATCAGTCGGGCAGGAAACATGTTTCCACAAAAAGATCAAAGAAGAAAGATACAGCACTTGATTCCACAGCAGGGATGCTTCTTGAATCTATGGCAGACAGCAGCAAATCAGAGGGCTCCCGCAAATCACTCGTTAAATAGATACCTGGCAGATCAGGCTGTTATCAGATTCCTGAAGTAATGAATGAACCAAGTATGGCCAGTACTTCTGTCTGTGAAAGCACCTCGTCAAAAGATTCAGAAGCTGCAATATTCGTGATTTCAGTATGCCCGTTAATTCCTTGTATCTGGATCTGTGCCTGAAATGTATTGTCTTCATTCAAATACACATTCAGCAGGTTTGCATTCTCGGTGATGATAACCGGATTTATAGACGTTCCTTCAGCCATATTCCCCGACAGGGTGATCCACGGCTTGATATTTATGCCTGATGCATTCCGGATAATACGGATATAGCCTGCATGTCTGGCTTCTACAGAATGAAGATCTAAAAAATAAGTAAGCAGGGTCTGATTGCTGGCAAGTCTGGCCAGCTGACCCTTGTAATACCGTACCGAAGTATCTTCAAGGACCTGTGCGGCAAGAAGAAGAGTAGCTGGATTGGTGTAGATATCAGGAAAAATTGAGTTTGCCGTCAGGTCTATGCGCATGGATGACATAGATGGCGCTGAGGTGGTTGTTCCTGTAAACAGCCCTGTTAAAAAGTTCACATGGTTCTGCTCATCTGATCCAATGATCTTCAGGCCGGCTTGCTGGGCGGGAGTTAAAGCCAGAAAGGAAGCTGAAGGCGCTGAGGTTGCCGTTCCTGTCATCTGCTGGTAGAAAAAAAGCTCAAGCAGCTCAAAGCTCAAAGCAAAACTTAGGGTCGACAGAAGGGCTGTTGACAGGGCTGGGGTGCTTTCCATTTATGTGGTGATTAACTGCTCGGCAATGAACCGGAATCAAGTTTGGTTTTAATATAGATGCCCTGCAGCAGGGCCAGCACCTGGGCTGGTTTTTTATGGATCTCCATGCCTGAGGCATTCAGAAGAGAAGCTCCTGAAAAAGTGCCAGGCATGACCAGTTCATGAATAAAGCTAGCATGCCTTGCCTGCACGGAGATGATCTCAGCCATGATAGTAATAAAAGCTGCTGCCTGCAGGTTTCTGGTCAGTCCGTTCATTGCCTGAACCGTAAGGTCTTCAAAGAAAAGAGCCGACTGAAGGGTCAGGCTTCTGCTGGTAAAGTTGATGCTGGTGAAATCCAGCGCCATTGCCGGGAGCGCGTTCGAGCCCAGGGCTACTTTTAGGAATTCTCGCTGTGCAGTTTCATGTTTTAAGATATCAGACAGGAGTAATCTCTGGTCGGGGACACTTCCAGCCTTTAGTGCCTGTGTATAGAACCCTGCCTGTACCTGGCTAAGTACATAGGCATAGTTGAGAAGAGCAATATCGCCGGTTCCAAAAATATATCCGTTCGCGCCTTCACCAGCGCCACCTGCAGATTCTTTTTTACATGAATTTATATAAAAAAGTAAAAGCCCTGAGGCAAGGAAAGAAGTTTTAAGGAAATTTTTTCTGTCTATTTTATTTATCAAGGGCATTCCTGTATTGCCTTTAAAGGTCAAGCATCTGCAATAATAATCCGAATTGCTCATAAACACAAAAAGGGTGTCTTTATTTTAAAGACACCCTTTTTTAAAAGTGGGAAACTAATCTTATAAACCCTTTGTTACAAAAGCCTTAGCAAGTGCTAAAACCTGATCTGTAGTCAGAATTTCATCAAAAGCTTCTGATGCTACCTTTGCATCAATCTCCATATGACCGTTAAGACCGATCAGATTCATGCCAGCCTGTGTAGTAACTTCTTCACCTGCATAGTTTGCATTTACTGCAGGGCTTCCAATACCTGTCTGGTTCAATGTGATCCATGGTTTTAGCATAGCTCCGCGTAAATGACGGATCTGACGGATATGTGCAGCATGACGGGCTTCAACTGAATGGATGTTCAGGGCAGCTGTCAGAATAGCACCCGTACCTAAAAGGTAACCTGCCTGTCCTTTATATGCACGAACTCCTGTGTCTTCCAATGCCTGGGATACGGCAAGAAAAGTATCATAATTTGAAAATACATCAGCAAATGTTCCGCCAGCTGTAAAATCATAGGTAAAGTTTGACTGAGGTACGGGTGTTCCACCAGCACCTGAAATAGCTGCCTGTAAGAAAACAACGTGCTTGGCCTCATCACTCACAATCAGGGCAATTCCTGCTGTATCAACAGATGGAATCTTATTACCTAACTTTTCTGTGCCCATATTGTAAAATGATGACTCAAGGTACTCAAGTGTTAGTGCAAAGTTCAGTACATCCAGCGGTCCGCGCATTGATGTACCGGCATATGCTTTTTTGAACATGCTGCCCAGCATAAGCGGAACAGCTGCAATTGCAACTTTTCCTGCCATACCTGCAAATTCCTTCATGGCTGATCTGCGGGTGTCCATACGGCCGTAAACCTCTGGGTCTACTTCCTCAATCTTATTTAAAATGTTGTCTAAGTTCATGACGATTTAGGTTTTAGGAATTAGGTAATGAACTTGCGTCCAGTTTGGTTTTGATAAATGATGAAGCAATTGCAATAACAGCCTGTGGTTTCTTTGACTGCTCCAGCGCGTTCATATCCAGAATAGTATCGTCGGCAAACGAATTGTACTTGTTCAGATCGCGCAGATAGGTTGAATGACGTGCTTCTACAGAAACAATCTGTCCAGCCAGTGTCAGATATGCACCACTTACAAAATACTGTCCGGCTCCATTATAGGCCTGAACTCCTAAATCTTCAAATGCCTGTGCATGTCCTAATACACTTGCACGGCTTGTGAAATCAATTGAACTTAGGTCAAGGGTTAAAGTAGGTAGAGCTGCTGAACCCAGGGCATTCTTTAAAAACTCACGGTGGAGTACTTCATGACGTGTAATATCCGTCAGATAAATTTTTTCTTCATCAGAGATACCATTGTACCATGCTGAGCTTGCTTGTGTGTAAAAGGCTGCTTCCAATTGCTCAAGTGAATAAGCAAAGTTTAGAATAGCAATATCGCCTGTTCCAAAACTGAGTCCTTTTGAAGGAGTCATATAAGGATTGGAATCTTTCTTGCAGGATGCTACTGCAAATACTGCCAGTGCTGCGGTGGATAGACCAGCTGCTTTCAGGAAGTTTCTACGTGGAATAGACTTCATAATGCCATCCCTCGTCTCCATTTCATTTTCATCGAGAAGGTTTTCTTTCATGACTTATTTAGATTAGTTATTTCTACGAGATACGTGAGAAAATAACTTTCAGATTTGTAAGTGATAAAAATCTCAATAAACTTCCTGTTACAAGCTTTTAGAAATTGTTTTGAAAACAGAAAAAAAAAGGGATTCATATATATCCAGACAGACATATATGAACCCCTCTTAAATAAATTATGTACAGCCTATTTCTGCACGGCAGCAAGTATTTCAGGACTTAAAGGATCAACCTTTGATTCCCAGAAATTCACAAGCTCACCCTTTTCGTTAATCAGGTATTTGCAAAAATTCCAGGTAGGAACTTTATCATTCCAGCCATTCTCTTTCTTGTCAGTCAGCCATTTATAGAGTGGACTCTGGTCTGCACCAAGCACAGATAATTTTTCAAACATCTGAAAGGTCACCCCATAATTCTTTGTGCAGAACTCAGAGATCTCCTTGCTTGTACCTGGCTCCTGTTCATTGAAATTATTTGCAGGAAAACCAAGAATTACCAGTTTGTCACCCATTTTCTGATGCAGGGCCTGTAGCTTTGCATACTGGGGCGTAAATCCACATTTTGAGGCTGTATTAACGATAAGGATCTTTTTTCCGCGGTATTTGCTCAGGTCGATCATCCGACCGTCAAGGGCTGGAAGTTTAAAGCTGTAAATTGATGGACCTGCGTTGGTCGGACCCTTTTTATCGGGGTGTACCGGGAACCCAAATGTTGTTCCTGCAGTTAAGAGCGCTGAGGCTAACAAGATGAATGCTTTCATAATCAATGGTTTTTAAAATATAAACTGGGTGTTCAAAAATTTGGATTCGTTTTCGTGAACAATTGTATTAAAAATTAGCTTGTTTTTAGTATTTAATTTCGTTGCTACCATCGTCCGGATTGAAAAAGCTCTGAGTGCATCATCAACAGAAAGTGTGCCCACTGCAGAATCTTTTCTTCCGGTGAATGGGAAAACATCGGGTCCGCGCTGACACTGGGCGTTTACATTCACCCGGCATACCAGGTTTACCAGCTGGTCAAGCAAACTTGAAATTTCAACATGTGAATTACCAAAGATACTTACCTGCTGCCCATGATCTGAATGAATCAGGTAGTTAATAGGTTCATCAATCTCATCAAAGGCAAGTACAGGAATGATGGGGGCAAACTGCTCCTCTCTGTATAATTTCATGCGTTCATCGATCGGGTACACTATAGCTGGCTTGACCAGGGTCTCTGAGGTTTCACCACCACCTTCATTGTAAATGCGGGCGCCCATCGAGATCGCCTCATCCAGGCATTCTTTTATATATGCAGGTTTTCCAGGTTCAGGAAGAGGAGTGATCTGCACTCCTTTTTGCCATGGCATACCCATTTTCAGCTTGTTCACTTCTTTGGAAAGCAAGGCCAGGAATTCTTCAGCCAGCGATCTGTGTACATAGATAATCTTAATAGCTGTACAACGCTGCCCGTTAAAGGTCAGGGCACCAAGCACACATTCTCTGACAGTCTCTTCAAGATCAGCATCTTTCAGAATGATGGCTGCATTCTTGGCATCCAGACTTAAGATAGGTCTTAAACGGTTGGTTTTAGGGTGGAGTTTGATCAGCTGGTCGGCAACCCTGCTTGAACCTATCAGGGCAAGACAATCGATCTTTCCTGATTTCATTAAAGTAGGTGCTACCGTAGCTCCCCGTCCGTACACTGTATTTACAACTCCTGCCGGAAAGGATTCCTGAAAAGCTTTAAGCAGGGGGCAAAACAGCAATGTTCCATACTTGGGTGGCTTGAAAAGTATCGTGTTGCCCATGATAAGTGCCGGTATCATGGTGGTAAAGGTTTCGTTCAAAGGGTAATTAAATGGACCCATGCAAAGCACGACACCCAGTGGTGCCCTGCGGATCTGGCCGGCAATACCCTGCGCTATCTCAAAGCCTGATGACTTGTTATCAAGAAGTTTAAGAGATTGAATAGTCGCATGCATGTATTCAATGGTACGGTCAAACTCTTTTTCTGAATCTGCTAGTGGTTTTCCTATTTCCCACATCAGCAGGTTCACCACTTCCTGGCGGCAACCGATCATTTTGAAAGTAAAATCTTCCAGATGGCGTATCCTTCCTGGAACTCCCATGGTGGGCCAGTGGCCACGGCCATAATCATAGGCTTTTACAGCGGCATCCAATGCTTCCAGGGCTTCTGTTTCTGTAGCCAGGGGATAACTTCCAATGGCCATTTTAGTTAGAACCCCCGCCTCGTCGCGGATACATACAGGCGAGTATACCTGCTGAACAGGTCCATGCCAGGTGCGGAGTTCTCCATTGATCAGAATTTCACGCTGGTCGATTGGTTTGATTGCTTGTTCCGCCGGGATCTCATCGTGGGTCGGAAAAAATGAAGAAACGGTACTGGTAAGCTGATCGGGAAAGTCCATTTCTTATTCAGTTTTTAGTAAGCTTTATAATTCTATATGCATACAGACAAGCGGTTAACCAATATAAGAATAGGAATGTTTTAATTAATTATCAGCCTCCGGGTCTTCCTCCTCATTGCTGGCTGAATCATTTATTTCAGTATCATCAGCGAGCAGTGCTTGCTGGTGCTGGGGCAGAAGTTGTACATCATTGAGCTTGCGGATCACCTGCCGCGAGCTGGTTGCCGCCTGTTCTATGACGTTACTTGCTTCCTGTAACTTCTTTCTGGTTTTTTCAATGGCTATGCCGAATTTCGAGAATTCACTTTTTACTGACGAGAGCATATTCCATACTTCGGACGACCGCTTTTCGATGGCCAGAGTTCTGAAACCCATCTGCAGGCTGCTTAAGATGGCAGAAAGGGTAGTAGGGCCTGTAATGATGATCTTTGACTCACGCTGAATGGATTCAAAAAGACCGGGGGTGCGCAAGACTTCTGCATAAAGGCTTTCGAAAGGCAGGAATAATAAAGCGAAATCTGTAGTGAACGGGGGTTCTACATATTTTAAAGAGATTTCTGCAGCACATTTTTTTATACCGCGTACAAAGTTCTTCCGGCACTCTTCAATCGTTCCCAGGTCTGAAAGCTCATAGGCCTGCATCAAAACCTCAAAATCTTCCTTAGGGAATTTCGAATCCAGGGGCATCCACACGGGCATTTCCTTCTCATCCCTGCCAGGCAATTTAATGGCAAATTCCACCACACCCGAGGAGCCAGGCCTTGGTTTCACATTTTTACCGTACTGGTCGGGCGTGAGCAGTTGTTCGAGAATATTTTCAAGCTGGTATTCGCCCAGAATGCCTCTTGTTTTTACATTGGAGAGTACCTTTTTAAGATCTCCAACGCCGGTTGCCAGCTGCTGCATATCGCCCAGGCCCTTATGTACCGCCTCAAGCCGCTCGCTGACCAGCTTAAAGGATTCACTAAGCCTGTGTTCAAGGGTTTTCTGCAATTTCTCATCCACAGTTGCCCTCATTTCCTCAAGCTTTTGGGCATTGTCGTCCTGCAGTTCCTTCAGACTTTTTTCTGTAGCAGCCTTCATTTCAGAGATCCGCTCGGTAAGATTTTTATGCTGCTGGCTCTGGGCCGTATTCAGGTCAGTAAAATTTTCACGCTGTCGGTCTGAGAAATCTTTAAGGGAAGAATTTATATTCAGCCTGAAGGTTTCCAGCACCTCATTGAGCTCTTTTCTGCTCTGGGCATGAAGCTGGGAGGCTTCAGTACGGTTGTTTCGCAGTTCGTCTTTTACAGAATGTTCAATACGGTTCATTTCCTTTTCCATGGCCTGAAAACCTGGATTCAAAAGGCTCAGCAATTGCTGGGGATCTTTACCCCGGCCGTTCAGGCTCAGGTATAGATTGATAAGCAATAAGGCAATAATTAACAGCAGGAGGGCAAAAAGGTAAGACATGGTATGATTTTTTGAAGGGAATCAGGGCGGAAATTTAATCAATATTTTAATTTCAGCCCTCGTTCAGATCTTCATCATGGCAGAGAAAAAGAATGCATTTTATTCAGGTACCAGTGGTCTGGTACTTCCTTTCAAGAATAAAGCCGCCTATCCTCCTTCATTTCAAGGGGGAAGCCGATTGAACTTTTATGCATCCCTTTATTCAAGTATTGAAATTAACAGCAGTTTTTATCGCATTCCCCTGGCCAGAACGGTTGAAAAATGGACTACTGAAGTGCCGGCTGGCTTTCGCTTCACCTTCAAGCTCTGGAAGGGGATCACCCATGCAAGGGGGCTCTTCTTTAAGGAAGAAGATGTGCTCAGGTTTATGGAGGTGATTTCCCGGGCAGGAGACTATAAAGGGGCTCTTCTTGTGCAGTTTCCACCCAGCCTTACCAGCCTCGCCTTTATGCAGGTACAGCTCTTGCTGGACCTGATCAGGGTGGCAGACCCTGAAAAAAAATGGGACCTTGCCTTTGAATTCAGGCATAGCTCATGGACCGACCAGGAAGTTTATGACCTGCTTAATGATTTCTCTGCAGGGCTGGTCATCCAGGATAAGTATGCTACAGGCCTGGGGGTGCCGGAGAGTACACCTGATTTTATCTACCTCCGTTTCCACGGGCCGTCTGGTGATTACAGAGGCTCCTATACCGATGACTTTCTGGAAGAATATGCTTTATACATTCAGCAATGGAAAGAGCAGGGTAAAACAGTCTATGCTTATTTTAACAATACCATAGGTAATGCTTCAGAAAATCTGCAGGCGCTGAATGCTTTTGTGGCAAGGGGTTCAGAGATGTGAAAAATCTTTAATTCAGGAAACGGACATTAAATGTTTTTTTTAATTTAAACGGTCTTGTCTCAAACGCAAAAAAGCCTTAACTATATAGTTAAGGCTTTTAAATAAAGTGACCCCTCAGGGGATCGAACCCTGGACCCAAAGATTAAGAGTCTTTTGCTCTACCAGCTGAGCTAAGGAGTCATTTATTGGATTGCAAACTTAAGAAATTTATTAAAATATACTTCATGCATATCGAAATTAGTATCTTATCCTTGCAGCCTTAACTCTTTTTAATGCTCATACGCCCTGCAAACAGTACCGATGCCGACCAGATCCTGGCCATCTATGCCCCTTATATCTACCATTCTGCCATTACTTTTGAAACAGAAGTGCCTTCTGCTGAAGATTTTAAAGCAAGGGTAGCAAGGATCATAGAAAAGTACCCGTGGCTGGTCTGTGAAGAAGAAGGGCAGATCATAGGCTATGCCTATGCCGGTGGCCATCGTGACCGCATTGCCTATCAATGGTCAGTGGAGATCTCTGTCTATATCAATGAAGCAGCGCATGGAAGAGGCGTGGCCACACATCTTTATCAGGCTTTGCTTGCCTTGCTTAAAATTCAGGGGGTCGTAAATATATATGCCCTGATCACAGTACCTAATCTTAAAAGTATTGCCCTTCATGCACGCTTTGGATTTAAGGAACTCATAGTCTTTGAGAAGATCGGTTATAAAGAAGGCGCATGGCATGATGTACAGTGGATGCTGCTGGTGATCAATGCACATGAGAAGGTTCAGTCAGCGCCAATTCCATTTGTTCAACTTAGAAACGACAGCCGCTTGCTGGAAATTCTTGAAAAAGAAAATAGTTCCCTCAATGGAGAATCCAATGGTTAATTAGGTAATTTCAGAAGACAAACCCCTCTGAAATGACAAGGTTTATTGAAATTCTATGGTTCATAGGCCTGCTGGCAGGCCCGGGTTCAACTGCACTGGCCCAGGCACCTGCTGAAAAACTCCTGCTTACAGGCTCGGGTTCAACTGCACTGGCCCAGACGCCTTCAGAAAAGCTGCTGATCTCAGACAGTATTCTCCATATAAAATGGCATGCGAAATGGATCGAAGCCCCGGGGCAGCCGGCAAACGGCTATGGCATCTACCATTTCCGTAAAATGATAGACCTGCATTCAAAGCCAGCTACCTTCATTGTGCATGTATCCGGTGATAATCGCTATAAGTTATATGTGAACGGAGATCTTGTTGCGCTCGGGCCTGCCCGGGGTGATCTTTTTCACTGGTACTATGAAACGGTCGATCTTGCCCCTTTTTTAAAAGCAGGAAGCAACCAGCTGGCAGCCGTGGTCTGGAATGACGGAGAATGGAAGCCGCAGGCCCAGCTAACCTACCGGACGGCCTTTATTCTGGCCGGTAATTCAGCTGCAGAGCGCATAGCCGATACAGGCCCCGGCTGGAAGGCTATTGCTGATTCGGCTTATACTGCCTTTACTCCCAGAGTTACCGGCTATTATTATCTTACCGGGCCGGGTGAAAAGATCAACTATCACCGCTATCCCGAAAATTGGGAGGGCCTGAGTTTTAATGATCAGACATGGAGAGCGGCAAAGCCTGTATTTGAAGGGTCGCCCAAGGGATCCTTTGACTGGTCAGACGGCTGGATGCTGCTGCCGGCCATGATCCCTGCACCAGAACTCAGGGTGCAACGCCTGCAGCGTATACGCATTGCTACCGGAATGCCTATGCCTGCATATGATGCTGCAAAACCGTTCAGGATCATGGTGCCTGCCCATTCCCATATCAAGTTCCTGATTGATCAGGGCTTTTTGACCAATGCCTACCCGGTATTGAAGTTCAGCGCAGGAGCAGGAGCGGGGCTATCCCTTGCCTATGCCGAGGCTCTTTATATAAAAGACATCAAAGACCCTCAAAGCAATGTCAAGGCGAACCGCAATCAGGTAGAAAATATGCGCTTTTCCGGTAAAACGGATTCTCTGGTGGCCGATGGGAAGGAGCATTCTTTCAGCCCTCTCTGGTACCGAACCTACAGGTTTCTGAAACTTGAAGTGCAGACAGGGAACGAGGCACTTGAAATTGAAGATTGCTACGGCTTGTTTACCGGGTATCCCTTCATACTCAATGCCGCTTTTCAGACCGGTGACTCTGTATTGACCCGTATCTTTCAGACCGGCTGGCACACAGCCCGGAGCTGCGCGGTAGAGACTTATATGGACTGCCCCTATTATGAAGAGCTCCAGTATGCCGGCGATACGCGGATCCAGGCCCTGGTATCCATCTTTAACAGTGGTGACGACCGGCTGATGAGGCAGGCTATCACGCAACTGGATTATTCCCGGATCCCCGAAGGTATCACCTATAGCCGTTACCCCTCCACGCACCAGCTCATTCCTCCTTTTTCTTTATGGTGGATAGGCATGCTTCATGATTATTACCAGTACCGCAATGATCCGGCATTTATCCGCTCCATGCTGGAGGGTAGCCGGCAGGTGCTGAAGTTCTTTGAGAAATATCAGCAGGCCGACGGATCATTGAAACCAGTTCCTTACTGGAACTTTACTGACTGGGCAGTAGCGCCTGGCTGGAACAGCGGTATAGCGCCCAATGATCCGGTATTGGGTTCTGCAGAAATGGACCTTCAGTTGCTATGGGCCTGCCAGCTGGCAGAAGAAATGGAGCGGTCACTGGGAAGTAAAGAACTGGCCATGACCTATGCAGGCAGGGTAATGCTGCTGAAGAAGACCATCCGCGCCAAATACTGGAACCGGGAGCAGGGTCTTTTTACTGACCTGAAGGGCAGGAAGGTCTTTTCACAGCATACGAACAGCCTGGCTATCTTAACAGGGGTCGTGGAAGGCGCTCAGGCCAGAGAACTGGCCGGAAAGATATTAAAGGACAAACACCTGGTCCAGGCTACTATCTATTTCCGGTATTATGTAAATCAGGCTCTGGTGAAGGCAGGTCTGGGAAATGAGTACCTCAACCTGCTTGGTGACTGGAAAACACAACTCGACCATGGGCTGAGCACCTGGGCAGAAATTTCAGATGTGGATCATGCCCGTTCTGACTGCCATGCCTGGGGAGCCAGCCCGAACATTGAATTTATCAGAACTGTACTGGGCATTGATGCTGCCACACCGGGTTTTACAAGAATAAGGATCGAACCCCATCTGGGCAGGCTTGAGAAAGCAAGTGGAAGCATGCCCCATCCAAACGGGCTTATTTCCGTGAACTATGAAAAAAAAGGCAGTCAATGGTTTATACGTATCACGCTCCCTCAAAAAACCAGGGGATCCCTGATCTGGAAGGGTCTAAGATTCGAATTGGACGCCGGAAAGGAAACCATTCTTAAAGTTTAACGCTGCTTGTTTGTATAACAGACAAATTAATTTAATTTTAGTGTCTGTATGTTAAACATGTTTATTCACGGTAATATTAAATTCCTGAGGCTGAGAAAGGGTGTTACCCAGGCCGATGCTTCCGCCTCGATGAGCTTTTCACGTTCACAGCTTGCTGGTTATGAAAGCACGATCAGGCCTACCCTTGATGCCCTGCTCTCTCTCTCGGCTTATTTCTGCATAAGTACAGATGCCCTGCTTAAGATTGAGCTCGGAACTCTTACAGAATATAAGATCCGGGAACTGATCCATGGCAACGAAAGTTTTATAAGTGGAAACAAGCTCAGGGTCATTGCTACCAGTGTCAATCATGAAGGTGAGGATCTTACCGAAGTAGTGCCTGTCAGGGCAAGAGCAGGCTATATGAACGGGCATACCGACCCTGAATATATAGGTGAACTTCCAAGGCTAACTTTTCCTTTTCTTTCCAAATCATTGAAATATAGAATGTTTCAGCTTGAAGGCGATTCCATGCTTCCCATGAACACGCATTCCTATGTGGTCTGCTCGTACCTTGATAACTGGAACAGGCTTGTGGAAGGTCATAAATATGTGCTTCTGACAAGGCAGGAAGGGATTGTTTTTAAACTGGTATATTTTAAAAAAGCGGATAAGAGTACCCTGCTTCTATGTTCGTTAAATACAGAATATAAGCCTTTTGAGATCAATATGGAAAACATTCTTGAAATCTGGCGGTTTGAAATTCATATAACTGAACCTTTGTATGCCTGAGGGCTTGTATAGTATATTTAGTTATCTTTGTGCCGCCTGTTCAAGGCATCATACTTACAAGTTTTTGTACAGGTAAAGTTTACCGGTTCCGATCTGTTCCCACATGGAAAATCTTAGTGAAATAATGGCTTCCCGCAATGACAAGCAACTGGAAGACCTGATAATAAAAAGAGTGCGTTATGCGGCCGATTCTGTAGAAGCTGCCATTGCAGAACTTGAAAAGAGGGGGCGGATCTTCTCTTTTGCTGAACTCAGGGCTATCGACATTGATCTGCGTGCTAAAAAAAGGGCTGAAAATGAGAAGCCTGCTGACCCCTGGTTTCAATTGCCAGCTGCGCCTGATACGACCTTAAGGGTCCAGGAAGCTGGTTCTGCGACTGGTTCTGATGATTCGCTGGCACCAAGTTATTTTTCACCCAGAGCGATTAATATTTTTACCATTCTTTTCGGAGCCATTTACGGGGCTATTCTGCTGGCTATTAATTTCAATAAGTCAGGGAATAAAAAAGCTGTCTGGGAGGTGGTTATATTCGGAATACTTTATACAATCGGGATCAGCCTTTTAATGAGGTTAATTCCTGTGCCGGCACCTAAACAACAGGTTTTACTGTTCCTTTACAGTGCATTACAGGTTCTCTTCAATGTGCTGGGAGCTTTTCTGCTGATCAGGTTTTTCTGGAAAAAATATATTGGCACAGATACCCCTTTTACGGCCCGTCCGATCGGAAATCTGATCTTTATTTCAATTCTGGTTGTGATCGGTATTGTATACCTGTTGATGAGAACGGGTAATATTCCTGTTCCCGTAGCCTAAGGCAATTGAAATAAAAAAGCGAAAAGAACTTTTCAGATGAAGAGTCCTTTCCGCTTTTTTTATTGTTTATAATCCGCTTTCTTCGTCAGACTCTTCTTCTGAATCTTCATGTCCGCCCTGGCCATGTACATGTCCATGCTCAAGTTCTTCTGCACTTGCATCGCGTACATCCTGGATCTGACCCTTGAAGCGAAGATCCTGGCCTGCCATCGGATGGTTCAGGTCAACTACCACTACATCTTCTTCAATAGCAAGTACCTGGCCTTGAAAATGGTGTCCGCTTTCATCCTGTAAAGGAAGCATGCTTCCTTCTTCGGGAAGCTCAGCACCCTGAAACATTTCTTTGGGAAGCTTTGTGACAGCTTCATCATTATACTCGCCATAAGCATCTTCAGCAGTCAGTTGAAATTCATAAAGATCACCACTTTTCAGCCCGCTTAAATGCTCTTCGAATTTAGGAAGCATCTGACCTGCACCATATAAGAAAACCAATGGCTCTTCAGGTGTAGTGCTTTCAACCAATGATTCAGTATCATCTTCCTTGATATACAGGTCGTAAGTAAGGGATACGACTTTATTATTTTCAATTTTCATCTTGCTGTGTATTAAGTGATCTTAAAGCTCAAATGTACCAATCCTGCGTTGGTTGTGGTGCATGTTCCTGTTCTCAATAAAGTTTTTACATAGTTCAGAACAGTACAGCACAGACTGTCAGCCCATAAAAAAAGGTTACCTGCGGTGGTAACCTTTTTAGTTCTGGAAAAATGACAGATCAGGAAGTTGCCCAGGCTTTCTGGCCTTTCAGGTATGGCACATCCCCATCATAATGGCCCGGAACTGCTACATAGCTCAATGCCTTCGTAGCTCCTTCTTTAGAAGTGAAATACCCCCAGAGGGTGAGTTGCTTGAACATGGTAAAATAATGCTCTGGTGGTTTGACCACTTTGGCAGCAATGCTTTCACGGTTCAGGTTAGCTTCCCTGGCTGCGGCCTCATAGACCTGGGTCTTTGCATCTTTAGCAGGTTCTGCAGGCTTTGCAGCATGCATATTTTTCTGGTATTCCTTGGCTTCAGTATCAAGCTGCACAAGCAGGTCGTGCTTTTGCCCCGCTTCAAGGTCAACAAAAGACTTCTGGTATTTAGTCTGGCTCGAGGCGTTCAGTTTTACGATCCCGTCTGTAAAGAGTTTCTGGTTGGCAGGCGTATAACAGTCGCTCACCATCGTATTCATGAACTCACCTATTTTGGCAGCTTTAGCACCTGGTGAAGAAGCTGTAGCCGGAAGAATGGTTTCCCCAACTTCATCCAGAAAAGCGATGTTATCAGCAGTTAAAATGCCTTTCTGGGTTTTAGTTCCGGTGGAACAGCCAGACAGGAATGCATCTGCGCCTATAATTGTGCCTCCCAGTAGCAGGGCTACTGTAGATAAGGCTTCTCTTCTATTCATTTTTATGAGTTGATCGTAAAGCAATTTGGCATTAAATTTCTGTATAATCAAATATTTCCTTTTAACTAACTTGTAGTATTCATTGGCAGTACAGGGGTGTTAAAAGCCCGTAAAGAAATCAAAGGATGGAATCTATATTCAGATACGGTATTGACAGGCTTACGGTTGGTAAATGCCTTGATCTTGCAGAAAGGAAGATAAATGGAATTCTGGACCCTGAGGCCAGAACAAAGGTGGCTGCCTCAAGGGCTCATGTAGATCAGATCGTAAAAAGTGGTCAGGTTGTTTATGGGATCAATACAGGCTTCGGTCCTTTATGTGATACCCTGATCTCTGAGAATGATACCCGCTCACTCCAGTACAATATACTCCAGAGCCATAGTGTTGGCATTGGCAGAGCCGTACCTGAAATTATTTCAAAGATCATGATGATCACCAAGGTCCATGCCCTGGCCCAGGGATATTCCGGAGTTCGTCTTGAAACGCTGGACAGGATACTGACCTTTCTTGAACTGGGTATCCATCCGGTTGTTCCTGAAAAAGGTTCTGTTGGAGCTTCAGGTGACCTTGCCCCCCTTGCGCATCTCTTTCTTCCTCTTATAGGTATGGGTGAGGTGACCTTTAAGGGAGTTACGATGCCTGCTGGGCGGTGCCTTCAGCTCAGGCAGCTGGAGCCGCTAGTACTTGGACCCAAAGAAGGCCTGGCCCTGATCAATGGTACACAGTTTATTCTTGCCTTTGCTGTACTGGGTCTTAAGCGCATGCATACTATTCTTGAAACTGCAGATATTGCCGGTGCTATGTCATTGGAAGGGCTTATGGGTTCCTCTCATCCATTTGATCTGCGCCTGCATTCCCTGAGGCCTTTTGCAGGAAATCTGTTTGTTGCCCACCGGTTGAGAACCTTGCTGGAAGGATCGGAAATTCTGGTCTCTCATGCAGATTGTGGCCGGGTGCAGGATCCTTACTCTCTGAGATGTATGCCCCAGGTTCATGGTGCTTCCAGAAATGCCTGGTTACATCTGAAAGAGCTTGTTACTATTGAATTGAATTCTGTCACCGATAATCCTGTGATCTTCAATGACAGGGAAACTATCAGCGGAGGTAATTTTCATGGACAGCCCCTTGCCCTGCCCCTTGATTATACCACCTTTGCGGCTGCTGAACTAGGTAATATTGCTGACCGGCGCTGTTACCTGATGACAGAGGGCCGGTTCGGACTTCCCCGGCTTCTGATCGATGAGCCGGGCCTGAACTCTGGTTTTATGATTCCCCAGTATACGGCTGCCGCCCTGGTCAGTGAAAACAAGACCTATTGTTTTCCGGCCAGTGCAGACAGTATTCCCACTTCTCTGGGGCAGGAAGACCATGTGTCCATGGGTTCTATAAGCGGGCGCAAGCTTCATATGGTGGTAGACAACCTTGAATATATTATGGCCATAGAGCTCCTTTACTCCTCTCAGGCCCTGGATTATCGCAGGCCGCTGAAATCAACTCCTATCTTGGAAGCCTGCCATAAGCTGGTGCGTGAGCATGTCTCTTTTGCCACTAAAGACCGCATATTTTCTATAGATATAGAAAAATTAAGAACCATTGTAAGTGAAGGAATATTGCCGGCCCTTGCCTGCACAGTGTCGGAAGAAAGAATTTTGAACCTGACGGATAAAAACTATGAATGCTTCGGACTTTATTAGAATCTATGCCAGCCATCCCCATTATAAGGCCCCCCGGGGAACCGTGCTTCATGCCAGAAGCTGGCAGACAGAGGCGCCCCTGCGTATGTTGCTGAATAACCTCGATGCCCAGGTGGCTGAAGATCCTGCTGCACTTGTGGTTTACGGAGGTAACGGGCAGGCAGCCAGAAATGTAGATTGCCTGCATAAGATCATTGAAATTCTCCTTGAGCTTGATGAAGAGCATTCACTGCTCATTCAGTCAGGTAAGCCGGTAGGTATTGTGCGCTCCCATCCTCAGGCTCCCCGCGTGCTGATCGCCAATAGCAATCTGGTGCCTGCATGGGCGAACTGGGAACATTTTAATTCACTTAAATCACAGGGTCTTATGATGTACGGGCAGATGACTGCCGGGAGCTGGATCTATATCGGTACCCAGGGCATTCTGCAGGGAACATATGAAACATTTATGGAATGTGCCCGCCAGTATTTTGGAGGGAGCCTGAAAGGCAAGCTGCTTGTCACTGCAGGCCTGGGAGGCATGGGTGGGGCCCAACCCCTGGCCGCAACAATGGCGGGCGGGATCTGTCTGGCTGCAGATACAGACCCGTGGCGTATCAGAAAAAGGCTTGATACACATTATATAGACCGGATGACTGATTCACTTGAAGAAGCTCTCTCCTGGATCTGGCCGGCCATGGAGAAGGGTGAGCCCCTGTCTGTAGGCCTTGTTTCTGATGCGGGCGATATGCTTGAAAAGCTCCTTGCTGCCGGTATCTATCCCGATATGCTTACTGACCAGACCTCCGCGCATGATCCTCTGAACGGGTATATCCCAAACGGACTGAGTCTGGACGAGGCAGCCCTGCTCAGAAACCATGACCCAGTGCTTTATAAAGAACGTGCTGTCAGAAGTATGGCACGTCATGTAGGTTTTATGCTTGAGATGAAGAAACACGGATCAGTCACCTTTGATTATGGAAATAACCTGCGAGAATTTGCAAGGCAGGGAGGGCAGGAAGCTGCCTATGCCTACCAGGGCTTTTGCCCTGCCTTCATCAGGCCTTTATTCTGTGAGGGAAAGGGCCCTTTCAGGTGGGTAGCTTTGTCGGGTGATCCTGAAGATATTTTTACGACCGATAAAGCGCTGGCCGAAGCCTTTCCAGAAAATATAGAATTGCATAAATGGCTTGAAAAGGCTGCCCGGCTGGTAAGTTTCCAGGGCCTTCCGGCCAGGATCTGCTGGCTGGGTATGGGTGAGCGTGAAAAAGCAGGGCTTCTGTTTAATGAACTTGTGGCCACAAAAAAAGTAAAAGGGCCCATCGTCATCGGCCGCGATCATCTCGACTGCGGCTCCGTAGCCTCACCCAACCGTGAAACAGAAGCAATGGCCGACGGATCGGATGCAGTCTCTGACTGGCCGCTGCTAAACTTAATGGCCAATACTTCAGGTGGGGCTACCTGGGTATCCTTTCATCATGGGGGAGGAGTTGGGATGGGCTTTTCACAGCATGCAGGGATGGTTGTAGTGGCCGACGGCACAGAGCGGGCTGCTTCCTGCCTTCGCAGGGTGCTCTACAATGATCCGGCTATGGGTATATTCAGGCATATGGATGCCGGATATGAAAAAGCCACTGAATGGGCAGCAAGATTTGACCTGCAGTTATGGCCATAATGGAATTGATCGGTCCCTTCAGCCAGCTTATAGGCCTGGCTGGCCTGGCTATAAAAGGTGCGCTGAAGAATGAAGAACTTGAAATAATACCTCATGCAGGGCTGCTTGTTTCTGAAGGAATTATTCTGGATACGGGTAATTTTGAGGATCTATGGCGCCTGCATAAAGAAGTTAACGTTCAGGAAATTACAGGAAACCATGTGCTTCTTCCTGGTTTTACAGATGCCCATACACACCTGATCTATGCAGGTTCCAGGGCTGCTGATTATGCATTGCGCTCATCAGGAGTATCGTATCCTGAAATTGCTGCAGGCGGAGGAGGTATCTGGACTACGGTGCAGGCATCAAGGAATGCTGCGGATGCTGCACTGAAGGAAGGGCTTTTGCACCGGCTGAACATTCAGCTGGAAGGTGGAATAACAACTACAGAAATTAAAACGGGCTACGGCCTTTCCGTTGGCCAGGAACTGCGGATGCTGGAGCTGATCGGGCAGACCGCTGGCGATACGCCTCTTGATCTTGTGCCTACCTGTCTTGCGGCCCATATGAAGCCGCATGATTTTGATGGAGGGGCAAAGGCCTGGCTTGAATACCTGGCCAGGGAATTATTGCCGGTAATCTGCCAGAGGAATCTTTGTAAAAGGATAGATATTTTTGTTGAAAAAGGTGCCTTTTCAGTAAAGGAAGCCCGTTTCTACCTTCTTCAGGCCGCCCGAATGGGATTCGACCTTGTCATTCATGCCGATCAGTTCAGCTGCGGGGGAGCGGCTCTTGCTGCAGCGCTTAAGGCCCGTTCAGCAGACCATCTGGAGGCTATTGGGGCCACCCAGATCAGGGCTCTTGCAGCTTCAGATACGGCAGCCATTGTTTTGCCTGGTGCTTCTCTTGGTCTGGGAATGCCTTTTGCACCCGCCCGTGCTTTGCTCGATGCGGGTGCCAGCCTTGTCATCGCCAGTGACTGGAACCCGGGGTCAGCCCCTATGGGCAATCTTTTGATCCAGGCCTCCGTGCTGGGTGCTGCCCAGAAGCTTAATGCTGCAGAAATCTATGCAGCCCTGACCTACAGGGCATCAGCATCCCTGGGTCTTTACGACAGGGGGCAGATCAGACCGGGGCAGATGGCCGATTTGCAGGCTTTTCCAGTTGCTGATCACCGTGAGATCTTTTATCATCAGGGAATACTTAAATCAGATCTGCGCTGGAAAAGGGGCAGGTCTGTATAATATCATATTATGCAATACGTACAGGGAACCTATATACCCGCAGATAAAGACGATTGGAACGGGCGCATAGACGCAGAAGACTCCGGCTCGTTGCGCTGGCACCAACAAATACACTGTATTGATCTGGAGCGTGCAAAACTGCCTCCTTTGAAACCCGGAGGCAGGGGAATTGCCATTCTGGGCTTTGCTTGTGACGAAGGGGTTCTCCGCAATCTTGGCCGCCCCGGTGCCGCTAAGGGGCCGGCAATGCTTAGAAAAGCTTGTGCCAGCCTTCCTGTACATTTCCCTGATACCCTGACCCTGGTAGATGCCGGTACGATCTGCTGCAAGAACGGTGCCCTGGAACTTGCTCAGGCATGCCTCTCAGTAACTGTAAGCGATATTCTAGGGCAGGGATACCTGCCTATGGTCTGGGGAGGGGGGCATGAGCTTATGTACGGGCATTTTACAGGGATCAGAAACTTCTACAGGCAATCTGGCAGTGCAGCAATCGGAATTATAAATTTTGATGCCCATTTTGATCTTCGCAGTCAGGGACCTGGAGGCGCAAATTCTGGAACAGGCTTCTTTCAGGCTGCTGTGGATTGCCGGAATGAAGGGGTGGAATTTATTTACCTCGCCCTGGGAATCCAGCAAAACAGCAATACACGCAGTCTTTTTACAAGGGCCGATGAACTTGATGTCAGGTATATTGAAGGAAAGGAATTTCTTGCCGGGAACAGCAGACTTATTCAGGAGTCAGTACAGGATATACTTTGGAGATCTGAAGGAATTTACCTGACCCTTTGTATGGATGTTTTTGCAGCCGCTTTCGCACCCGGGGTTAGCGCTCAGGCAAAGAGTGGAATTTTTCCTGATGGTCTTTTCTGGAACACGCTGAAAATGATCCTTTGCAGCGGTAAGGTCAGGGGAGTAGATATTGCGGAACTTAATCCTTCACTGGACCCTGAGATGAAAACAAGCGGCCTGGCAGCAGCCCTGAGTTTTGAAATTGTAGAGAGTCTTAAATAGAACAGGGTGCAGGTTAAGTTCTGCACCCTGTGATGCTTTAATTATTTAGCTGTGGCAGCTTTTGGATTCACTTCATTCACAGCTACCTGACTTAACAGGGCATCTGCTTTCTTTTCTTCTTCAAGTGTCTGACTGAGCATGGCATTCACTCTTTTATCTTCGAGATGTGTTGACATGGCAGCAAGGCCTCCGTAAGTAGCAATTTCATAATGTTCGATCTTCTGACCAGCAAAAATAATGGCTGCATCGATGACAGCAGCATCCATATTTTTAGTCTCGTCCATAATCTCTTCAGCCTCTTTCAGCAATCCTTTCATAGCCTCACATACCTTTGCCTTGGCTGGCTCACCAAGGGAGGTAAAGATTTGCTCAAGACGCTGAACATGGGTTTCAGTTTCTTTAAGGTGTTTTTCGATACCGGCTTTGAGGGTTGAGGAGCTGGCTCCCTTAATCATTTTAGGAAGGGCTTTAACAAGGTGACTTTCGGCCCAGTAAATATCCTGAAGCCCATCAAT